>JBDLQG010000028.1:0-15951 GCA_039800705.1 Pseudomonadota bacterium
CATCGAGCCACCTTGATCAAGGCTTGACGCATACGCAATCATGCCAAAACGCGAGACGCGGCCATACGTTGGCTTAATACCACTCACGCCACAAAACGCAGCAGGTTGGCGAATTGAGCCGCCTGTATCGGTACCCGTCACGCAAACGGCAAGCTGCGCCGCCACCGCTGCCGCACTACCACCAGATGAACCACCGGCAACTGCATTTTTATTCCATGGATTTTTCACCGCACCATAAAAACTCGTTTCATTTGACGAACCCATCGCAAATTCGTCCATGTTGAGTTTACCCAAATTCACCGCGCCAGCCGCATTCAATTTTTCAACGACAGTCGCATTGTAGGGAGCAATAAAATTATCGAGCATTTTTGAACCACACGTGGTTTTTACATCTTGTGTACAAAAAATATCTTTATGCGCCATCGGAATGCCTGTTAATAACTCAGCGTTTCCACTTGCAATTCGCACATCAGCAAGTTGCGCAGCTTGCAAGGCTTGCTCGGCAGTGACGGTAATATACGCATTTAAATCTGCGTGTTTTTCAATACGATTTAAAAAATGCTGTGTGAGTTCAACACTGGAAAATGCTTTGGCACGCAGGCCTTGAGCGAGTTGCGTTATTGTTTTATTTTGCATGATTGTTTTTCTGTTTTCCTAAAAGGGCGATGGGTGAAATTTTACCATTTTTCTCAAGGATTGGGCGCGGTTGAATGTTGCTGTGTTAAATAAAATTGTGCAAGGGCTAAATCTTCGGGGCGAGTGATTTTAATGTTATCGCTTCGTCCTTCGACAATATTGGGTATAAAACCTTGTATTTCCAGCGCACTCGCCTCGTCGGTTACAGCGTCATTGCCCTGCGTAGCCTCTAGCGATTGTTTTAATAACCCATAACGAAACATTTGTGGCGTTAATGCCCGCCAAATCACGTTACGATCAAGCGTGCTAATAATGTGATTACCATGCACTTCTTTTAAAGTATCGTGTGAAGAAAGGGCTAAAATGCCGCCTACGTCATCCTCGCGTAGCGTTGAAATTAACAGGTGAATATCTTCTTTTGTAATGCAAGGACGCGCAGCGTCATGTACCAGCACCCAATCATCGGCATTGGCGATACCATCAAGCGCAAGTAACGCATTTAAAACTGAATCAGCGCGTTCTTTTCCGCCTTGTGCACGAAGAATTTTAGTGTGTGTTGAAATAGGCGAATCGGGCCAATACGCATCATCCCTTGAAATGGCAACGACGATTTTTTCAAAAATATCCGCCTCAATTAAACGACTTAATGTGTGTTCAATAACAGTACAGGCGACTGTTGAATGTGCTGTGTTTTCAGTGAATAGCCGAAGATATTGTTTTGGGCAATTGGCATTCATGCGTTTACCAACGCCTGCTGCTGGCACAATTCCCCAAAATTGAGTTGATTTGGTCATTTTCATTTTTTATCGAGTGAAACAAAACTGCCGCTAAAAAGCGGCAGCACGTAGAGCGAGTTTAAAATGATTTTCACAATAGAGCAATTATTGTGAGCGCACCCAATCACCAATTTTAATATTTGGTTTTTTGATTACGCCTTCAAGTGTGCCTATTGCATAACGCGGTGTGACTGATTGAATGGTAAGTACATTTAAGGGTTGTTTGTTTAAGGTGAAGCTATTACCACCATCAAGCTGAATGCCATCGCCTGCTGTCGCATAAACAATGAGCTGATCGCCCACGTTGAGTTTTTCTTGCGCCCCTGCATCAATATAGATTTTGTCGCCTTTTATGTCTGCAATGCGGGTTGAAAACGGATAGCAACTCAAGGATTGTGCTATGTCGGTACTTGCATGATGAATAATTTCGGTGATTTTTTGACCGGTGGCCGTTGAGCGAAAACCATCGCTTCCCACGGTATAACTTGCTGGAATGAAGACGTCACCACTGGATTTATCGACGTAACGTTTTTGGAATAATAACGCCCCTGTCATCCCATCGTGAACATAAACGTCAATACCAATATTGCGACTGCCTGTGATATGTCGTTTCCAGCTATTAAATAAACCTTCAACGCCACTGCCTTGCATATATTCATCAGAAGCAATTTCCATATCACGCAGCACGCCTGATAACACGAACTGTGCACCCGATTTATTGGCCATTTTAACCACTTTAGACTGTTCGTATTCATTGCGCTCTTGCAAATCTGGCGCTAAATCTGGACGTGGATAAATAGCTAAATTTGTCGAGTTAATCCCAATGAACTGATTGGATTCCATCAGCAAATTATTAATTTCGCGCGGAATACCATTATCTAAATCATTACTCTCATAATCACTTAATTGTTCTTGCACAACGCGCGGGAACGCCGTTGCAATAATGCGTTTGCGATAATTGGGCTGACAGGTGCCAGTTGACGACAGCTCAACCATCGCTTTCACATGATAAATGCCGTCTGCTTGCCATTCACGCAATACTTTTGTATTGCTTACCGCAGCCGCTGTGCGCATAGTCATGCTTTCAAGTAATCGACTATCTCGACCGACAGAGGATTGACTTTGAACCGCCACAGCCGATTGCTGAGAGGCCACGCGAACCGCATCTTGCAAGGCTTGTTTTTTTGCCAGCAAGACAGCACCATTCTGCACGGTTGCTTGCCCTTCAACAGTTGCCACCACATTTTTGGGAGCAGGTGGCGCGGGTGGTGGGGGTGTTGCGCAAGATACAACGCCAACAAGTGCACTTATAGATGCAAGCCTAAACAAGAGCGTAGTCATAACTTATTCCGTAATATTTGGACGGTCAAAACCTGACGTAAGCGGATAATCATAGCAATCCATGCTATTGCAATGCGCTGGTGTTGATATTACTGAACTTGCCACGAGTGTTGCTGTTGTTGGTTGAATTGTTGGCGCTACGCTTGAGAATGGCGTTAATAATTCAGGTTCAGCAACGGGTGGCAATGGGTGCTGCATACACTGTGTCACAACAACAGGTGAACCGTTCATACATTCATAAAAACGTGGCGTTAATTCAAGTTCAACCACTGTTTCAAAAGTATCGTCACCGGCAAATTTATCTTTGTTAATTGCAACGGTACGAACAATTTTCGCGCCACGCAAATACGCATCCACATAAGAGCGATAACTATCGTGCGTAATAATCATGTTTTCAACAGTCGTCACACCCGTTAAATGAACACCGTAAACTTGCTCAGATAAGCTGCGATAGGCATCCAATTTTGATGAGCGCATCGCCATGAGTTTAATTTGTGGACGTGAGTAATGGTCGCTTTTTTCAGCTGTACCATAACCCGTTGCACTCAATATTTTATGAGGAACAAAAGCGAAATCGTCAACATGCGCAGTTTGCGTATGACTTGAACACGCCGGCAGGAATACAGTTAAAAAGACAGTCAGTAAAACAGGTTTAAAATTATGATGATTCATTGGGCAAACTCCTATAATTAGTGAGTAGTTTAGCGGCAAAAAAAATGATTTCTTAAATTTTGTTTTCTTGGTTAATAGCAGTGATTAAACAGGAAATGAAAGACCGTGTAAAATAGAGATGCAAATTATTTACTTTTTTTATTTTTGAATATCGAAATATCATGGAAACTTATCTTGTTGGCGGTGCTGTCCGCGATAAATTATTAAACCGAAGGGTTACCGAACGTGACTGGGTGGTTTTAGGTCAGACGCCAGAATCCATGAAAGCGATGGGCTTTCAGGCTGTAGGTAAAGATTTCCCTGTTTTTTTGCATCCAAAAACAAAAGAAGAATATGCGCTAGCGCGTACAGAACGTAAAACTGCAAAAGGCTATAAAGGGTTTAGTGTGTATGCCGCGCCTGATGTCACGCTCAAGCAAGATTTGTTGCGGCGTGATTTAACAATTAACGCCATCGCCATGTCAGAAAAAGGCGACATTATTGACCCTTATGGTGGCGTAGCTGATTTGGAAAAACGTATTTTTCGCCATGTTTCCCCCGCCTTTGCAGAGGATCCTGTGCGCATTTTACGTTTAGCCCGTTTTGCGGCACGTTATGCGCCATTAGGCTTTACAATTGCAGAGCAAACACAAGCGTTGATGCGAGATATGGTTCAGGCAGGCGAAGTCGATGCTCTTGTTCCAGAGCGCATTTGGGCGGAAATGCACAAAGCGTTGGGCGAATCAAAACCATCCGCTTTTTTTTATACATTACGCGATTGTGGCGCGATGGCAAAAATTTTTCCTGAAATTGATGCACTGTTTGGAATTGAACAACCCGAAAAATATCACCCTGAAATTGATTGTGGCGTCCATACCATGATGGTACTCGATCGCTCGGTGACATTAACGGATAAATTAGAACCCCGTTTTGCCGCACTAGTCCATGACCTAGGCAAAGCACTTTCACCCAAACAGGATTTACCCCATCACCATGGACACGAACTCAAAGGCGTTCCTATTGTGGAGAAAATGTGTAATCGTCTACGTATTCCAAATCATTTTAAAACCCTCGCGCTACACGTCACGCAATATCACACGCATTGCCATCGGGTAAATGAACTACGCGCCACAACGCTTGTTGATTTACTGCAAACACTTGGGGCGTTTAAAGAGCAAAATAGACTTCAAGAATTTGTTATCGCCTGTGAATCAGATATGCGTGGGCGATTAACCTTTGAAAATGCGCTCTATCCTCAAGCAGAAATGCTGTTGCAACTCGCCAATGCAGCAGCAAATATCGATACATCAATCGTATTAAAAAAAGGTCTGCAAGGAGCGAAAATTGGTGAAGCGATTCGGCGATTGCGTATTCAAGCCATCGCCGAGTGTCGATTATCAAATCAGATTTAATTCAGATAAATTGGGGTGATTATCTGGGCGAGGGGTTTTCCATTCCCAATGAAATAAACGGTCTTTCTCTGAAATGACTATATCGTTAATTGACGCAATTCTGCGCTGCATCAACCCTTTTTCGTTAAATTCCCAATTTTCATTTCCAAAAGAGCGTAGCCATTGCCCCGATGCGTTTTGCCATTCATAGACAAAACGCACAGCGATACGATTTTCATGAAACGCCCACAATTCTTTAATAAGTCGATATTGCTGCTCACTTGCCCATTTACGCTTAAGAAAAGCAATAATTTCTGCGCGACCATGCACAAATTCTGAGCGATTTCGCCATTGACTATCAATGCTATACGCCAGTGCAATATTTTCAGGTACTTGCAAGTTCCACGCATTTTCAGCCGCACGCACTTTCACTGCAGCGGTTTCGGCTGTGAACGGTGGGAAAGGCGGTCGTGATTCGTCAATCATGCAATAGCCTTATTTTTTCACATTATTTAAAAGCTTTTTTGTCAAAGCAATCAAGGCATCACGTTTTAAGAATGCGCCATAAAACGCAAATCCAAGGAACATGCCATAAACCAATTTGCCAAGGAAAGAATCCTCATCTTCACTTGACTTCGCAGCAGCGGCAACTTTTTTAGCTCGTTCAATATCGTCAAGTTTAGGTGCAATTGTTTGAACCGCCACTTTTGAAGGCGTTACAGGCGCGTTTAAATCAGGCAATCCTAAACTGCGCCATTCGTCATAATCTTGCCAAATGGGGTAGCCGCCTTTTTTCCAATATTCTTTGGTGAAATAAGGCGCAAGGCTCATGCCGTGTGACATGGGAATACCACGATCATCCATAAAGCCATCGTAAACCACTAAACTGATGTCGCCACCTTCACCTACGCCATTGGTTGTAAATGATTTTTCAACGTGATCATGGAACATCCAAATCCCCTGACCAAAGCTGTTTAAACCATCGTCTTTGCCGTTAAGCTCTAAATCTAAACGTTGAGCTGGCACCATGCCATGTACATCGCGTTGAATATAAGAGCTAGGACCATTATCCACGCCATCGTAATGTGTTACGGTCGGTTTATGACCATGAATATGCAGTGCAAGTGATTCTGTGTGTCCGTTGATGACCCGTAATTTCACTTTTTCATCTTCTTTCATATGAATGAGTGATTCACGCAATGTATACGGAAAAGAGCGACCGTTTAACATGAAATAATCGTCTGTTGCATCGGTCGTGTCATATTCCATGTTCATGTGCTTTGCAATTAAACGTGGGTCATTGGCAGAACGTGCAACGACTTCATGGAGTTCCTTATCAACGGATTGATAATGCAAGTCATATTCGCGAGCGTATTTTTCCGACACGGCAACCGATGGATGACGTACCTGCCCAGCACCTACGTTAAGGGTTTGAGGCCAGTTATTGGGTCGATTTTCCTCAACAATAAACATCCCCTGCAAACCCATAGGAATGTGTGTGTGCGGTTGAACGTGGCAGTGATAATACATGGTGCCAGGTTGACGAGGTTTAATCACGTACGTTTTGCTCTCGCCGGGCATAGTATCCATGTTGCTGGTTTGACCAACACCGTCATTGCCGTTTTGCGAATGATCCATAAAGGGATGATCTACGCCATGTAAATGGATAGAGTGCGGCAGATAATGCGTATTTTCTAAAACAATCCATACCACATCATCTTGTTCTACGCGAATTGTAGGTGATGGAACACGCAATAAGGGATTAGCAATGGATTCGTATAAATTGAGCGTCGACATGTCGCGTGTTTTAGGTGCATACACCCAAAACGTTGGCTGCAAACCCGGCGCAATGTCAAACGTCGTAATCGGATCTTTGTTATCTGGTGAATGTCCATTAAGCTCGACAACTTCGAGCTTAATGACAATTTTATCAGGATCGCCATCGCCATCCATGTCATCAGACATGGTGATAGCGTCGGCAGCCAATTGCGTTTGCATTAGCGTATCCATAGAAACGCCATTTGTGCCTTTCACAAACGCGGCAATATCATACGGATTATCTGGATTGCAAAGTTTTGATGCTTGAATTTTTACACCATCAATCACTTGTTCTTTACGCCAACTTGGATCCATAAAATCCGAGCAAACCTCCTCAACTGCCCCTAAAGCCACTTTGGAAGATGGTGGCAAATCTGTTGCAGCATAACTAGTTGCCGAAAATAAAAGCGAGCTGCTGCCAAGCAAAGTAAGAATGGTTTTACGCATAAGAATAACCTTGAAAATATGACCCGAAAATACACCCGTGGAAATGCGGGATACCTAAAGTTCGATATTTTAACTCAATCTCACCACTTACGCATTGATTAACAAAAAACGGGTAAAACAAGCTAAAATAACGCGCGAATATGATCAGTTGATTAAAAGAGCTCTATACGCTATAATTACGGGAATAGTGACAATCTTATCGAGCGTTAATTCGCCACTTTTTAGTCGAAAACTGTCAATAGCGTCAACGAAATATTCACTGCGCGGGTAAATAATGAGCGAAGAACAACAGCAATCTCAATTAAAACAATTGATCGCAAAAGGAAAACTTCAAGGGTACTTAACATACGCTGAGGTCAACGATCATTTGCCAAATGATGCTGATCCAGAGCAAGCTGAAGAAATCATTAACATGATTAATGATATGGGGATTCAGGTTTATGAAGTCGCGCCTGATGAAGATTCGTTAATCACCGATTCTGTTGCCGTCACAACCGATGACGAAGATGCAGAAGAAGTTGCTGCCTTAGCCTCACTTGACAATGAATTTGGTCGTACAACTGACCCCGTCAGAATGTATATGCGCGAGATGGGTTCAGTTGAACTATTAACCCGCGCAGACGAGTTGAAAATTGCTAAACGGATTGAAGAAGGACAGCGTCAAATTGTGCAAGCTGTGGCGCGTTCTTATGTTGTCGTGAGTGACTTTATTACGTCATTTGAATCGATTTCACCGGATGCAGCGCTTAGCTCAACAAATAATGACGAAGGCAATATTCGTTTAACTGATTTGATTTCAGGCTTTGTTGATTTGTCTGAACCGGAAGATTTAATTGCCACACTACCTGCTGACGACGAAATTGATGATGACGAAAGCATTGTCGTTGACGATAGCAGCGAAGAAGAAACAAAAGGATTAAATTACGAAGAAGTAAAAGAAAAAGTCGATGTCCTAAAAAAACAATTGACTGTTGCTTCTGATGTAATGAAAAAACACGGTTATACCAGTGAAAAAACAGAGCATGAGTTCGATAAGCTCACTGAATTATTTATGGAATTCAAATGGTCATCGAATTATTTAAAACGATTGACCGGTATTATTCCTAAAGGTATTGCAACCGTTCGCACACAAGAAAAATTTATTATTGACATTGCGGTGAATCAAGTCAAAATACCGCGCAAAGATTTTCTTGCTGTTTTTAACGAAAATGTGAGCAGCCTTAGTTGGCTGGAAAAATTTTTATCCGACCCTGTGCATGGTGCAAATTTAAAAGAGCGCGAAAAAGAACTACGCAAATCACTTAAAGTACTCACTGAAATAGAATCAGAATATGGTTTAACCATCAATGGGCTAAAAGATATTAATCGTCGCATGTCTATTGGTGAGGCGAAAGCGCGTCGCGCTAAAAAAGAAATGATTGAGGCGAATTTACGCTTGGTGATTTCGATAGCGAAAAAATATACCAATCGTGGATTACAATTCCTCGACTTGATTCAAGAAGGAAATATTGGTTTAATGAAAGCCGTCGATAAATTCGAATATCGTCGCGGCTATAAGTTTTCAACTTATGCAACATGGTGGATTCGCCAAGCCATTACGCGTTCAATTGCTGACCAAGCGCGTACGATTAGAATTCCTGTTCACATGATTGAGACCATCAATAAACTCAATCGCATTTCGCGGCAAATTTTGCAAGAGCTTGGACGTGAAGCCACGCCAGAAGAACTTGCAGAACGCATGGAAATGCCTGAAGATAAAGTAAGAAAAGTATTAAAAATAGCAAAAGAACCTATTTCAATGGAAACTCCGGTTGGAGACGACGAAGATTCACATTTAGGTGATTTTATTGAAGACGGTAAGGTGCTGTCGCCTGTTGAAGCTGCAACTATTGAAGGCTTAAAAGAGTCCACTCAAAATGTGCTCGCCGGGCTCACTAACCGCGAAGCGAAAGTATTACGTATGCGTTTTGGTATTAACATGAACACTGACCATACACTCGAAGAAGTTGGCAAACAATTTGATGTAACACGCGAGCGTATTCGACAAATCGAAGCAAAAGCGTTGAGAAAATTACGTCATCCTTCACGTTCAGAGCAACTACGTTGCTTCTTAGATAACGATTAAAACAAGTTTTAGGGCCCTTAGCTCAGTTGGTTAGAGCATCCGACTCATAATCGGCTGGTCGTAGGTTCAAGTCCTACAGGGCCCACCATTTAAATCAAAGGCTTTAGAATAAAATCTAAGCCTTTTTTATTGTCTAAAAAATAAAACGTTACAAGCATCTAAACAAATTCAAACTCCATTTTTTGTACCGCTTCCATATTGACGGTTTTTCTTGCTTGAAAGAAGTGCATACTCATTAGTAGCAATCCTCGTAATCAATGATAAACGTATGTTCGTCATGAAACTCAAAAGTCACTTACCAGTCCCCATTTAACTCAATCGACCAATGTGATACTAAAACGCTAGTGGCCGTATCCCTACTAGTATCGCTATGCGTTCGAAGTCGCTTAGCATAAGACAATATGCCAGCATTAGACCAAAACATCTAACAATGTGTGACTTACTTACCACAAAATTTATAAAATCCTAGATATATCCGATAACATCAAACAGATACCCTTATGACACTATGGAGCTCGATTTAGCGTGGCCAAAAATAAAACTTCTCGTCTTACCATTAAAATACGCCTCGGCATTATTGTAGGGATTTTTACTATTGGCTTTACGTTATTCGGGTTTGCTATTTTACAGGCGATGAACACACTCAATGTTAATGGCCCCATTTATCAACGTATTGTGCAAGGAAAAGATCTCATTGCTGACATCCTGCCGCCCCCAGAATACATTTTAGAATCCTATCTAGTTGTTTTACAATTAGCAAACTCAACCGATTCTCACGAAACAGAAGCGTTAATAAAACGCTTTGATATTCTCAAAAATGACTATGACACACGCCACACCTACTGGCAAAATGAAAACTTAGAGCCTGAGTTAAAAACGCTGTTTTTAGAAAAATCAACCCTTGCAGCACAAGACTTTTACCACGAAACCTTAACGCATTTTATTCCTAGTCTGCAAACGGGCAATCACAGCGACATGCTATCTAGTTTGGCGAAAATACGATTGATTTATGAAGAACATCGTCTTGCCATTGATAAAGTCGTTGAATTGACAACACAAAGAAATGCACAAGATGAAGCACACGCAAAATCGTTGTTAAATTTTTACAACGTAGGATTGGCGAGCATCTTTTTCATCAGTATCACGCTTGCAACATGGGTTGCACTGTCCATTAGTCGGGGCATTCTCACTTCACTGAAATCCGCACAGAAAATCGCCAACGCCATTTCAGTTGGGAATTTAAGCTCTGACATTACCACCACGCAACATGATGAAATCGGTGATCTACTACGCTCAATGAGTAAAATGCAAGATGCGATTAATGCGTTTGTCGATGCTCAAGGATTTATGGCTAAAAAACATGCTGAAGGCGCGGTTCGAGAAAAATTAGATGTTTCGAAATTTTCAGGCACTTATGCGCAGATGGCGCATGAGGTAAATGAACTTGTGCAATCACGTATTGCCATTAATCAGCGTATTTTGGATGTCATTACAGAATATGCCAAAGGAAATTTTTCGATTGATATGGATATTCTACCCGGTGAGACGCTTGCCATCACACAAGCTGTGAATAGTATTAAAACTGCGCTTCTCACTATCAACAGTGAAATTGAAACGCTAGCGAAAGCGGGTGCTAATGGTGATTTTTCTATACGCGCTAATGCCCAAGGTTTTGAGTTTGTATTTCAATCCATGTTAAGTGATTTAAATACATTATTTAATGCGTGTGAAGTAGGTTTTAATGATATTTTACATATATCAAATAGCTTGGCGCACGGTGACTTAACACAAAAAATCGAAACCAATCTACCAGGAACCTTTGGACAAGTGCAGGAAGGCATGAACCTCACTGTTGAAAATCTACAATTACTGATTGAAAAAGTCAAAGAATCAAATCAACTCATTCATGTTATTTCCCAAGACATTGTCAATGGGAATAACGAATTGTCCAATCGCACAGAAAAACAGGCCGCAAGTTTAGAAGAAACTGCTGCGAGTATGATTGAACTCACAAGCACCGTTCAACATAATGCTGAAAATGCCAAAGAAGCCAACACGCTGTCAAATGAAGCCACTCAAATTGCAAGCCAAGGGGGCATTGTTGTCAGCAATGTAGTGAGAACGATGGAAAGTATCAATGAATCATCAAGTAAGGTAGTGGAAATTATCTCAGTTATTGACAACATTGCCTTTCAAACCAATATTTTAGCGCTCAATGCAGCTGTTGAAGCTGCTCGTGCAGGTGAACAAGGAAGAGGATTTGCCGTCGTCGCAACGGAGGTGCGTAACTTAGCCCAACGTGCAGCGGCGGCGGCGAGTGAAATTCAAAATTTGATTAGTGACTCTGTTGAGAAGGTCGAAGAAGGCAGTCAATTAGTTAGCAAAGCGGGAAAAACCATGCAAGAAATTGTCGTTTCCGTGCAAAATGTAAGCACCATCATGGGAGAAATTTCATCCGCATCCGTCGAACAAAGCGCGGGTATTTCTCAAGCTAATAAAGCGATTGCTGAAATGGACGATGTCACCCAACAAAATTTAGCGTTAGTTGAGAAAGCATCGACAGGCGCAGAATTACTTAAACAACAAGTCGACATACTCTCAAACACAGTCTCCAATTTCAAAACATAACTCAATAAATCAAATTAGGGAGTATGAATTAAAAAGCCAAGCAATAATTGTATTAACCTGTTCAACTCTTGTTCGACACATACATATTGACAGGCTTACGCATTTGAAAATCAACATTCGATTGTGTAGCAACTCTACGCATTTTTTCACACCGTCCCAGCTTGAGGCTACAAAATTATGTTAATTACTCCCATTTACGCCGCTTTTTTAGGCTTAGGTTTTGTTGCACTCAGTTTTTTAACATTACGCTTACGTCGTCAAAATAAAATTGCTTTAGGTGATGGCGGCAATCTCCAATTACTTCGAGCCATTCGTGTACATTCAAATTTTGCAGAATATGTGCCCATCGCTTTGATTTTAATCTATATGACTGAATTAATAGGGGCGCCCATATTTTTAATTCATCTGCTTGGCATTTCTTTGTTGCTCGGGCGGCTTTCACATGCTTGGGGAGTCAGTCAGAATAATGAAAATTTTACATTTAGAGTTTTTGGCATGATTGCTACGTTTAACTCGATAATAGTTTCATCTGTCTATATTCTTGTTTCCCAATTAGCATAATTAATTCACCAAGCGTTACACCATGGTAACGCATGAATCTTTATTATTTCACTAAACTTAATGCAATCTTTTCCAACATTTGCACAGGATTAATGGGTTTTGCAATAAAGTCGCTCATACCAACCTCTTGACATTTTTCTTGCTCATCAAGCGTAACGCCTGCGCTCATCGCAATAATGGGTAAATTTGTACACTGTGGAATTTGACGAATGATTCTTGTCGCTTCGATTCCATCCATTACAGGCATTTGAACATCCATTAAGACAACATCAAAAGTACTTTTTTCGATTAGCTCTAATGCTTCTTTGCCGTTATCTGCAATACTGACATGTAACTTAGCATTTCTCAAAAACTGACTAGCGACTTGTTGATTGAGTGGCGTATCCTCAACAAGCAGGACATGAATATTTTCGAGTGATTTTGCTGCTTCTGCAATGCGCTGCGAAAGTGTTTTTTGAGGCGATGTTTCATCGTTCACATTACTCGGCTTAACTGTTTCGAAAGGTAGTGTAAATGAAAACTCACTGCCCACATCTGGGGTACTTGTACAAGTAATTTTCCCACCCATCAGCTCGACAAACTTCTGACTAATGACAAGACCAAGTCCTGTGCCGCCAAAACGTCGACTAATTGAAGTATCCGCTTGTGAGAAAGATTGAAACAACATTTTTTGTTGCGCCTCATTCATGCCAATACCACTGTCTTTGACTGAAAACTGTAGCTGTATCTCTTTTTCGTTTTGAGAAATCAGAGAGATTTCTAAATTAACAAAACCTTTTTGTGTGAATTTAGCACTATTATTAAGTAAATTAATTAATATCTGCTTGAGTTTAAGAGCATCACCTTTTAGCAAAACGTTAAGATGACTTGACTGCATAATATTAAATGTTAATCCTTTACGTTGAACCTCCTGCTGAAATAGCATCGTTATATTTTCAATTACATCCTTTAAATCAAAATAATCCAATTCGAGCTTCACATTCCCTGATTCAATTTTAGAAAAATCTAAAATATCATTAAGAATGGCTAATAGACTTTCAGATGCACTGGATATATTACGCAAATAATCATACTGTTTAGAGATAGGTGCATTCATCCCAAGCAGTGATAAACCGATAATGGCGTTCATGGGGGTGCGAATTTCATGACTCATATTAGCAAGAAACTCGGCTTTCACCTTTACCGCAACCTCAGCTTTCACTAACGCCGCATTCAATTCATGTGTCCGCTGTTTCACCTGTTCTTCTAAATCAAGATTAAGCAAATAAAGCTCACGACTTTTCTCTTCAAGTAACTTTTCAGCCGTTTGACGCGCGGCACGCTCTCGATTTAATCGCTTTCTCCATTTTATTTCGTCATTATTATCTGGTTCTATCATGATGCTTCAATTAACGCGTAATACGAAATTCAGTAGAACCATCATCAAGTAACTGTTTATGGATGATTAGATGTTCGTTAAAATATTTTCCTGCACCAATAATTAAGCCTTCGGCTAAATCAGGCAGATTCTTAGCTGATTGGTAAATCATCACCAACGTATCATCTTGAATAGACGTATAAAATTTAGGTAAAGAAGCATTAGGATAAAGTTTTTTCACTTCAAAGTGGACAACACTATCTATGGAAGATAAAAATGCAAAAGAATCATTCATATTTTCAGTTAATTTTGGATCTATCAATATCAATCGCTCAAAAATAAACGTACCAAACGCTTTAACTAAATCTGATATGGCGATATGTGAACGCTCGGACAGCGCCGTGACTAATCGTATAAGCTCTAAATAATCATAATTGCCTACAGCAGTATAAGCGCCTTCATTAGGTAAATTAGCATCTTCAATTATGTCATCGAGCATGTCATCACCAAACTCTATTTCGACTAATGTGAAAAATTCTGTAAAAACTCTACCTAACATAATATGTATTACTCCAAAGTTTAGAATGCGTGTATTAATTTACAATGGCTAAAAGAAAAATAGCGAGAAAAGGCTAATTTTAAAATTAAGAATGTCATGATAGCCGATAATTGCGACTTTGATGTCAATCGATATTGGTTGCGTTTTCCAAACTGTGCGTAGGGTCATTCATGCTCGCTATCATTCATAAACGGTAAAATGCAGCTTAAAGCCCATAAAATCAAATGGTTGATGACTTGCTAAGTCCAGCAACACCGGCAAATGTTTTATAAAAATTCATCTAATATTATTTAAACCGCAATCGGCAGTCGATTTAATTCGTCTTTAATCAATTTCCAATGCGGCAAAAATTGCGTCATTAAACGATGAAAACGGGCGTTATGACTCGGCTCAAGTAAATGCACAAGCTCGTGTACAACAACATATTCTAAGCACTCAATCGGCTTTTTTGCCAGTTCACTGTTAAATCTCACATTGGCTTTTGTGTAATTACAACTTCCCCAGCGCGTTTTCATTTTTTGCACAAAAAATTTTTTCACCTGCACGCCCATCACCGGTTCCCATTTTGCAATTAAAGGCGGCAACGCTTTTTTGAGTTCTTCCCGCAACCATTCATCCATGATGGCTTGTTTTTGTGTGGTCGATGTTTTTGGTCGAACATACAATAAAAGTTCGCTATGCCCTAAACTGACTTTAGGACGTTCATCATGTTCAATCATTTTGAGTAAATACCGTTTTCCCCACACATAATGACTTTCACGATCAATGCAATCGCGTGGCGTTTCACGTTGTTGCGTCGCAAACTTTTTTTGTTTTTGTTTAATCCAGCTTAATTTTGAAATCAAAAATACGCGAATCGTGTCTTGATTCATGTGCAAAGGCGCAGAAAGTTTGACCTGTCCACTTGGGTAAACGCTTAAATGAATGTTTTTAATTTTCTTTTGTGTGACATCGATGACAATGTCATTAAGTTGAATCGCGTTTTTCATCGGCTTTAGTATTCCGATTGTTGCGTAATAATATTGAAAATACGCTCAACTTCTGCAAAATCGCCCAAAATCTCATATAACGCCTGTTGAATCACGCTTTCTTTACTTGGTACACCGCGCCATCCGTGCGGTTTGACGTCTTTGATTTTTTTGTCTATCGCCAACGCTAAGACTTCATTTTCGCCTACATTGTTATAAATAGCGCGTTTAGCGGGCGTGTTAAGTGTATCGGGGTGCGTATTGTGTTCTGGCGCAATAACGTGCTTGGCTAAGTCTGCAATTTGCTTTAAATACTCATTGTATTCAATCGCTTTGGCTTTTCGATTGGCAATGATTTCATTGAGTAATGCAGACATTTTGTCAAAATAGGCGGGATCATTTAACTGTGTTTTGATTATGGTGCTACGAATATTATTCTCAATGGTTTCAGCTACCGCGTCCTGATTGCCTTGCAAGGCTTTGGGGAGTTGGCTAATCGCATTTGCCATGCCTGTTTTAATCATCAACTCAAGCAGCGGTAAATCCCCAAAAGGCGAAATAACCGTTGATTCACCCGCTTCAATATACCTATCGAGTAAATGCCGCATATCCGCTTCATAGGCTTTCAAATCAAGGTTTTCACCGCTGGCATTGCGAATCAAGTCACGCAATTTGACGTAATCCTCCACCTGC
>JBDLQG010000029.1:0-15912 GCA_039800705.1 Pseudomonadota bacterium
AGCAGCCTCGAAGCAAAAGCGGTTGACCAGTTGATTATTGACGAACTGCGCTCCGATGTTATTTTAATTAACGAAATTGGTCGCTATATCATCAGCAACGGCGGTAAACGCCTGCGTCCCATGTTGCTTTTACTTGCAGCGAAAGCGTTAGGCGATGTATCTGATAAACACCTTATTTTAGCGGCTGTCATCGAATTTATTCATACGGCAACATTGCTGCATGATGACGTTGTTGATGAATCTGAATTGCGCCGTGGTAATCAATCAGCCAATGCCGTTTGGGGAAATGCAGCGAGTGTTTTAGTGGGTGATTATCTATATTCTAGTGCATTTGAAATGATGGTACGCACAGACAATATGCGCGTTATGGGTATTTTATCTAAAACCACGACAGCCATTGCCGAAGGCGAAGTCCTTCAGTTGCTCAACTGCAATAATCCGCAAACCACTGAAGCAAAATACTTAGAAGTTATTGCGCGTAAGACGGCGATTTTGTTTAGTGCTGCTACGCAACTTGCCGCAGTGATTTCAAATGCGAGCGATGAAATCGAAGTTGCCTTAGCCAACTATGGTCAACATTTAGGCATTGCCTTCCAATTAATTGATGATGCACTTGACTATCAAGCAACGGCGGAAGAGTTGGGTAAAAATTTGGGCGATGATTTAGCAGAAGGCAAACCGACACTCCCTTTAATTTATGCGATTGAACATGGCACAAATCAAGAAGCGGATATCATCATTGATGCCATTAAAAATGGCCGAAGAGATGCTTTTAATGCCGTTTATGAAGTCATTACGCGTACAAAAGCAATCGAATACACAACAGAGCGCGCAGATGAAGAAGCTCAAAAAGCCATTGACGCGCTACACGTTTTACCTGAATCAAAGTATAAAGAGGCACTTATTTTGTTGGCAAAATTTGCTGTTCAGCGTAATTATTAATAAAACCTCAATAGTTTTTAGTTTAGTTCAAAAAAGATATTACACATAGTCATGTCATGATTGAATGAATGAAAAAACATTCAGTCATAACAGCATAATTACAAACTAATTCAAGTGGAGCGATGTATGTCGTGGAATGAACCTGGTGGCGGTAAAAAAGATCCTTGGAGTGGTCGTGGGGATGATAAAAATGTGCCCGAATTAGATGAGGCAATCCGTGTTCTGCAGGCAAAATTAGATAAACTATTTGGCGGTTCGGGTGACAACCAAGACGATAATGGTTTTTCGGGAAATTCACTCAAAGGCTTGGGACTACTAGCCATTGGCGCGGGTGTCATTTGGGGGTTGAGTGGTTTTTATATTGTGGACGAAGGAAATCACGGCGTGGAAACACGTTTTGGCAAATACATTGGCACCACACAAGCGGGTCTTAATTGGCATATTCCCTCCCCTATTGAAGCTGTGACGTTAGTTAACGTAAAACAACAGCGTTTTATCGAAGTGGGTTACCGCAGTAATGGCGGTGATCAATCTATAGGTGGTTCTGTTCCTAAAGAAGCGCTTATGCTTACTAAAGATGAGAATTATGTTGATGTACGTCTTGCGGTGCAGTATCAAGTCAAAGATGCGAAAGCGTTTATCTTTAACGTGTCAAATCCAGCGGCTACGCTTAAACACGTTACCGAAAGTGCGCAGCGCGGTGTGATTGGTGGCAGCACCATGGATTTCGTGTTGACGGAAGGACGCGGTGAAATTGTCGCGCAAATTAAAACTGAAATTCAGCAAGTCATGGATAGTTATAATTCAGGTATCCAAGTAACAAGTGTAAATTTACAAGATGCACAACCGCCTGAACAAGTACAAAATGCCTTTGCCGACGCCATTAAAGCGCGTGAGGATGAACAACGTTTAATTAACGAAGCTCAAGCCTATGCAAACGATGTTATTCCAAAAGCACGCGGCGCTGCTGCACGTAAACTTCAAGAAGCCGAAGGCTACAAAGAACAAGTTTTAGCTCAAGCACAAGGTGAAACGAGTCGCTTTTCACAATTGTTAACACAATACAGTAAAGCACCCGATGTCACACGCAAACGCCTCTATATTGACGCGATGGAATCTGTATTAAGCAGCACTAACAATGTGATTGTCGATGTTAAAAACGGCAGTAACGTCATGTATTTGCCACTTGATAAACTCGCGCAAACACCACCCAATGCGAACGCAGCACCGATCATTAACGCCCCACACGTATCATCGGCAAGTGTTGAACCGCCTATTCCTGCTCCTGTGATACAGAATACACCGATTTCAGTACCCAGTATTGAACATCCAAATGGGCGCAGTCGCATAAATGACATGAGAGGTCGTTAAAATGAATAACAATCAAGTGATAATTGGCGTGGCAGGTCTTGCATTGGTTGGTATGATGAGTCTTTTTACCGTCAATGAAGGTGAAAAAGCCATTAAGTTTCAATTAGGCGAAATTGTCAAAGATGATTACACCCCCGGTTTACACGTTAAACTCCCAATCATCAATAATGTTCGGCATTTTGACGCCCGAATTCAGACGATGGATTCAAAACCAGAACGTTTTTTAACCGCTGAGAAGAAAAATGTTATCGTGGATTCGTTTGTAAAATGGCGAATTGGTGACGTTAAAACGTTCTATACTGTTGTCGCGGGTGATATTGATCAAGCTAATCTGCGACTTGACCAAATTATTAAAGATTTATTTCGTAGTGAATTTGGTAAACGTAATATTAAACAGTTAGTATCAACGGATCGCAGTGAAATACGTGAACTCTTGATTAAAAATTCAAAAAGTTTAGCCGCCGCACTGGGAATGGAAATTGTCGATGTGCAGGTGATGCGTATTGATTTACCTGAAGAAGTGAGTACATCTGTTTTCCGTCGAATGGAAGCGGAGCGTGAGCGTGTAGCACGAGAATTTCGCTCTGAAGGCGCCGAGGCGGCTGAGCGTATTCGCGCTGACGCAGATCGTCAACGTGTTGTAACGTTAGCGAATGCGTACCGTGATGCTGAAAAATTGCGCGGTGAAGGGGATGCCACGGCAGCTGAAATTTACGCAAAAGCGTATAATCAAGACAGCGACTTTTTTGGATTTTATCGCAGTTTGAATGCGTATAAAAAGACACTGACCGGCTCAAGCACGTTAGTCCTTGAACCTAATTCAGATTTCTTCCAATATTTTAAAAGTAAAAAATAAACGTAGCGGCACATCATGTGTCGAGCACGACAATGAACGAAAAATAAACGCTCCGCATTTGGGGCGTTTTGTTTGAATGGAAATAAAGAATGCAACAAAATGCTTGGCTATTGCCTGATGGTATCGATGAATTACTGCCTGATGAAGCGCACCGATTAGAAAATTTACGTCGCGCTATATTGGATACCTTCACTCAGTGGGGTTATCAATTAGTCGTTCCTCCTATTATCGATTTTCTTGATTCGCTTTTAACCGGTTCAGGACATGAACTTGATTTGCAAACGTTCAAATTAACCGATCAAATCAGTGGAAAAATGCTTGGCGTTCGCGCAGATATGACCCCACAAGTCGCTCGCATTGACGCACATAATCTAAAACACGATCATCCCTCACGCTTGTGCTATGCTGGCACCGTTCTCCACACACGCGGTGATGCACTCGAGAAAACGCGCTCGCCTATGCAAATTGGCGCAGAACTTTACGGTCATGCAGGTAAAGAGAGCGACTGTGAAATTATTCGTTTAATGCTTGAAATGCTAGCGATGTCAGGTATTTTAAATGTGCATTTAGATTTAGGTCATGTGGGTATTTATCGCGCACTTGCCGAAAAAGCCCATTTAACGCGTGCACAGGAAAGTCAGTTATTTGATGTACTTCAGCGCAAAGCACGTCCTGAGTTAAAAGAGTTGCTTGATACTTACCAGTTATCCGATGATTTAAAAGCCGCATTCTTAAAACTACCTGAATTAAATGGCGACAAATCCATTTTAACCAAAGCACAAGAATTTTTGCATTTTGAAGAAGTCCAAGCAGCGCTAGCGGATTTAGACGGCATTTCACACGAATTGACGCGCTGTTTTCCATCACTTTCAATTAGCTTTGATTTAGCAGAACTCCGTGGTTATCACTATCATACAGGCGTTGTGTTTGCGGCGTTTGTACCGACTATTGGTAGAGAAATTGCGCGTGGTGGGCGTTATGATAATATTGGCGCTATTTTTGGCCGTAACCGCCCAGCAACAGGATTTAGCGCTGATTTGAGAGTCTTGACAGCACTCAACAAACAAAATGAAATCGAGCAACCAACACGTGAGTTAATTTTTGCGCCTTATTTTGATGATGTCCATTTACATGAAACGATTCGTGATTTACGCGCAAAAGGACGCAGCGTTGTGCAACAATTACCTAATCAAATTGGCGGAGCAAAAGAATTAGGTTGCACAGCAGTTTTAGTTAAAAATTCACAGAACACTTGGATAATTCAATCTATTTAAAGAAATTTGAAATAAACATTTAAATCTTAAAATTACTAAACGAGTATTGCATAGATAAAAACTGAATGAATACGATTGAATAATTTTACGCATATTTCAAAATTTACAAATTTTTCACGATCAATCAAAATATATCAAAAACTTGGAATCATTATGGCAAAAAATGTAGTTGTTATCGGCACACAATGGGGTGACGAAGGCAAAGGTAAATTAGTGGATTTATTAACCGAGCAGGCATCCTCGGTTGTTCGTTTTCAAGGCGGACACAATGCTGGTCATACGCTGGTTATCAACGGACAAAAAACGGTTTTGCATTTAATTCCATCAGGAATTTTGCGCGAAAATGTGCAGTGTTTGATTGGCAATGGTGTCGTTTTATCACTCAACGCACTATTTGAAGAAATTGATGTATTAGAAAAAGCCGGTCTTTCAGTGTGTAATCGCTTATTAATTAGTGAAGCCTGTGCGTTAATTTTACCTATTCACATAGCAATTGATCAAGCGCGTGAAAAAGCACGCGGTGGCAAAGCCATTGGTACAACGGGTCGCGGCATCGGCCCAGCTTATGAAGATAAAGTGGGACGTCGTGGTCTGCGTGCTGGGGATTTACTTAATCCGCACACTTTTGCAGAAAAATTAAAAGAGCTCGTGGAATATCACAATTTCATGCTGGTAAACTACTATCATGCCGATCCAGTTGATTACACTACCGTATTAGACGAAACACTTCGTCTTGGCGAAAAAGTAAAACCGATGTTAACGGATGTGAGCGAATTGCTCTATGCAGCACAAACACGTGGCGATAATGTCCTTTTTGAAGGTGCACAAGGCGCACTACTCGACATTGACCACGGTACATTCCCTTATGTGACTTCTTCAAGCACAACAGCCGGTGGCGCAGCAACAGGAAGTGGTATTGGTTTGCTCAATTTCAATTATGTGCTTGGCATTACAAAAGCCTATTCAACGCGCGTTGGAAATGGGCCATTCCCATCTGAATTATTTGATGCAAATGGCGATCACTTAGGCGTGAAAGGCCATGAATTTGGTGCAACAACAGGACGTAAACGTCGCACAGGCTGGTTTGATGCAGTGGCTATGCGTAAATCTGCGCAGCTCAATAGCTTAAGTGGCATCTGCTTAACAAAATTAGATGTACTCGATGGACTTGAAAAAATTGGCATTTGCACGGCCTACAATATTGATGGAAAAATCACACATACAGCACCTCTTGGCGCAGACAGTTACGAAAAATGTGTTCCTGTGTTTGAAGAAATGCCCGGTTGGTCAGAAAAATCAGAAGGCGTGACAAATTATGACGATTTACCTGAGAATGCAAAAAAATATATTCGTCGCTTAGAAGAATTAGTGGGCGTCAAAATCACCATTATTTCGACAGGCGCAGAGCGCGACGAAACCATTGTATTAGAACACCCTTTCGCTTAACGGAGCAAAAAATAACATGGCAGAAACAGTCGACGAATTAACCGTCACCTATGAAGAAGGTGGTATTGAAACTGTTAAGGAACTGGATAAAAAAGTCTTAACAAAAGGTGCATGGGCAACCGTGATGTATCGCTATCAAGAATGGAGTCCTGCAAAAGAAGAATACAGCGCAGATAAATTCACCATTCGTCGTTATCAAAAACGTGATGGTAATTATCAACAGAAATCAAAATTTAATATTTCAAGTGTCGATCAAGCTAAAAGCATGATTGAAATTCTACAAGAATGGACAAAAGAGTCTGTTTAAATTTTTGATTCCATAAAAAAAAGCCGGCATAAAAATCATGCCGGCTTTTTTCGTTTGAGAACGCAATAACTTATTTGGCTTTACGCTTTGCTGCAATGCGCAGACGCAACGCGTTTAATTTAATAAATCCTGCCGCATCTTTTTGATCATAAGCGCCTTTATCGTCTTCAAATGTCGCAATACTTTCATCAAATAAACTGTCTGTTATCGATTCACGACCTACTACAATGACGTTGCCTTTATAAAGCTTTAATCTCACTTTACCATTTACATTGAGTTGTGATTCGTCAATCATCGTTTGGAGCATTTGACGCTCTGGACTCCACCAATAACCGTTATAAATCAACGTGGCATAACGCGGCATCAATTCATCTTTTAAATGCGCTACTTCACGATCAAGCGTCAGTGATTCAATAGCACGATGCGCTTTCAACATAATTGTGCCTGCAGGCGTTTCATAGCAACCACGCGATTTCATGCCGACGTAACGATTTTCAACGATATCAAGACGACCAATCCCATTTTCGCCACCGATTTTATTTAATCTTTCAAGTACCGTTGCAGGTGAAACCGGTTCATCATTGATTGCAACCACGTCCCCTTTTGCATACGTTAATTCAATATAAGTCGCTTTATCGGGTGCATTTTCAGGTGACACGGTCCAGCGCCACATGGTTTCTTCTGGCTCGGTCCAAGGATTTTCAAGAATACGACCTTCATAAGAAATATGGAGTAAATTCGCATCCATTGAATAAGGTGACGCGCCACCTTGTTTCATTTCAACAGGAATCTCGTGTTTCGCTGCGTAATCAAGCAGTGATTGACGTGAATTCAAATCCCATTCACGCCAAGGTGCGATAACATGAATATCTGGACGCAAAGCGTATGCACCAAGCTCAAAGCGCACTTGATCGTTACCTTTGCCAGTTGCACCATGTGAAATCGCATCAGCGCCTGTTTCATTTGCAATTTCAATTAAACGTTTTGCAATCAACGGACGCGCAATAGACGTCCCTAAAAGATACTCGCCTTCATAAATGGTATTGGCACGAAACATAGGAAAGACGAAGTCACGCGCAAATTCTTCACGCAAGTCATCAATATAAATTTCCTTAATGCCCATTAATTTTGCTTTTGCGCGTGCTGGCTCAACTTCTTCGCCCTGCCCTAAATCGGCTGTAAACGTCACCACTTCACATTGATACACATCTTGTAGCCATTTCAAAATAATAGAAGTATCAAGACCACCTGAATACGCTAAAACAACTTTTTTTATACCTGACATAATTTCCCTAACTATTCAAAATTAAACGATTATTTTTTAATAATGCTAATGCCTTTGAGCAAATTCAACGCTTCATTTAACGCGTAATCTTTGGTTTCAGCAGCGGCTTTTTCTTTATTTTCTGCTTCAGTTTGTGCTGCGGCTTTTTCTTTTGCATTTTGCAAATGATTCGACAAGTCCGCTTCTTTCACTGGTTTGAAATCAGATTTTTCAAGTGCTTCTAATTTCATTTGTGCAAGTGCGATATCTGGTTCAATGCCTTCAGCTTGAATTGAGCGACCTGATGGGGTGTAGTAACGCGCTGTTGTCAATTTCACAGCCGAACCATTGCTGGTTGGCAGAATTGTTTGCACAGAACCTTTACCAAACGATTTCTCACCCATGATAATGGCGCGTTTTGAATCTTGAAGCGCACCCGCTACAATTTCAGACGCTGACGCAGAACCCGCATTGATTAAAACCACCATAGGCGCTTCATCAATCAAGTCATCTGGCGCGGCATTGAAACGCATTTCAGAATTCGCAATACGGCCTTTAGTGTAAACAATTAAACCATTTTTCATAAACGCATCACTCACTTCAACAGCGGCATTCAAAACGCCACCGGGATTGTTGCGCAAATCTAAAACAAGACCATTCAAGTTACCGCCATTTTCCTTCTTAAGCGACGCTAAACCTTCTTTTAAATTATCGCCCGTTGCCGATTGGAAACTGCTAATGCGTACGTAACCATAATTTTTTTCAAGTAACTTACTTTTCACGCTTTTGGTTTTAATCACATCACGAATAATGCTAATTTTCAGCGGCGTATCAAGTCCTTCACGCACCACAGTCAATAAAATTTTACTGCCCGCTGCGCCACGCATATTTTTGACAGCATCTGCTAAACTCATTCCTTTAACGGGCTTATCATCAAGACGAATAATTAAATCACCCGTTTTAATACCGGCACGTTGCGCGGGCGTATCGTCAATAGGTGATACCACTTTCACAAAGCCATTTTCCATCGACACTTCAATGCCAAGGCCACCAAATTGCCCTGTCGTACCCTCTTTTAATTCTTGATATTCGTCTGCGATTAAATAGGCTGAATGCGGATCTAAACCACTTAACATGCCGCGAATAGCGTCTTCTAACAATTTTTTATCTGAAACAGGTTCAACGTAATCTTGTTTAATACGTCCAAAAATTTCAGTAAACGCTTTTAAATCTTCCAAGGGCAGTGCATCAGATACTTGCGCAGCACTTTCAGTATGCGTTTCAGATTGAGCTAAAACGGTACTACTAACGCCAACAATACCGCCAAGTGCAACGCCTAGCGACAATAAATAGATATTTTTATTTTTTAACATAATTTTATTTGTATACTCGAAATAGTGTTTGAATTTAATTTTTTAATGTGAACGTTAACGATACGGTAAAAATAGCGCGTCGCTTTTTTTCAATCCGAACGTGTTTTATCTATTTGAATCTATTGTCAATGACACCACTCCATAGGATCAACTGCTTTTCCTTTTTTGCGAATACCAAAATACAAACTCGCTTGATTATGTCCGCCACTTAATCCCACCGATGCAATCACATCACCCGCGTTGACGACATCACCTACTTTCTTATATAAACTTTGATTGAACGCATATAAGCTAATATAGCCTTTTCCGTGGTCAACAATAATTAGCAGTCCATATCCACGCATCCAATCGGCATACACAATTTTACCGTCTGTAATACTTTGAATTTCTGTGCCTTCAGGCGCTGCAATTAAAACACCATCGAGCTTACCTTCTTCTCGCGCACTGCCAAATTTTTGAATCAACTCACCTTTTACCGGCCAAGGCAATTCACCTTTTAATGCCGTAAAATCATTTTGCAGCGCGGGGAAATTAGTCACGCCAGATAATTTTATCGACTCGCCAAGCGACTCTTCTTTTTTAATGCTTGCGACTGCTGTACTGTCTTCATCAGTCACTTTAGGCGCAACAAATGCAGCTTCTTCTGCCTCTAAATGCGCTTTGCGCAGTGCACGTGCTTTGATAATTTCATCGTTTAAATCGCTGCTAGAACTTTGTAGCGAATTTAACAAACTTTTCAATTCACTTTCACTCTCTTTTAATCGATTAAGTTGCTGTTCGTTAGACAAAATATCGGGTGAAACTTGCCTTAACCATTCAGCACGCTTCTTTCTTAGCGAATCAACCGCCACTTGTTCCGTTTTTTTCTGTGCTAAATTGCGATCTAACTCCGCCGTTTCTTTCTCATTTTGTAATTTGAGCTCTTCTAATCGATGCAGTGATTGCGTCACACTGCTCAATTGATTAACACGCCTCGCATTGAGATAATCATAATAAGCAAGCATTCGACTAGATAATATGGGATTTTCCTGATTAAGCAATAACTTTAATCGTTCTTTATTTCCCATCGCATACATCGTTTTAATTTGCCCCGAAAGTTCATCATTTTGTTTGAGCAAATCCACATTCAATGCTTTTATTTCAACATGAATTTTCTCTAAATTTTGCTTTTGGTGCGATATATGTGCTTCTAAATTTCGTAGTAACGCGGCTGTACTACCGTATAATTTATCAAATTCCGCTAACTGAGTATTCAAAAGCGCTGTTTGCGACGATTTATCTACTGTTACGGTCATATCACGCGATGTTAAAATTTCAGCGTTACTATTCGCCGCCACACCAATGAGTAAAAAGACATACCCAATTTTCTTCTGTATTTGCACAGTCAATTGACCTGACGATTCACTTATAAACTCAACAGCGATCGACCACTCATTTCAGCTGGTTGATCAAGATGTAAAATAGCCAACATGGTAGGCGCAATATCAGCCAAATTGCCGCCTTGTGCTAAACTGCCTTCACCTTCCACATAGACCAGCGGAACTAAATTTGTAGTATGCGCGGTGTGTGCTTGCCCTGTTGAAATATCACGCATTTGCTCAATATTGCCATGATCTGCCGTTACCAGCATGCGCCCACCAACAGAAATCAAGGCATCCACAACACATTGCAACGCATGGTCAATGGCTTCGACTGCCTGAATAGCCGCCTCTAATACACCGGTATGTCCCACCATATCACAATTAGCGAAATTACAAATAATGACATCATGATGGCCTTCGTTAATGGCTTTGACCAAATGATATGTCACTTCAGGCAAACTCATTTCAGGTTGCAAATCATACGTTTTTACTTTCGGTGATTGCACCAAAATACGCGATTCCCCGTCAAACGGTTCATCACGTCCGCCATTGAAGAAAAAGGTCACATGGGCATATTTTTCAGTTTCTGCTAAACGCAACTGCGTCATCCCTAATTGCGACAAATAATCCCCTAAGCTATTTTTAATCTCTATTGAGGGAAAGGCAATCGGGTAGGTAAATTTCTCATGATATTCCGTCAGCGTTGCGAAATAACCTTGATGCGGTGTGTGATGACGCTCAAAATTTGAAAAATCCGGCTGGGTAATTGCTTGGCTAATTTCACGCGCTCTATCGGCTCGGAAGTTCATAAAGACCACCGAATCATTTTCACCAATAGAAATAACCGATTCCTCGTTATCAGCAATCAACGTTGGTAAGACAAATTCATCGCTCTCCCCTCGCGCGTAAGCCTCATCTAAACCGACTTGAGCGCTTGTCGCAAAATGAGGCGCCTGTGCATTCATGAGCATATTGTAGGCTTTCTCGACGCGATCCCAGCGATTATCCCTATCCATCGCATAAAAACGCCCTGTCATCGATGCAATTTTACCCACACCTAGCGCGGTCATCTTTGATTCTAAATACGTAAACGAACTGGCTGCACTTTTAGGTGGCACATCACGACCATCTAAAAACGCATGGACATAGACTTTTTTCAATCCCCGTTTAGCAGCGAGTTCTACCATTGCGCCAATTTGCTGCTCGTGACTATGCACGCCACCAGCGGACAATAAACCAAGAATGTGCAGCGCCTTATCCTGCTCTTTCGCGCGATCAACTGCTTCACATAACACGGTATTTTCAAAAAAACTGCCGTCAACAATCGCGTCATTTACTTTGGAAAATTCCTGCGGCACATAACGCCCACTGCCAATGTGTAAATGCCCAACTTCTGAATTCCCCATTTGACCTTCAGGCAAACCAACAACATGCCCTGAGCATTGAAGATAGGTCATGGGATAGGTTTTTTGTAATTTATCCCAACATGGCGTTTTTGCCATCACAATCGCATTACTTTGCGTATCTGGCGAATAGCCAAATCCATCAATAATTAATAAAACTAATGGTTTTACAGGGTGATTCATCACTTGTTTCCTTTTTAATAACTTAGTTGATGCGGTGTTTTTTAGTCAAATAATCTTATCGTGTTACCGCAACAGTAAAAAATAAGGTATGATTTCGCTAAATTTAGCATTGCCATGGCGGCATTATAGCAATACACGCGGGCAGTGGTTACTTGAAATTCTTTTATTTACTTCTTAAGCAAGTGTACTCATGGATCGTTATCTCGAATTTATCTTAAATCATTACATTCTATTCCTCGCATTAGCGGTGGTCACATTTCTTCTTATCCAAGAATTTTTTGACGTGGTATTCAAGCGATTTGAGGCTATTTCACCGCTCTTAGCGGTCGCTAAAATCAATGATACCAATACGATCATTATCGACGTACGTGAATCACCTGATTTTATTCAAGGGCATATTGAACACGCTGTTAATGCGCCACTGAGTAACTTTAGCGAACAAATTCCACAACTCGAAAAATACAAAAAAAATGTGCTACTACTCACGTGTCAAACAGGGACACGCGCGAGTGCTGCGGCTAAATTATTAACGAAGTCTGGATTTGAAAATGTCCTGCTTCTTACCGGTGGAATGACGGCGTGGCAAGATGAATATAAATTGCCTATTAAAATTACCAGTAAAAATCGCGTGGCCTCTTAAGACTTTTAACTTTATCCACTCTTCCTTTTATTTTTAACTTTATTTAACTTTGAGAAAAAACATGGCTGAAGAAAACGCTACAGTAGAAAAACAATTCGCAATTCAAAAGATTTATACGAAAGATATTTCGTTTGAAACCCCTAATTCACCAAAAGTATTTATTGAAAAATGGGAACCTTCTGTTGAATTCAACCTTGCTACGCAAGTTCAGCAATTAGACGAAGCGTTGATGGAGGTGGCTATTAAGCTCACCATTACCGTCAAAAGCGGTGAACTTGTCGCTTACTTAGTTGAAGTGTCTCAAGCGGGTATTTTTGTTCTTGGCGGCTTTAGTGATGAAGAAATGGGCGGCATGGTTGGCAGTTTCTGCCCTAATATTTTATTCCCTTATGCACGCGAAGTGGTGTCTGATTTAGTCGCAAAAGGTGGATTCCCACAATTTATTCTTGCGCCAGTGAATTTTGATGCGCTCTACGCGCAGCAAGTTCAACAAGCACAAGCGCAACAAGCGCCAAGCTCTGAATCCATTAACTAATGATGAGCAACAAAATAGCGGTACTTGGCGCAGGATCGTGGGGAACAGCGCTTGCGATGCAAGCGGCGCGTAATGGTTGCCCAACGCTACTTTGGGGACACAATCCCGCGCACATGGAAACACTCAAGCAAGAGCGTGAAAATCATCGCTATTTGCCTAATTTACTTTTTAGTGAAAATTTAGCCATTACAGACGATTTAGCTGATATTGCTGCATTTAGCGACTTGATTTTGGTATCTGTTCCGTCGCATGCGTTTAAAGACACGTTAATGAAATTAAAACCGTTAGTATCCAGTAATGTGAAAATTGCATGGGCAACCAAAGGATTTAATAAAGAAAACGGCGGTTTACTGCATGAAATTGTTGCAGAGGTTTTTGGTGACAATACCCCTGCTGCGTTGATTTCAGGCCCTAGTTTTGCACGTGAAGTAGCGGCAGATTTGCCAACTGCCATTAGCATTGCATCAACACAAGCCGAATTTGCAACACAACTTGCCCACATAATGCACAGCAAACGCTTCCGCACCTATACCAACAGCGATTTAATTGGTGTTGAAGTTGGTGGTGCTGTCAAAAACGTCATGGCTATTGCCGCTGGTATTGCTGATGGATTAGGATTTGGTGCGAATACGCGTGCTGCGCTTATTACACGAGGCCTCAATGAAATTATCCGCCTTGGGGTTGTGATGGGCGGCAAACAGGATACCTTTATGGGTCTTGCGGGTCTTGGTGATTTACTGCTCACTTGCACCGATAATCAATCGCGTAATCGTCGATTTGGCCTTGCGTTAGGACAAGGTAAAACCAGCGCCGAAGCCACGCAAGAAATCGGACAAGAAATTGAAGGCGTATCCGCGGCAAAGCAAACCTATTTGCTCGCTCAACGGTTTAGCATTGACATGCCTATTACCGAGCAAACTTACAAAGTGCTTTATGAAGGCTTAACACCTCTTGAAGCAGTGCAAAACTTATTGGCGCGTGAACAGAAAGCTGAATCCTAGTTCATACACCATAAACCACAAAAAAACCGCTTTCAACATAAACTGAAAGCGGTTTTTTTATACCCTAAATTCAACTATCTTTAGGCTTTGAGTAAATCGTCTTTTGATGCGTCAACAATCGCTTTAATTTTATCCGCTTCAACGCGCGTCATTAGCGGTTTAAAATCATTCAACTGATGACTGACAAGTGGCTTTAACTCATCAATCCAGCCGTGAACAGGTGAATTCAAAAATAATTCAGCCTCACCAGTTAACACAGGCAGTACCGGTTTTAAATAAGCCGCTAACACACGGAATAAATTAATCGCTACTGAGCAAACATCATGTAACTGTGCATCTTCGCCTTCTTGCTTGGCAATCGTCCATGGCTTTTTCTCGTCGATATATTGATTGGCTTTATCTGCAAGCGCCATAATTTCACGCATGGCCTTGCCAAATTCACGTTGTTCATAGTGCTGTGCAATCGCTTCATGCTCGGCAATAAATTGCGCAAATAATTCAGGTTCTGCGCAAGTAACAGACAATTTATTATCAAAACGTTTTTGAATAAAACCACTGCAACGACTTGCAATATTCACCACTTTACCGACTAAATCGGAATTGACACGCTGCGTAAAATCATCAAAATTCAAATCAATATCATCAACACTGCTGCTTAATTTTGCCGCAAAATAATAACGCAGATATTCAGGATTTAAATGGTTAAGATATGTTCTTGCTGTGATAAATGTCCCGCGTGACTTGGACATTTTCTCCCCGTTTACGGTTAAAAAGCCATGCGCAAAAATTGCGCTCGGCGTTCTAAAGTTCGCACCACTCAGCATAGCAGGCCAAAATAGGGCATGGAAATAAATAATATCTTTACCAATAAAATGATAAAGCTCAACATTGCTCTCTTTTGACCAAAAATCGTTAAAATTTAAATTGGTTTTATCACACAAATTTTGGAAACTGGCCATATAGCCAATAGGCGCATCCAGCCAAACATAAAAATATTTATTAGGCGCATTGGGAATTTCAAAGCCAAAATAAGGTGCATCGCGTGAAATATCCCATTGTTGCAAACCACCTTCAAGCCACTCAGCGAGTTTATTGCGCACTTCGGGTTGCAGATGCCCTGCACTAGTCCAATCACGGAGCATTTGAGAAAAATCAGCCAAATTGAAAAAATAGTGTTCCGATTCTTTTTCAATGGGCGTTGCCCCTGAAACCGCTGAAACCGCATTTTTTAAATCGGTTGGTGAATACGTTGCGCTACAGACTTCACAGCCATCACCATATTGGTCTTTTGCGCCACATTTTGGACAATCGCCTTTAATAAAACGATCAGGTAAAAACATATTTTTAACTGGATCGAACGCTTGCGTGATGGTACGTGTACTAATGTATCCACTTTCGTTCAAACGGTTATAAATCAATTCTGATAAAGCTTTGTTTTCTTTTGAATGCGTACTGTGATAATTATCAAACGCAATGCCAAAGTCACAAAAATCGGCAAAATGACTTTTCCACACTTGTGCAATCAATTCTTCAGGCGTGATACCATCACGATCAGCACGCAGCATAATAGGCGTGCCGTGCGCATCGTCGGCACACACAAAATGCACCTCATGGCCTTGCATGCGTTGTGCGCGAACCCAGATGTCGGCCTGGATGTACTCCATGATGTGACCGATGTGGAAATTGCCATTGGCATAGGGCAATGCGGTCGTGACAAAAATTTGTCTTTGGGCAGCAGTGAGGTTCGAAACGGACGAGGCAGACATGAGGGTGCAACTTGTAGGGGAATCCTTGATTTTATGGGCTTCGGCCTCTTGATGTCGCTAAACTTCCCGCCATTCGCAGAAAGTTTCACATGTCGACCCCAGAACAACTCCAAAAAGCCCTCGAATCGGTCATTGACCCCAACACGGGCAAAGATTTTGTCTCCACCAAAGCCCTCAAAAACCTGGTGGT
>JBDLQG010000030.1:0-15586 GCA_039800705.1 Pseudomonadota bacterium
TCCGTCATGAAGGAAATATAAGGTAAACCACGTTGTGAAAGTTTTGTTAAGGCCGCGCTCGTTTTTGTCATTTGAAATAATGAAAATAACGATTCTTGCATTCTCGCGCCACCACTAGCAGTAAAGACAATAAAGGGTACGCCAAGCTCTAAACTTTTATTCACACCACGTACAAATTTTTCACCGACAACCGACCCCATCGAGCCGCCCATGAAATTAAAATCAAATGCAGCCGCCACAATATCTTGGCCATGCAATTGACCTTTCATGACAACAAGCGCGTCATTTTCTTTGGTTTGTTTTTGTGCTTGTAGAATACGATCTTTATACTTTTTACTATCTTTAAACTTCAATGGATCGAGTGGTTTGACATTTTTACCCACTTCTTCGCGTCCCTGCTCATCTAAAAATAAATTTAGCCTTGCACGCGCCGAAATACGCATGTGGTGATCGCACTTAGGGCAAACACTACCGTTTTTTTCTAATTCACTATTGTACAAAATAGCGTTACAGCTCGGACATTTTGCCCACAAACCTTCCGGCACTGTATTTTTTTTATTTGTCGATTCTGTTCGAATAATCGACGGTCGTAATTTTTCAAACCAACTCATAATTAGTTATCCATTGCATGCCGCATCGCGGTTAATAATTCAATAATAGCTTCTTTTGCTTGCGCTGGACTATGCAAATTTGCTTCAATTTGACTAATTAAGGCGCTGCCAACAACAACGCCATCGCCTAAATTAGCAATCGTTTTAGCGGTCTGTGCATCTTTTACGCCAAAACCGACTGCAATTGGTAATTTTGTATTCGCACGAATTTCGGCAAGTTTGGTTTCCACATCACCCGCATTTAAATGCCCAGCGCCGGTGACACCTTTAAGTGAAACATAATATAAATACCCTGCACCAATCGTGTCCATTGTTGCAATACGCGCTGCACTGCTATTTGGTGCAAGTAAAAAAATGGGATCGACGCCGCGTGACTTGAGATGTGCCGTACATTCTTGCGCTTCTTCAGGTGGTAAATCCACGGTCAATACACCATCAATGCCTGCAGCTTGAACCGCATCAGCGAATTTTTCATACCCCATCACTTCCACAGGATTTAAATATCCCATAATCACGATTGGCGTATGCCCATTGGTTTTGCGAAACTCAGTTGCAATAGCAAGTGTGGTTCGTAAACTTTGATGATGTGCAAGCGCCCGCTCACTAGCACGCTGAATAACAGGGCCATCAGCCATAGGATCAGAAAAAGGCACCCCAAGCTCAATAATATCAACGCCTGCACCAACCATGGCGTGCATTAGTGGTACAGTAAACTCGGGCTTTGGATCACCTGCGGTGACAAATGGAATAAGCGCTTTACGGTTTGTTTGTGCTAATTCAGCGAAAGTTGCAGCTAAGCGACTCATAATTCAATTCCTTCACGTTTTGCCATTGTTTGCATATCTTTGTCGCCACGCCCAGATAAATTCACAATCAAAATTTCATCTTTTTTCATCATGGGTGCAAGCTTGAGCGTATAAGCCATCGCATGACTCGATTCCAAAGCAGGAATAATGCCTTCCATGCGTGTTAGCGCATAAAAACCACCAAGCGCCTCATCATCCGTAATATTGACATATTGCGCACGACCAGAATCTTTTAACCATGCGTGTTCAGGACCAACACCGGGGTAATCAAGACCCGCTGAAATGGAATGTGTCTCAATAATTTCACCGTCATCGTCGGACATCAAATAAGTACGATTACCATGTAAAACACCTGGACGACCTGCACATAACGGTGCAGAGTGACGGCCTGTTTCCACGCCATCTCCCGCCGCTTCAACACCAATTAGTTTGACGTTTGCGTCGTCAATGAAAGGGTAAAATAATCCCATTGCATTTGATCCCCCACCGACACACGCCACGAGTGCGTCAGGGAGTTTTCCTGCTTGCTCAAGACATTGTGCTCGCGCTTCTCGACCTAAAATTGCTTGAAAATCTCTAACCATCGCTGGATAAGGATGTGGTCCAGCTACGGTACCAATAATGTAGAATGTATCATCAATATTAGTGACCCAATCACGTAACGCTTCGTTAAGTGCATCTTTCAAGGTTTTTGAACCCGATTCTACTGCAACGACTTTTGCACCCAGCAATTTCATGCGATATACATTGAGTGATTGACGTGCAACGTCAACCGCCCCCATATAAATGACACATTCAAGACCTAAACGTGCTGCAACTGTTGCTGTTGCAACACCGTGTTGCCCCGCGCCAGTCTCTGCAATAATGCGCGTTTTGCCCATACGTTTTGCCAATAAAGCTTGGCCTACCGTATTGTTAATTTTGTGTGAACCTGTGTGATTTAAATCTTCACGTTTCAAATAAATCTGTGCACCACCGAGTGCTTGACTCCAACGCTCTGCATAATAAAGCGGTGAAGGACGACCGACATAATGCTGTAAATCCTTATCTAATTCGGCAATAAAATCCGCATCTTGCATATAATGCTGATAAGCTGTATTGAGTTCTTCGATTGCAGGCATAAGGGTTTCAGCGACAAAAATGCCGCCATAAACGCCAAAATGTCCTCGAGCGTCGGGCATGTTATATTTTTCGGTCATAGTGTTTCTCGGTCACCTTCTTGTACTTGTTGTGTAAATGCGGTCATTTTAACGATGTCTTTATGACCTTGTTCTAATTCTACACCGCTACTGACATCTACGGCATACGGCATCACCATTTTAATTGCGCGTTTTATATTTTTAGCATTGAGGCCACCTGCCAAAATAATCGGTAGACTACGTTCTTTTGGAATCAAATCCCAGTCAAATACTTTCCCCATCCCCCCTTTCGCATTAGGATGATACGCATCTAAAAGCAACGCTGCTGCATCGTGATATTCTTCGTATAACGCATCAAAATCAAGTCCTTCCTTCATACTCACTGACTTAATGTAAGGTTTGTTATAAAGACGGCAATCTGCCGCTGATTCATCACCATGAAATTGCAAATAATTCAAAGGAACTTGACGTATCACATCAGCAATGAAATGCGATGGTGCATTGACAAACAAACCGACAACCGAAACAAATGGCGGTAATGCTTGCGTAATTTTAAGCGCTGTTTCTATCGAAACATGACGTGGACTAGATGCGTAAAAGACCAAACCAACCGCATCAATACCTAAATTGGCTGCATAAACGGCTTTATCAACATCGGTAAATCCACAAATTTTAAGACGTGTTCGCATAAATCAAAATATAAAAATGTAAAAATTATTGTGTGTAGCATAGCATAAAAACGTAGCGGTGATTTTTGTCATCACATATTTTCAGTTGCCACTGAAGCATCGTTTTGCATAATGGACGTTGATTTTAAATTACTTTTGTGAAGTAGTGGTGAGAGCGTAGGCTCTAAAAATTTTAAAATTTGCACCGGCAATGAACTGGTAAAATGGTAACTTTCCGCATTATCACCCGTTACATAAGCCGTAATAACGCCAAAAAAACGATCTCCCAAAAAGAAAGTAAACGTTGCCGCGCGACTAACGAATTTAGATTCAATCAATTGCCCACCCGCACCCCATTTTTCTTTGCGATGATCACCCGTGCCTGTTTTTCCACCTACCGCTAACGGCTTACCGTTTTCATCTTTATAGACACCATTTAATCTCCCAGCCGTACCATTAGCCACCACACCAATAAGCGCACTACGTGCCGCATGAGCCACTTCAGGTAAAAGCACTTGCTGCCCAGTTTCGGGGGTTTTATCTAAGATTGTTTCATAAGGCGTTGCCTTGGCATAGTGCAAATGTGAAAAACGCACCGCAGGTAAGCGCATTCCATCATTGTTAATGATACCAATTAATTCAGCTAATGCCGCTGGTCGGTCACCCGAAGCTCCAATAGCTGTTGCATAAGAAGGCGTTAGTGAAGCAAAAGGATACCCTAGACGCTCCCACGCATCATGAATTTGTTTAAACGCATCATCCTCTAATAACGTCATAATGCGACGTTGCTGCGCGTAGTGGTGCATGTTTTTAAACAACCAAAGATAGACATTTTGACGCTCATCCACACTCGCGGCAATCACTTCATCGCGCGTTGCATTGGGATGCTTTGATAAATACTGCACCATCCAAAGCTCCAAAGGGTGTACTTTTGTAATATACCCTTGATCTTGCAGATCAAAATTATCAGGTGAATATTTATAAAAAAGTGTGTCAATATTTTCATTGGCAAGTACAGACGCAGGCAGATGCTCCTGCAAATAAGTAGTCAACGACTGTACGTCACGGTCTGGATAAATAGATTCGTAGAGCATCGTCAAACGCGACGGTTTGGCAAACACTTTTTGAGTGAGCGTTTCTAAATTGTCGTCAGTACTCTTCCCTTTGTATTTAGCGTAAAAACGACGCAAATACACTAAACCTTCCCTGTCTGCAAAACGGGTTAAATATTCTTTTCGCTTATTATCATCAGGACTTTCAAGCCAACGCGCAATCCCTTCCGGTTTATACAAATGATGGTACGTTAAATCACGCATCATTCGAATAAACACTAAATTGACTGAATTGCGCAGTGCATCACGCACAGACATGACTTTAAAATCATCATCATCTGTAAAGTTGTTAAAATGATGCACACCGCCACCCGTATAAAAATACTCTGCGGGACTGGCTGAATACTGACGTTCAAGTGCTTGACTGAGAATATCCTCAACCGTCATTTTAGGTCTTGCACGTAACTGATCAATCACCCATGCTGATAAATAATCGCGCGGATGCAATTCCACTTTTGCTAATGCTTGTGGTGATTCGCCTTGATAGACTTGGTAAATATCGGCAACGAGCTCTAAATAATGTACTAAGGTACGCAATTTCGCCGTAGAACCTAAATCAAGGCGAATGCCTTCGTTAATATCCAGTGGTTGGTCGTAATTATCCGTTTGAATACGCAGCAAATTGCCTTGATCGCTTCGTTCAAAAAGCATCAAACTATAAATAATCGGATTAAGATCCGTACCGGGATTGAGCATGCGTTCACCAAATAAACCCGCTGCTCTTGCATTGGCAGGATCGCTTAATTTCCGCAATGCCGCGTTGATTTGTTTTTGAACGTCATAATTTAACGTTGTTTTCACGGTTAAATCTAAACGATCCAAATCATAATTTGTTTTGATACCCAAGTTTTGCGCCAATCGCGCACGAAGAACATTTTGTGTTTTTTGCTCGGTGACAAATAAATAATGTGTACTGCTTTTAGGTACGCGTTCGAGCTTGATTGCCAAGGCCCCATCACGTAGTTCACGCGAGATAACGCCTTGCGTGGCAAGTAAACGTAAATAACTATCAGTGAGATTTTGCAGCGCATCATAACCTGCGCCAAGTAAATACGTCGGACGACGCTGTGACAGTAAAATACTAAGCACTTCACGATACGCTTTTGCTTGCTCTGGCGTTGGGTTTGGCGTTTTAACGGCCTGCTCGGCAAGCAATTGATTGGTTTCTTTAAAGTTTGCACCAAACCAAGAGACCAAGCCATCACCTAAACCATGTACCTCACCTGATTTCTCAGACGCGGCAAGCGGCATGGTATTCAAATAAGCAAGCGCAATCTGACGACGCATTTGACGCGTGTCGGCACCTAAAAGATAAGCACGAATAGACGCACTAGCCATTTGACGTATTTTTTCAACAATCGATTCTGTGTAGCCATTAGGCGAATGACGATATTTTTCCAGCTGCGTGGCAAGCGTACTCCCACCTGGTACATTCACATCGGCACCTAATTTTTTTGCCATCATTTGCAAAACAGCAAAGCCTAAACGCTCCCACTCAACAGCAGGATTCACACTCTTGAACTTTTCATCGAGCAATTCACGATTTTCAATAAAAAGCAGTGTGTGCAAAATAACGGGTGGAATATCCTCAAAGCTGGGATATCCATAAGTTGGATAAACAGCGGTAAATAAGGGATTTTCTTTTTCATCAACCAAACGCAAACCCGCTTGGTTTTTTTCATGATAAAGCGGGAATAATCCATATTCATCCATTAACGACAACATCATAGGCGACAAACTCGCCTGAGCGCTCACCCCAAAACCGGCTTTTTGTAAACGATCTATTTGATCCGATAGCAACGTATAACCCAAGCGCTGATCATAAGGCCCATGCGTTGGATAACGAATGGCATCGCTAGGTTTATTTTCAAGTTTAAAACTTAATTGTTTACTAATTTCACTTAAATAATACGATTGATATTTAGAGGTCTGAATTTCGCTATAAACCAATTTAGCAATGACACCGACAATACCAAGCCAGCTAACTAAAATGTAGAGAAATAGTAATCGAGAAAGTATGCGCTGATTTTTTTTCATGATGATTTGAAACTCCAACACCACGAATGAAAGTTTTTACGCATATTTATGGCTAGTTGAGTAATCAAAATAACGATTAGGGGAATTGGGTTGAAAATAACATTTCCCCTAATTATAACCACTCACAGCAAATAATGGTAATACAAAGCAGGGGTTAATTTAAAAACACGCTATTTAAGCGTTATTTTTTTATCAAAAAACCGTATCAAATTGACGCAAGACTTCGTTAATAAATAAACATTACCCTAATTATCATACTTTTTCCGCAATTGCAGTACGTACTTTTTCATCGCACAAGCACGCTATGATGTTAATTTAAAATTCGCAATAGTTGCAGATAAGTTTTGCGTTTGTTGTTCAAGCGATTGCGCGGCAGAAGTTGCTTGCTCAACAAGTGCTGCATTTTGCTGAGTGACTTCATCCATATTATGCAGAGCTTCATTCACTTGATTAATCCCCAATGATTGCTCATTGGATGCCACGGTAATTTCGGTAATGGTATTGGTCACACTCTGAATAGAGCTTAAAATTTCCTCCATCGTTTTCCCTGCTTTTGCGACGAGATAACTTCCTTCTTGCACTTTATCAACCGAGTCACCAATCAAATGCTTAATTTCACCCGCAGCGGCGGCGGCACGTTGCGCTAAATTGCGTACTTCAGTAGCCACCACAGCAAAACCACGACCTTGTTCACCTGCTCGCGCCGCTTCAACTGCAGCATTCAACGCCAAAATATTCGTTTGAAACGCAATTCCGTCAATGACTGAAATAATATCGACAATTTTTCTTGACGAATCATTGATGCCTTCCATCGTTTGAACCACTTGATTAACCGCTGTTACCCCATTACGCACAATCGTTGATGACGCGTGCGCTAATTCGTTTGCACGATTTGCATTTTGACTATTTTGCTCAATCGTACAGGTGAATTGGGACATATTCGCAGCTGTTTCTTCTAGGCTATGCGCCTGTGCCTCCGTGCGATTGGATAAATCAAAATTCCCCATTGAAATTTCTTTTGCCGCTTGCTCAATAATTTCACTTGAATCTTTAATTTCGCTGACCAGCACTTTCAAATTTTCAACTGTGCGATTCATACCAGAAAGCACTTCGCCAAACGTACCCGGATAGATTTTTTCAATATTAAGCGTCAAATCGCCTTGCGCAAGCGCACTGGAAACAAGTGTAATATCGTTCAAACTTCCTTCGAGTGCGTCAAGTGATAAATTGATATTTTGTTTCAGTTGTGCAAAATCGCCTTGCGCAACCGCTTCAACACGTTCACGAATGTCACCTTGGGCAACTTTTCCCATCACCTCACCGATATTATCCATCAACGTTTGCATCGTACGCATCGCTTGAATAGCGTTTTTAATAGCGTGTTCGTACTCTCCTCGCACACTTACATTCACTGTTTTATTAAAATCACCCTCATTTAACGCCCGCATCAATTCATTGATACCGCTAGTGGTTGAAGATAACACTTTTGTTAATGAGTTAAGACGTATGGAGGCTTGTGCAAAACCACCATGTAAACCAGCTGGATAGCTACGACGACTAAAATCACCGTACGTCACATACGCCATTGAGTAATACATATCCACTTGCGCCGTTTCAACTTGATCCATTAAATCATTGAGCGCCCAAGATAATTGCTGTAGTTGATTATTTTTGCCGCCAATTTGTGTGATACGCACATTAACAATACCTTTGCGCCATTCTTGACTCGCGTTGAGAAGCTGGGTCAATAAAACATTATCGTGTTTGCGCGAAACTCTCCACATGAAAACAGACAATACAGCACCTACCGTTAAACAAGCAGGAATAAGCCAATTGACACTTATTATCCAAGTGTAAATTAATGCTCCAATCCAAAGCAGTGCCATCAAAACAACGGCAATGGATTCTTTGATTCTAAAGTGCTTGAAGAACATTGATAAGTTCATCATAAGTGACGCCTTTTTCCTGTAATAGCTTATTTAACACATCGCCAGAAGCAGCCATCGCATTTTTTGCTCCAGCTTGTCTTTCGGCATTCAACATCGTTTTGTATACATCGGCAACAATAGGAATTGCTTTAGGATTTGGCATTCGACGTACGGAGGTGTAACCAATTTTTTGTTTGTTTGTATTCAAAATGGGAGCAACGTGCGTAAATACCCAATAAAAACTACCGTCTTTTGATATATTTTTGACAAAAGCAAAAATCTCTTTATCTTCTGCTAAATAATCCCAAAGCATTTTAAATACAACGCGCGGCATATCGGGATGCCGGACAATATTATGTTGACTGCCTAATAGTTCGTGTTCTTCATAGCCTGAAAATTCGATAAAAATTTCATTACCATAAATAATGCGTCCAGTTAAATCAGTTTTAGACACAATAAAATCTTGTTCACGCATAAAGCGTTCTTTGTCTGTGGGAATAATGTTTTTATTTTTCATGATATAAATTAAACAGTTTTGTGGTTATCAATTTAGGTTATTCACCATAACAGAATTACAGGTAAATTTGAATTGAACCTAAAGGTAAAATTTTTTAACGATTCGACTTGGCAATTACTCGCTATAATAAGTCACTATTTTGACAGCTTTTTCTATTTCATGAACTATGGCACTTTCTGAAAACACCCGTTTACACTACCTCACTGCGTTGGGTATCACAGTTTGGCAATCGCGTACAGTTGAGGCATCACCTGTTTTGGCTGAAATGCCATCACCTTCTACGCGCATTGAGCCTCATAGTTTGGCGGTAGACTCATGGGAAACATTACGCTCTCAAGTGGCACAATGTGAGCGTTGCACATTATGTACCACTCGCACAAACACGGTATTTGGCGAAGGTAATCCCAATGCAAAATGGTTTTTTATTGGTGAAGCACCCGGACAAGAAGAAGATTTGCAAGGAAAACCCTTTGTCGGCGAGGCGGGCAAATTATTAACTGAAATGCTTCGCGCAATGCAATTAACGCGTGAAGAAGTATTTATTGCCAATATTTTAAAATGCCGACCACCGCATAATCGTGATCCTCACGCGGATGAAATTCACGCTTGTCGTGATTATTTATTTGAACAAATCGCGTTGATTAACCCAAAGATGATTGTGGCCGTTGGTCGCATCTCTGCGCAAACTTTGTTAGAAACGCACGATCCGATTGGGAAATTACGTGGAAAAGTGCATCATTTTCAAGAAAAACCGTTAATTGCCATCTACCATCCCGCCTATTTGCTACGCACACCTATCGAGAAGCGTAAAGCATGGCAGGATTTGCAGTTTGCTTTGCGGTCGTTTAAAGGCATCATCTAATAGCAAATAAATTGCAATAATAGTGAAAATAAAAAAATACTCATAGGACAAAACCCAATGCCAATAGATATACTACTCACCATTCTCGTTACAGCCACCATTCAATCTATTTTTGGCGTGGGAATGTTACTTTTTGGCACGCCTGCCCTGCTACTGCTTGGGTACAGCTTTGTTGATGCGCTCGGTATTGTGCTTCCTATTTCTATTGCCATTAGTTTATTGCAAGTGGTGAAACACGTTGATTATGTTGACCGTGATTTTTTCAAAAATGTACTGCGCTACTGCGTGCCTTTTATTGTGCTTTGTTTGGCATTCATCACGTCCGTGAAAATCAATGTTGGCTTTGTTATGGGCATATTTTTACTATTGGTTGCCATCAAAAGTTTTCTGCCAAAAATGGAACGCGCCCTGCAATCTATCGTGAAATTTGAGCGCGTGTATCTTATCGTGACGGGATTCATTCACGGCGTCAGTAATTTAGGTGGCTCACTTTTAACTGTGATGATTTACAGCAAAAACTACCCCAAAGATACGACGCGCGTGACAGCAGCGGCCTGTTACGCTGTATTTGCAGCTTTTCAACTGCTCACGCTTCTTGTTATGCAAACGCAATTTACCATTGCCTACAGTACAAAAGCAGCATTAGTACAGGTGGGAATACTAACGTTTTTATTTATTGAAGAAACGCTCTATGGCAATATCGATAATGACAAATACAGCCGTATTTTTGCCATTTTTCTGTTTGTAGCCGGTTTAGCTTTAATTGCTAAATCGATGCTTTAAAATCCAATGTATTACACTATTCAAATTCACCCCAACCGACAATGTAACCATGCGCGACCTATTAGACCGATTAAAAGATTTTGTTATTTATGATGCCGATGTGGAGTTTTACGCCAAAGTATTCCCTGAATCCATCGGACGCAAAGAGTTGATGCGCCTGCGTAAAATGAACCGCTCAGACTTAACGCAAGTGGTCGCTATTGAAAAAGCCAGTTATCTATTCCCTTGGGGTGAAGACATTTTTCGAGATTGCCTCAATATGCGTTATCAAAATTGGGTCTGTGAAATTGGTGATGAGGTACTTGGTTACGGCATTATGAGTATGGCAGTAGGTGAAGCACATATTTTGAATTTATGTATTTCACCCAAAGAACAAAAGCAAGGTATTGGGCGAAAAATCCTAGAACATTTGATTTCTGTCGCTTACAGCGAAGCTGAAACGATGTTCTTAGAAGTTCGCCCGACCAATATTCACGCTATTTCGCTTTACGAATCGATGGGATTTAACGAAATTGGCGTGCGCAGAAATTATTACCCTGCTGAAAATAATAATCGTGAAGATGCGTTGATGTTTGCATTAGCGCTTATCTAAGAATGGGCGCGTAAATTGTCCACCGATAAATAAATCATTGCTCACAGTTTTCACTGCTTCAATCCACGCAAGCGAACGCTCACATTCGGGCGAATAAGGCGGTGCTTTGCATACTTGAATTTGCCCATCTGCCCATTCATCAAAATGCAATCCCGTTAATGGTCGCACGCGTTCATTGTCGGGAGGCGTTGTGTAATCCATGATTGTTGGTTGATGAATATTCAGTAGCCCTAAAATGAATTTAGGCACTTGATAAAGGGGCAAACGACCTACTTTTAAAGCCCCTTTTTCACCATCAATAATCAATAACGGGGTGCTGACATAAGATTTGAACATTGCATCTGAAAATTCACCACGACTATTTTTGAGCACATCGGATTCGACATAACCTGCAAAATGTTCACCTAAAAATGGTAAGTGGTCACCAAATGCGACAATAATACCGTTAGGATCCTTTTTTTGCAGATTTTTGAGAAATTCCACCAACTCACGCGATTTGTAGTACGTGGTATTTGCATAACCGTTCACTTCTTCCACTTGTGAGGTACTGGTAATTTGAGGTGGACGATTTTCATTTAAAGGGTAATCCCAATGCCCAAAATAAGTCACAATGTAATCTAATAGTGGTGCTTTTGATTCAAGTGTACTGGAAATTTTGCCAAGCACCTGACGATACAGCGAGCTATCACCTAAGAATTCACGATTGATGTCGTCAAGCTCAAAATCTTTTTCTGACCAATACGTTTGAAATCCCACGCGATGATACGCATTTACCCGATTCCAAAAAACAGGGACGTTCGGATGTGACACCACCGTTTTATACCCTTTATCAGCAAGTATACGCGGTAGACATGGCACTTCATTTAATAATTGACGCTCAAATTTCACCGTGTTTTTTGTCACGGGGAAACCACATAACACTTCAAATTCTGAATTGGCGGTCATTCCAGCAAAAACAGGCACCAGTGCGACAGAATTATCCGCTGTTTTCCACAGTTTTCGGAAATCATCTGAAAGTGGATTTTGACTAAATTTGACTTTTTTTAGGTTATTCGCATCCCAAAAAGATTCAAGCAACACAATGTGAACATTACGCGGCTTGAAATCTTCAGTTGCAGGCGTGTTATCAAGCGGATGTTGAGTGAGTAATTGCTTTGCCGCCGCACGCGCCACATCAACGTCAGGCGCTTTATCTGCCACTAGAAAATAACGTGCCGTTTCAAGCAATGTGTGAATTGTCGCCCCCTGCCACAAATAATTTGAGCGTTGATCCCATTCTTTTGTGCCAATGTAAGTATCAATCGGATACACAATTGAATTCGGTTGATAAATCACCGTTAAGGTTAATAAGCCGCCCAAAACACCGCCCACATAATTATGCAGTCGTCGTAATTTGAAATTAAAAAATAGTAAACTTCCAAGTGCAACCAGCGGCAAAGCCAGCGCAAAAAATTTCCAGCCACTTAAAATCAACAGCAGCGAGCGCAACGCAAAAATATCGTCAGGCATTAATGGACCACCGAAAAAAGCAATTTTAATCGGATTACCAATATACAAAACACCCATAATCAGCGCGTGCAGAACAAAAAATATCCATGCTCGACGCGAAAGTGAATACAGAATATACGCTAAAATTAATTGTGCTAAAAAATCCAACGGTACAGATGTTGGGGCAATTTCCACATCAAATTCAAATACACTAATGCCATAATAAAGCGCATAAAGCAGCACTGTTGAGTAAATGGGCAAAAACAGCGCATGACGATGCAAAAAAGAATGTTTATTCATAGAAAAAGTGTGTTTGAAGTGGCGTGTTACGCTTTATAGTTTTTATTATTTTGCAACATTAAAATAAGGCGGCATATTGTCAATATAAGCTAAATACATTGCATCGGCCATTGACCATAAAACATCGAGTTTGAATTTTAAAATGTTGAGCATACGATTTTGCTGCTCGCGCGTTTTGTACCAATCCAGCGTAATCGCTAAGCCATGATCGACATCACGTCGCGCCTCCGTTAAGCGTTTACGGAAATAGTTGTAACCTTCTTGATCTACCCAAGGATAATGCTGTGGCCAATTATCAAGGCGTTGCTGATGAATTTTAGGCGCAAATAATTCGGTTAATGATGAACTCGCCGCCTCATGCCATTCTGCTCGACGCGCGAAATTCACATACGCATCCACCGCAAAACGTACAGCGGGGAGAACATGTTCTAAAGACGTAATTTCTTCGCGGGTTAAGCCTACTGCGATGCCAAGTTGAATCCATGCTTCAATGCCGCCCACATCACCCTCATGCCCGTCATGATCTAAAATACGTTGTGTCCATTTTGCGCGAGTTTCGCGGTCTGGGCAGTTCGCTAAAATATTGGCGTCTTTAATAGGGATGCTCACCTGATAATAAAAACGATTAGCCACCCAGCCTTTTAGCTGTGCTTGTGTTAACTTCCCCTCGTTCATCAACGTATGATAAGGATGGTGAATGTGATAAAACTTTTCCATACCGCGTAATTGGGCTTCAAATTCGTCGCGTGTCCAAGGGGTCTGTTCTGTGGTCATTTTGAATTCTCGTTGTTCAATATCATGAAAATGTGGGGGCAATAAAACAGGTTACGCAAAACCAAGCCCATAAATTGAATAAGATAACACCAAAATGGATCTATTTTAATTAATTGATGCGCTGTTTTTTTGAGTCTGCTGGTTTTAAGGCTATAATTCTATCCCTAAATTTAAAATCTATTATTCGCCACTCAAGGAAATTTCTATGACGCAAAACACTACGCATTTTGGCTTTAAAGAAGTCGCTACTCAGGATAAAGTCAAATTAGTTCGCGGCGTTTTTGATTCAGTTGCCAAGCGTTACGACATTATGAACGACTTAATGTCTGTTGGTGTGCACCGCATCTGGAAACGTATTGCAGTGGATTTGAGCCAAGTGCATGCGGGATATAGCGTACTTGATTTAGCGGGTGGTACGGGGGATTTAACAGCGCGTTTTAGTGCGCGTGTTGGTGAAAGTGGTCAAGTCGTTTTAGCGGACATTAACGCGGCGATGTTAAATACGGGACGCGACCGTTTAATTGATCAAGGCTTAACACGCAATATTCGTTATGCTCAAGTGAATGCAGAGTGCTTACCGTTTGCGGATAATACATTTGACTGCGTGTGCATCGGATTTGGTTTGCGTAATGTCACTGACAAAGCCGCCGCATTGCGATCAATGCAACGTGTTTTAAAACCAGGTGGTTGCGTGATTGTCCTTGAATTTTCACACCCAATCGACCCTGTTACCGAAAAAGTATACGATTTTTATTCATTTAAACTATTACCTAAAATTGGTAAATTTGTGGCTAATGACGAAGAGAGTTATCGTTATTTAGCAGAATCCATTCGTATGCACCCAAAGCAAGATGAATTAAAAACCATGATGCAAGAAGCAGGACTTGAACGTTGCGACTATTTCAACATGACGCAAGGTATCGTCGCTGTGCATCGCGGCTATAAAATTTAATATGTTGTTGGAAACACTTTTTCAAGCTGGGCAAGTATGGCATAACGAAACGCTTGCCACGCTCAAGCAAAATACACTCGAATTTTTGCAAGAAGAAACGCGCGATTTGCCTGCGAGTGCAGAAGTTGAGCTGTTTTATGCTGAGCTTGCTGATTTAACGAGTGATGCACAAAAATTAAGCGATAAAATCGAGCGCCTAGCCGCGTCATCACATCAATAAAAATAAAAAATAGGAAAAGACCATGCTGATTGGACAAATTGAATCTTACGACCATGAAAAAAATATCGGTATTGTAAAAAGCCAAGACGATTATTTTGAATTTGATAGTGCGAGCTGGAAGTCAACTGTCCCGCCAGACCAAGGCGATGAAGTTACATTTGAGGTTAATGACGGAGAAGTGGTCAATATGCACCTTATAGCCGATTCACTCATGACCGTTGAAGCCGTCAAAAAACGCTGGGTTGCCACCTTACTTGCTCTTTTTTTGGGCGCAATTGGTGCGCATCGTTTTTATTTGGGATTTTATAAATTAGGACTTGGTCAACTTGCTTTTACAATCTTAACCCACGGTTATGGGGTCATTTGGGGCTTTATTGATACAGTTTTGCTCTTTGGTGGTCACATTAATAAAGATGCAAAGAATCGCCCTTTAAAGTGATTTTATCCATTTTTAAATTTGAATAGATGTTTTAAGTAATCAAGTATATTATTGCATTGCATTTAAGTATGTCATTATAATTATAAAACCGAGAAATAAACTTGGTTATTAAGATTTAGGAGGAAATAGTATGCAGATTAAATTTCTACTTGATTCATCCGACTCCATCACTGGTGAGGCCAGTATTGAAATCGACAAGCCCATTGAAGATGTTTATGCTTTCGTTGGCGATAATTTTTTTGAAAATTATACAAAATGGGCAGTTGAAGTCGTTGAATTTGAACCTGAAAGCAAAACCGTATGTGTGGGTGCAAAAGCAAAACAAGTTCGCAATGACAACGGTGAAAATGTGGAATCT
>JBDLQG010000031.1:0-15550 GCA_039800705.1 Pseudomonadota bacterium
GTTGTGGGAAAAACAAAATATTCACTGAAATCGTAGATAACCAAAAATGTAATTGCCCAATTTTCTCATTGTACATATGCCCAGTCCATTTAGGCATCCAATAGTAACCAGCTGCCATCAACATAAAGATAGACGCTGGAACTAACGTGTAGTGAAAATGTGCCACAATGAAATAACTATCATGATATTGGAAATCAGCCGGTGCAATAGACATCATCAAACCGGTAAAACCACCTAATGTAAATAAAACGACAAACGCAATTGAAAACAACATAGGCGTTTCAAATGTCATTGCACCTTTCCACATCGTAGCTGTCCAGTTAAATACTTTCACGCCCGTTGGGATAGCAATTAACATGGTTGCATACATGAAGTACAACTCACCTGAAATTGGCATACCAACGGTGAACATGTGATGCGCCCAAACGATAAATGACAAAAATGCAATTGCAGCTGTCGCATAAACCATTGAGCTGTAACCAAATAAAGGTTTACGCGCAAACACGGGAATGATCGTTGATGCTACACCAAACGTTGGCAGAATCATAACGTAAACTTCAGGATGACCAAAGAACCAAAAAATATGTTGATAAAGAACAGGATCACCGCCACCGGCTGCATCAAAGAAGCTAGTATGGAAAAATTTATCTGTTAACAACATCGTCACGGCACCAGCAAAAACTGGCATAATCGCAATCAATAAGAAACCGGTAATCAACCATGTCCAAACGAACATAGGCATTTTCATGAGCGACATTGAAGGAGCACGCATATTCAAAATAGTGGCAACAATGTTAATTGCACCCATAATTGAAGAGATACCAAGCAAATGCACAGAGAAAATAGCAAATGGAAGTGCTTTACCGGTTTGTAATACTAGTGGTGGATAAAGTGTCCAACCACCCGCTGGTGCTCCGCCCTCCATAAACAAAGTTGATGCAAGTAATAAAACACCTGCTACAAGCAACCAAAAGCTCATGTTATTCATACGTGGCAACGCCATATCAGGCGCACCAATCATCATTGGAACCATCCAATTAGCCAAGCCAACAAAGGCAGGCATTACAGCACCAAAAACCATCACAAGTGCGTGCATGGTGGTCATTGAATTGAAAAATTGTGGATCAACAAACTGCATTCCAGGTTCAAATAATTCAGCACGAATAATCATCGCCATCGTACCGCCCACAAAAAACATGGCTAATGCGAATAACAAATATAATGTGCCAATATCTTTATGGTTCGTGGTGACTACCCAACGCAACCATCCTTTTTCTGGACCATGAGCGTGATCATCATGGTGATGATCGTCATGATCATGTTCAGCTGTGACAGCAGACATACTTTAATACCTCAATAAACAGTTAAAAAATAGCCAGATAATCGATGATTACTCATCGTCATCATAAACAGGTGTAATTGCTTTGGGTTGGATTTCGTCGCCCACTTTATTGCCTATTTCAGGTGAATTTCTGATGTAGGTAATAACTGCTGCTAATTCATTATCTTTTAACTTAGCAAATGAAGGCATTTTACTTGTACCTGCTTGCAAGAAACCAATTAAAGGATCAACACCACCAGTAACTTTTGCACTACCACGTAGTGCAGGATAATTACCAGAAATACCTTTACCATCAATTTGATGACATGCGACACAATTTTTCAAATACACGCTCGAACCATTAGCCATTAATTGTTCGTGTGATTGGTCACTTAAATCCGGTTTTGCATTTTGTTGTTCCAACGTGGTTTTTACCCAATTGTCGTAGTCGCCTTGATTCATTGCAATAACAACAATAGGCATAAAGCCATGGTCACGACCACATAACTCGGTACATTGTCCACGATAAACACCCGGCTTAGGAACAGAGGTCCATGCTTCATTGATGAAACCTGGATTCGCATCTTTTTTCCAGCCTAAATCAGGCACCCACCATGAATGAATCACGTCAGCTGATGTGAATACAAAACGGATTTTCTTATTAATAGGCACAACTAGTGGTCTATCAACATTTAACAGGTAGTTAGGAACTGTATGTGGATCAATAGCGCTACCACGATGTGATTTTTCACTTATTTCATCTAGGTGACTTTCAAAATGCACACCACTGTCTAGGTATTGATAATCCCAATACCACTGCTTTCCGGTCACTTTAATAGACATTTCAGATTCTTGAACATCATCCAATTCAAGCATTGTCTTCGTTGCTGGAATAGCCATGCCCACTAAAATTAATGTTGGAATGATTGTCCAAATAATTTCAACAGTTGTATTTTCGTGGAAATGGGCTGCTTCGTGACCTTTTGATTTGCGGTGATGATAAATGGAATAAAATATCGTCCCAAAAACAGCAATACCAATCAACACACAAATCCACAGGATAAGCATGTGCAGGTCATAAATGTCATTACTGACTTTTGTTACCCCTTCCATTAAATTCAGGGCATAATCCGCCTGCGCTATTGGCAACCCTAAGGTTGTTAACATAGCACCAGCGAACAGTTGCTTAATTTTTTTCACGGAGAAAACTCCTCTAAGTAGTTTATAAACTTTTATGCTTCATATCACTTGGTAATTCAAAACAAATTTTCGTATCTGCTTTATTCCATTTACTCAATAATTATCACAAATAATCGGGTTAATTCTACCCCATGAAGTGCATCTATACCAGTTTGAAATGATGAAGATTATTCAAAACTCGTGTCTAATTCTGTAACCATCGAGCAACTGTTTTTGCATAATAGGTCAGAATAGCATCACTTCCCGCGCGTTTAAAGGCGAGTAAAGACTCTAAAACGACGGATTTTTCATCAAGCCAACCATTCTGAGATGCCGCTTTTAACATGGCATATTCACCACTTACTTGATAAGCAAACGTCGGCACCCCAAACACCGTCTTCACTCGATGAACAATATCCAAATAAGGCATACCAGGCTTGACCATAATCATGTCAGCACCTTCTTGCAAATCTAATTCTACCTCACGCAACGCTTCATCCGAGTTAGCGGAATCCATTTGATAACTGTATTTATTGCTTTTACCTAAGTTACCCGCCGATCCTACCGCGTCACGAAAAGGCCCATAAAAACTCGACGCATATTTCGCTGAATACGCTAAAATTCGCGTATGGGAATAATTTTCGGCCTCCAGTGCGTGGCGAATAGCACCAATGCGCCCATCCATCATATCCGATGGCGCCACAATATCTGCCCCTGCTTTGGCATGAGAAAGTGCTTGTTTTACTAAGACAGCAATTGTTTCGTCATTTAACACATACCCTTTAGCATCAATCAACCCATCTTGACCGTGCGAAGTAAACGGATCTAACGCAACATCGGTAATAATACCTAACTCTGGCACAGCCTGTTTTAACGCACGGACAGCACGTTGAACTAGACCATCTGGATGATAAGCCTCTGCAGCGTCATCAGATTTTTTATCGGCGGCAACGACTGGAAATAAAGCGATCGCAGGAATTCCTAAAATATAAAGCTCTCTGGCTTCTTCAATAAGTAAATCCAGTGATAAGCGCTCAATATCGGGCATTGAAGCAATACTTTCACGTCGTTGCGAACCTTCAATGATAAAAATTGGATAAATTAAATCATCCACCGTTAACGTATTTTCACGCATTAAGCGACGAGAAAAATCATCTCGACGCATTCTTCTCATGCGTGTTGCGGGAAATTTAATGCTATTATATACCATCTTATTCATACTTGTTTTTGGGAGTTTTTATGAAGATTAAGCACTATACCTTATCCGTTTTATTAGCCTTATTTATTAGCGCACTGCCATTTACTCATGTTATGGCCTCTGAATTATCTGCTCCTCAGGTTTCCATTGCAGAGGCATCCGATAAACTGCAACAGCGTATGCAAGATAAGGGTTTCATTAAAGATTTTAACAAAGTCACACAATTTGTCGACCAAACAATTTATCCACACGTTGATTTTGATAAAATTTCTGCATTAGTTTTAGGGAAAATATGGAAAACAGCGACCCCTGACGAACAAACAAGATTCAAAAAAGAATTCCAAACATTACTAGTACGGACTTATTCGCGTGCATTTAGTGAATTTAAAGAGTGGTCAATTCGTTTTTTACCTTCTGAAATGGAAGATGGCGCAACAAAAGTCGTCGTTAAAACAGAAGTTCTCCAACCGGGCGTTCAACCGATTGCGGTAAATTATCGCATGTATTTGAGTGGTAATGAATGGAAAGCTTATGACATCATGATTGAAGGCGTAAGTTTAGTCACCAATTATCGCACAACATTCAGTGATGAAGTTCAAACAAAAGGTTCGCTGAATGCGGTGATCGAAAGCTTAGCAAAACGTAATGCAGAAGCATTAAAAAATTCTTAATTTCTTGGATAACTTGCTTTAAATTTATGACGACTTTCACTAAAGACTCCCTTTATAGTCAACCACTTGGACGTATTAATGGTTTTGTCTTTGATGACCAAGTTGCACAAGTTTTCCCTGATATGATTGAGCGCTCTGTTCCCGGTTATAACACCATTATTACCGCTATTGGTTTGCTCGCAGGGCGTTTCGCACAAGAAAATAGTATTTGCTATGATTTAGGTTGCTCACTTGGCGCAGCATCATTTGCTATGCGTCAACATATTAACGCAGAGAATTGCCATATCGTTGCCGTGGACAATTCTGACGCTATGTTAGCACGTTTTAAGCAGCTTTTAGAGAGACAACAACCCTCATCCATCGCCATTAATTTACGCTACGCCAATATTCAAGACATTGTTATTGAAAAAGCATCCGTTGTCGTCTTAAATTTTACACTGCAATTTTTACCTCTTACCGATAGAACACAGTTGCTTGAAAAAATTTATAACGGATTATTACCCAACGGCGCATTAATCATCTCTGAAAAACTCGCCTTTGATGATAAGCGTCAGCAAGCCATGCAAATTGATCTGCATCATGCTTTTAAAAAATCACAAGGATATAGTGAAATGGAAATTAGCCAAAAACGTACCGCATTAGAAAATGTCCTTATTCCTGAAACCTTCACGAAACATCAACAGCGTTTGACATCAATTGGCTTTAGTAGTTGTGAATTATGGTTTCAATACTTTAATTTTGCTTCATTTATCGCATTAAAATAATGCCCTACTCTGCTTTATATAACGCATTATGCGACGTCGATGCACAAAAATGGGCGCAACAATTACCCGCTCAAATCGCTGATGCTTTTGACACAAAAAAACATGGTGACTTGCTCAAATGGCAAACACAACTCGCACAACTACCATCTGTTAAAACTAATACCCGAACAATTAACGCTGATACCGTTACGATAGGTAGTGCAACCGATATTTCAAATGAAGCACAAAATCAATTAAAAATGCAGTTGCAAGCTTTTAGTCCATGGCGCAAAGGTCCTTATGATTTATTTGGCATTTTTATCGATACAGAGTGGCGCTCTGATTGGAAATGGCAACGATTAGAACATCATATTACACCTCTTCACAATCGCTTAGTGCTTGATGTGGGTTGCGGCAACGGTTATCACTGCTGGCGAATGCTTGGCGCTGGCGCTAAAAGAGTGATCGGAATTGATCCCATGCTACTGAATGTGATGCAATTTCAACTTATTAAACAATTTTACAACAATAACGCACCTATCGATGTACTTCCTTTAGGCATTGAAGCGCTGCCCCAAAATTTACGTTGCTTTGATAGTGTTTTTTCAATGGGTGTTCTCTATCATCGGCGCTCCCCTATTGACCATCTTTTCGAATTACGCGATTGCTTAAAAAGTGGTGGTGAACTTATTTTAGAAACACTTGTTATTGATGGTAAATTAGGCGATACGCTGCTTCCCGAAGACCGTTATGCTCAAATGCGAAATGTTTGGTTTTTACCTAGTTGCGACACATTACTAAGTTGGCTTAATCGTTGTGGATTTAAAAATACACGCGTAGTTGACATAACTAAAACCACAACACAAGAACAGCGCACAACAGATTGGATGCGTTTTCACTCTTTAAAAGAGTTTCTCAATTCTGAAAATCCAAATTTAACCTATGAAGGATTACCCGCACCTAAACGCGCTATCATCATTGCTAACGCACCTTAAATTTCGGATAAGTGACCTTGACCACTCAATTTGGATTTACACTGTCACTTGCGCACTATAAAGTATATAATCTAACGATTTTACTCAATTTTCACTCAATTCACATTTGGAAAAAGTATGCTGGGCAAACTGGTCAAATTAGTTATAGGTAGCCGCAACGACAGGCTCATCAAGAAAAAAAGAGCATTAGTTAAAAAAGTCAACGCACTGTCCTCAGAATACGAAAAACTCTCTGATGCTGCGCTACAAGAAAAAACACAAGAATTCCGAGATCGCATAGAGAAAGGCGAGACACTCAATCACCTTTTACCTGAAGCTTTTGCAACCGTGCGCGAAGCGTCTACACGCGTTTTTGGCATGCGTCACTTTGATGTTCAGCTTATCGGCGGCATGATTTTGCATAGCGGCAAAATTGCCGAGATGAAAACAGGTGAAGGCAAAACCTTAATGGCAACGCTAGCGGTTTATTTAAATGCCCTACCTGCACGAGGCGTCCATGTCGTTACTGTGAACGATTATCTCGCAAAACGCGACGCAGAAACAATGAGCAAGCTCTACAGTTTTCTGGGGTTGAGTACCGGTGTTATTTTAGGTCAAATGGAAGCGCCTGATCGTCGCGCCGCTTATGCTTGCGATATCACCTATGGCACAAATAACGAATTTGGTTTCGATTATTTGCGTGACAACATGGCCTTTACACTTGAACAAAAAGTGCAACGCGATTTACATTTTGCGGTCGTTGACGAAGTTGACTCAATCTTGATCGATGAAGCACGTACACCCCTCATCATTTCGGGTCCAACCGACGATACCAGTGATATTTATCTCAAAATCAACGCCATCATCCCTCTTCTCACAAAACAACAAAAAGAAGGTGAAGCAGGCGATTACTCCGTTGATGAAAAATCCAAGCAAATTCATTTAACTGAAACAGGACATGAACATATTGAAGAACTCATGGTCGAACATGGGCTTTTCACAGATGGCGCCAGTTTATACGATTCAGCGAATTTACGTTTGATGCACTATATCAATGCAGCATTACGCGCTCACGCGCTCTTTAGACGTGACGTTGAATACATTGTCAAAGAAGATCAAGTCATTATCGTTGATGAATTCACAGGCCGCACAATGCCTGGAAGACGTTGGTCTGAAGGTTTGCATCAAGCTATTGAGGCAAAAGAAGGTGTATCGATTCAAAACGAAAATCAAACGCTAGCATCAATCACTTTCCAGAATTATTTCCGTTTATATGAAAAACTGTCAGGTATGACCGGAACAGCTGATACGGAAGCGTTTGAATTAAATAAAATCTATGGATTAGAAGTGGTTGTTATTCCAACACATCGTTCCATGATTCGCCGTGACTTAGGTGATGTCGTCTTCTTAACCTCAGCGGAAAAATACCAAGCCGTTGCTAAAGACATTAAAGACTGCGTTAGTCGTGGTCAGCCTGTGTTGGTCGGTACGACCTCGATTGAAAATTCTGAATTGCTGTCAAGCATTTTGACACAACAGGGCATTAAACACGAAGTTTTAAACGCAAAGCAACATGAGCGTGAAGCGCATATTATCGAACAAGCGGGTCAACCTAATGCAGTCACTATTGCAACAAACATGGCTGGACGCGGAACAGATATCGTTCTCGGTGGTAATTTAGAAGCCGAACTTGCAGCACTTGATGAACAGGCAACACAAGCACAGAAAGATAAAATTCGTGGTGCATGGCTTGATCGCCACAATGCGGTCGTCGCTAGCGGTGGATTGCATGTCATTGGTTCTGAGCGCCATGAATCTCGACGCATCGACAATCAATTACGTGGTCGTTCAGGCAGACAAGGCGACCCTGGTTCAAGTCGTTTCTTTTTATCACTCGAAGACGATTTAATGCGTATTTTTGCTTCTGAACGCGTGTCGGGCTTGATGCAAAAGTTAGGTATGGGAAATGGCGAAGCCATCGAGCATCCATGGGTCACACGCTCCATTGAAAATGCACAACGTAAAGTCGAAGCACATAACTTCAATATTCGTAAAGAAATCTTAGCTTACGACGACGTGGCAAATGATCAACGCAAAGTTATCTATGCACAACGTAGCGAAATCATGGCAGCAACAGATATTTCCGAGATCGTCACCGCAATTCGTGAAGATGTTGTTAACAATATGATTTCACTCTATATTCCACAAAAAACCATGATGGAGCAGTGGAACATTGAAGGATTAGAAGAGCATCTTAGCATCGAATTTGGTGTTGAGATCCCTGTCTCACAGATGCTTAAAGCTGAAAAAAATCTGAATGAAGACACCTTGCGCGAACGTATTATTAGCATTCTTGAAGAAAATCATCTTAAAAAAGAAGAAGCAATCGGTGCTGACACGCTGCGTAATGTTGAAAAAACATTCATGCTACGCGCTCTTGATCACAATTGGAAAGAGCATTTAGCCGCAATGGATTATTTGCGTCAAGGGATTCATTTTAGAGGTTACGCGCAAAAAGATCCCAAACAAGAATACAAACGTGAAGCGTTTGAAATGTTTACGAATCTACTTGAAACCATTAAATTTGAAGTCGTGGGATTGTTGTTTAAAATTCCAAGCGACATAACAGCTATTCAAGACGACATTGACGTTGACGCACCAGCACCTGCAAAAAGAGTGGTCAGCGACCATGAAAACTTAGATGATCATTTCGTTGCTCTGGCAAATTCAGAAGAGCCTACCGTAGCAGATCAACCTACTAGTATCGTCAATAGTGTTGGTAGAAATGAACCTTGCCCTTGTGGATCAGGTCTTCGCTACAAACAATGTCACGGAAAGTTGGATTAATCCTCCCTATTCGCTCACGGCGTTACTTTGATAAAATGGATATGAATGAATTGAATTATTGCTACCATCATGACTTCATTCATTAAAAAATATCCTTTTAATTTCAGTTTATTGACATTAAATAAAAAAAGAAACGCCGTGGTAGGCATTGATATTACGAGTTCGGCCGTAAAATTAGTCGAATTGAGTAAAAGTAGTAAAGGATATCACGTTGAAAGTATCGCTATAGTACCCATACACTTCAACGAGGTAACTTCCCAATTCACTGAAACATACATCATTGGTCAAACAATCCAAAAAACGCTAAAAAAATCAAATACCTCCGCTAGGCGAGCTGTTGTTGCTGTAGGCGGTGCATCGGTTATTACAAAGTCTATTTTAATTCCCGCAGGGTTATCCGAAGACGAGATAATGGAGCAAATTATCATCGATATCCCTAAACACCTTCAATTAAGCAGCGATGACATAAATATTGATTTTCTTATTCAAGGCGTGAATGAAATAAATACAAATCTTCTTAATGTGCTATTAGTCGCCGCACGAAAAGAATCAGTTGAATACAAAATAGCGATATTAAAGCACGCGCGATTAGAAGCAAAAATTATCGAAATTGAAACATTTACCATCGCAAATGCGCTGTCCCTTCTCGCCTCTCAACTCCCTTACCATGTCCATGACAATACGATTGCCGTGGTCGATATTGGCGCTAATGTAACTACATTACATGTGATACATCGCTCACAATCTATTTATACACGAGAACTCGCCTTTGGTGGAAATGAACTCACTAGCCAAATCGCTCAAGCTTATCAGCTCACTCCATCAGAGGCGGAGCTTGCGAAAAAACAAGGTAACTTGCCTAAGAACTACCTTATCGATATTTTAGAGCCATTTAAGCAACGTATTGTTCAACAAATTCAGCGCAGTATGCAATTTTTCAGTACATCTCAACATGCTCATCGTATTGAAAGCATTATTTTATCGGGCGGGTGTGCAGCCATTTCGGGCATAGATATGTTAGTGTCTAATACGCTAAATCTACCAACATACGTTGCCAATCCTTTTATCGATATGACATATTCTCCACACATTCATCCACAGTATCTAAACGAACATTCATCTTCTATGCTAGTGGCTTGTGGCTTAGCGTTGCGAAATTTTGATTGATGGTAAAACTCAATTTATTGCCATGGCGCGAAACACGTCGAAAGGAAAAACAGCAACACTTTATCATTGGATTAAGTGCGGCTCTTATTTTTGTTTTGTCTAGTTTTGTCTGTATTCATGTTGACATGACAAATCAGAAAATATTTCAAATGAAACGTAATACGATGCTGCAAAATGAAATTACACTTCAAGATCAAACAATTTCTGCAATCAAAAGGATTGATGAAAAAACCAATCAGATTATCAATAAAGTAAACTATATCAATACCTTGCAGAAAATGCGCTTAGATACACTAGATTTATTAAATCAACTCGCTAGAGCAATACCTAGCACTGTATTTTTGACAAAACTAACCAGAATTGATCAAAAAATCGTTATTGAAGGTAGAACGCAAAATAGTGCGGCACTCTCAGAATTTATGCAAAACATGGAAAGCGAAACCTTATTTCAGGCGCCCGTACTTGAAACAATGAAAACGCCTGATGACACAAGCATCGAAAACATAAAAAATAATGACAAAATACAATTATTTACATTTCACATTCAGCAACGCAATACAAATTAAATTGATCGCAATATGAAACTCACCCCTATCAATTTAGCCAATATCAATTGGGATTTAAACGCTGCATGGAGTTGGCCTACGCCCATTAGAGTCGCTGTCATTATAGCTTGCTCTCTTTTTACAGTGCTTATTTGCTTTAACTATGATACGCAAAGCCAACTTATCGAATTACAATCACTAAAACAAAACGAAATACAATTAAAAACGGTATTTGAAGCCAAACAAAAACAAACCGGTGATTTACATAGTCAGCAAGCGAAATCCAACGAAATGGAGTCACAATGGCTAAACATGGCTGAGAAAATGCCAAAAGAGGAAAGCGCATCAACCCTTCTACATACTATCTCTCAAATAGGAATTCATTATAATTTGGAATTCAAATCCCTTCAATTAATGCCTAAAGTGCCTCAAAATAGTTTCGATGAACTGCCTATTCACATCGAGGTCATTGGGAAATATAAGGATTTATATTCGTTTATCGGAGAATTAGAACAACTCACTACCCTAGTGACACTGCATGATTTCACAGTTTCGCCACTAAACAACACACCAACCAGTAAATCAAGCAATCGATTATTAATGTCCCTTTTAATAAAAGCGTATCGTCCAAGTGAAAACCCAAAGAAGAATGTTGCGCAATAAACACATTTTATTCACATTTTTTCACATTATCTTAATGATAATTGCCACCGTTATGCTAACAGCATGCGATAATACAGCAGATACTAGCGATTTAAGCCAATACATCGCGCATGTTAAATTAACAACACAAAATGCTATTTCTCCTTTGACTACGATAATTACCCAAAAAGATGCTTTAATTCTGAAACAGGAAACGACGCTACGAAGTCCTTTTACTCCTTCCTTGCAAATTGAAAACAGACCTTCACAACGTCTCAATAGCAATCGAATGAGAGAACCGCTTGAATCTATTGAGTTAAGTCATTTACACATGGTCGGCACAGTTCAAATTGATTCACTATTTTGGGCGTTAATCAAAGATGATGAGAATCATCTCTATCGCGTAAAAAAGGGTAATTATCTGGGTGAAAATGCAGGAAAAATCACCTATATTGACACGTCAAAAATTGAGTTCGTGGAAATGATTCCAAATGAACAAGGGCAATTTAGTGAAAATCGGGCAAATTTACTTTTAACGCCATAAATTAAAATGCTTAATATATATACTAACCTAATTTATTTATCACTGTGTTTAATACCCATTTATTCACAAGCAAATAATGAAAGCAAAATACACGAACACGTCGCTTCTATTGAAAGTGACACTCAACATCATTACACAGGCAAACGATTAACGCTCAATTTTCAAGATATTGCCATTCGTCAAGTAATGGCTATTTTAGCGGAATTTACAGGAAAAAATATTGTTGTAAGTGAAGAAGTAGTGGGAAACATTACTTTAAAATTGGATAATGTACCGTGGGATGAAGCACTTGATTTTATTATGATAACCAAAGAGCTTGGCCAATATAAATCAGGGAATGTGACTTTAATTGCACCACTTGATAAAATCAAAGCTTACAAAGAAAAACAACAACAAATGGACGATATACTCGAAAAATCAAATCCATTGATTATCGAATACATCAAGATAAATTATGCTAAAGGGGAAACGCTGCGCAATATTTTAACTGGCACCAATACGGCCAATGCTAGCAATTGCGAAACAGATGAACCGCAAAGGTACCATACCACGGGTTCTAATACCCCTATGAATATGGAATTTCGAGAAGCGTTAAATGATGTGCGTAGCTCACCCTCTGAAAAATCATTTATGTTTAATCCATCGTATTTTTCTTCTATAGGAAAAAATGGATTGCATAACTACAGCGAATTCAATAAAAAAATAATTGATGATATCGAAGAAAATAATTTTTTATCTTCACGTGGTACAGTCGTCGTTGATTCACGCACGAACACACTAATTATCAAAGATACCGCTCAAAAAGTCGCTGAAGCAAAAAAATTGATTGCTCAATTAGATGTCCCTGTACAGCAAGTCATGATTGAGTCGCGGATTGTGATTACAGATGACGCATTTGCGAAAAATATAGGGGTTAAATTTGGTGTTGCAAATCAGAGTATGATTGATAATAACACCATTTCGATAGGCAGTCGTAATAGTAAAACAGTCAGTGCCAGCGACACGCCCAATTTAATGAAAGATTCATTGGTTGATTTAGGTGCACAATCTATTGGCAATACGCCTGTTGGTGCGTTAGGCATGACATTAGCAAAAGGCGCAGATTATGTTTTAAACTTAGAAGTGCAGGCGCTACAATCAGAAGGGCGTGGTGAAAGTATTTCAAACCCACGCGTCATGACAATGAATCGCTGCACTGCATACATTACGCAAGGTGTTCAAATACCCTATACTACAGCGCTACCCGTGGGATCAACCGCACTTGCACAAACATTATTTAAAGATGCGACGCTCGCGCTAAACGTCACACCAAGTATTACGCCAAACGGCTCTGTACTCATGAATTTGGTTATTAAAAAAGATAATGTCAATGAAGCGGCAAGCATTGAACTAAATGGCAGTAAAATACTTGATAAACGAGAAATTCAAAGCTCCGTTTTAGTACAAGATGGTGAAACGATTATGCTTGGCGGTATTTACGAGGACGGCGAATCATTAGCAAAAAATAAAATTCCTTTTTTTGCTGAGCTTCCTTTCGTTGGTGATTTTTTCACAAATAGCGCGAATAAGAATACAAAAAAAGAACTGTTAATTTTCGTCACCCCAAAAATTGTTCCAACAATTTAGGCTTCAATAATTAACGAAAATAACGCTGTATAACAAGTGTAAATACTAAAATTAACAAGATAAGACAGGACGCATGAAACAATCTGAAAATATTTATTTAGTGGGATTGATGGGCGCAGGTAAAACCACCATTGGACGACAATTAGCACGAACGTTAAAAATCCCCTTCTACGATAGCGACAAAGCCATTGAAGAACGTACAGGCGTTGATATTCCTACTATTTTTGAATTTGAAGGGGAAGAAGGCTTTCGTAATCGTGAACAAAAAATGCTTCAGCAACTCACGGAAATCAAAGGCATCGTTATGGCTACTGGTGGCGGAGCTGTTTTGCGCGAAGAAAATCGTAAATTACTCAGTGAAAATGGCTTTGTCATTTATTTGCATTGCGATGTTGATAAGCTACTTGAACGCACACGTCGTGATTCACAGCGTCCATTATTAAACACGCAAGACCCAAAAGAACGTCTTGAATCCCTATTTGAGCAACGCAAACCGTTGTACACATCGATTGCCGATTTCACTATTGATACAGGTATTCTCCAAAGTAAGGACGTGGTGACGCAAATTTTGGACATTTACGAATCTATTCAAAATTAAATTTTTAAGGTTTAAATATGAAAACATTAACTGTTGCTTTAGATGAGCGCAGCTACCCCATCTATATTGGTGAAAAGCTATTAGATGATGCGAGCTTACTCACACGCCATATTAAATCAAAGCAAGTTGTTATCGTCAGCAATGAAGTTGTCGCGCCACTTTATTTGCAAACTGTGCAGCAACATCTTAGTGCCTACGAGGTAACAAACGTTATTCTACCCGACGGCGAACAATACAAAACGCTTGAATCACTAAATCGTATTTTTGATACATTGCTAGCTCATAAATTTAGCCGTAATTCAACATTGATTGCATTGGGTGGCGGCGTGATTGGCGATATGGGCGGATTTGCAGCAGCATGTTATCAACGCGGTATTGCGTTTATTCAAATACCAACAACTTTGCTCGCGCAAGTTGATTCATCCGTTGGCGGTAAAACAGGCGTGAATCACCCATTAGGTAAAAATATGATTGGGGCATTTTATCAACCCCAATCAGTGATTATTGACGTCGATGTATTAGCAACACTTGATGATCGGCAATTCGCTGCTGGACTTGCAGAGGTGATTAAATATGGCTTAATTCGAGACATCGATTTCTTTTGTTGGCTAGAAGAAAATATGAATCAACTTCTAGCGCGAGATAAAGACGCTCTGATTCATGCCATTAACTATTCTTGTCAAACAAAAGCCGATATTGTCGCTGAAGATGAGCACGAAGGCGGCGTTCGAGCTACGTTGAACTTGGGACATACTTTTGGGCATGCTATTGAAACAGGGATGGGATACGGTTGTTATTTACACGGTGAAGCGGTGGCCATTGGAACGTGTTTGGCAGCGGATTTATCAAAGCGTCAAGGCTTAATTACGGCAACAGATGTAGCGCGTATTATCGCACTCTTTAAACATGCCAATTTACCCGTTACATCACCACCTGAGTTAAGTTCAGCGCAATTTATTGATTTCATGGCAGTTGATAAAAAAAATGTAGACGGAAATATTCGCGTAATTTTGTTAGAATCTATCGGAAAAGCAACGCTGCCCATCGCTATTGATAGGCTTTCTTTGATACAAACTTTAGAAAATTTATGACTGACAATACTTCTGCTTCAACTGATCTCAATAACGCTATGTTTGATAACGCATTTGATATATTGCCACTTATCACTAAGGAACGTACTCAAAAATTTGAATTATTGCTGCATTTTATTCCAAATTTGAAGCAACATTTGATTGTTTCTGGAGCAGAAGGTATTGGAAAAACACTCTTACTCGATATGCTCTACGATATCGACAGTGATGCGTGGCAGTGTTGCTTTGTGCAAGGCAGCGCAGAACTTAGTTTCGAAACAATTGAAGCGCAATTGACCAAATCAATGCTGCGTAATAAACACGAATCCCTTGCACGAGCATTTCAAGATGCACAAGAAAAACATAAGAAAATCGTGTTAATTATTGATGACGCCGGTTTGTTAGTATCTGGATTAATCACAACG
>JBDLQG010000032.1:0-18830 GCA_039800705.1 Pseudomonadota bacterium
CGTTTATTTCATTCTCAACCACTGGCATTTGAGTGTTCTTGTTCACGCGAGCGCATTGAAAAAACGTTACGCGCAATGGGAGAAGAAGAGCTATATTCTATTCTCGATGAGCAAGAAAAAATTGAAGTTACCTGTGAATTTTGCAGTGAAATGCAAAACTTTAGTCGTCAAGATGTCGATACATTATTATCAACCGTTCATTAAGGTTGATTTTTTTTAAACAATTCGCGCTACAATGACGCGATGTAGCCCGTAAATTAGGAGAATGCCATGTCACAAAATGTACACCATTGCCCCGCATTAAGCGAAACCGACATTGAAAATCGACTCAAAGAAGAATTACCACATTGGGTTTATGAAAATGGATGGATTCGCCGAAAAATTAAAACGAGCGGATGGAAAGCCACCTTAATGGTTGTCAACACCGTTGGACATTTGGCTGAAAAAGCATGGCATCATCCCGATTTAACTGTGTCGTACGCCTTTGTCATTGTAAAATTAGTCACACATGACGCAAAAGGCGTGACAGAAAAAGATTTTGCCTTAGCAAAGAAAATTGAAGAAGTGATTATGTGGGATGCAGCCCAAGATTCGCAAGGACTCTTTGAAGGGACTCCCGATGACCCACGTTTTAAATACATTAAAAAAGATTAGGCGGTTTCATGACTGAAATAAGAGAAGTTCCTAGCCCTTTTTGTGGCATGGGCATAGATGATTTAACAATAGAGGTAAATGGCCAGAATGTAAAAGTAGTGTCAAATGGTTGCGCGGTCAATACCCCCGCCTTTGAACATCCTATTACAGACACGAAACCACGCATCAATGGTAAAGAAGTCAGTTTAGATGAAGCCGTCGCGCATGCAGCAACCTTGTTAAAAAACACGCATTTCCCCGTCATTGCTAGCTGTGCTACGGATGTTAACGGCATGCGTGGTCTACTTGCTTTAGCAGATCGCACCGGCGCTGTCGTAGATAATGCGAATTTTAATAATGCTCGCAAAAATATTTTAGCGCTGCAAGATTCTGGTTGGATGAATACCACGCTTGCTGAAGTTAAAAATCGCTGTGATGTTTTCGTTGTTGTCGGTACCGATTTAGAAAGTTTCGCGCCACGTTTTTATGAAAAATATCTCTGGAATGAAGCGATGTTTTTAGACAACATCAGCGAGCGAGATGTTATTTATTTAGGAACTAAGCCCTCTGGTACGGCGTCAACATCACCATCCGGAAAAAAAGCACAAGTGTTTGAGTGTGAAACTGAAAATTTACCTGACGTCATTGCTGTTTTACGCGCCTTAGTGAAAAATCAACAAATTCAAGCAACGTCTGTTGCAGGCATTTTGGTCAGTGATTTAGCTGCTATTGCGCAAAAACTCAAAGAAGCCAAGTATGGCGTTATCACCTGGGCAGCGGGCGCACTAAATTATTCACATGCAGAATTGACCGTTCAAACCCTTTGCGAAATGATTAAAAATTTAAACGAAACCACTCGTTTCTCGGGTTTTCCATTAGGTGGTAAAGAAGGTGACCAAACAGCAAACCAAGTTTGTGGCTGGACTTCAGGTTACGCTGCACGCGTGAGCTTTGCAAAAGGCTATCCGGTGTATGATCCATTTTTACTCGACACGCACACATTACTTGAAAACGGTGAAGCCGACGCATTAGTGTGGGTACAAGCATTTAACGCAAGTGCAACTCCACCTAAAACCAGTTTACCCACCATTGTTGTCGCTCGTTCAGGCATGTCATTTGAAAAAGAACCTGATGTGTTTATTCCTGTTGGAACGCCCGGTATTGACCATACTGGACACGCTTATCGACTCGATAATGTGGTCGCTATTCGATTAAAAAAATTGCGTGACTCGGATTTACCCAGCACAGCCGCCGTTTTAAATGCGATTGAGAAAAATTTACGCGAGGAAGTAGTATGTTAATTAAATTAACTGGCGGTACTGTTTATGATCCAGCTAGCGGCGTTGACGGTAAACAACAAGATATTTACATTCAAAATGGCAAAATTATCAACACACCCAGCGGTGAGTTTCAAGTTGATAAAGAATATGACTTAAAAGGTAAAGTTGTTATGTCCGGTGCAATTGATATGCATACGCACATTGGCGGCGGCAAAGGTAATATTGCACGGACACTTCTTCCCGAAGATCATCGACTCGATCCTGTTGCAGGTACCCATATTTGCCGCTCAGGGTGTGGCCACGTTGCGCCAAGTACATTTATCACTGGTTATCGTTACGCTGAAATGGGGTACACCGCAGGCTTTGAGCCCGCTGTATTGCCAATCAACGCGCGTCAAGCACACATGGAAATGGGCGACATTCCTATTCTCGATAAAGGCGGCTATGTGATGCTGGGCAGTGATGACTATTTATTGCGCATGCTCACCGCTAAAAAAGATCAAAAAGCCATTAATGATTACGTTGCATGGACAATGAATGCTGCAAAAGCGATTGGCGTTAAAGTCGTGAATCCCGGTGGCATCAATGCGTTTAAATTTAATCAACGCAAACTCGATTTAGATGAGCAAAATAGCCATTATGGCGTCACGCCACGCGATATTTTGCAAGTGTTAGCCACCGCTGTAAAAGAAATTGGTGTATCGCATCCTTTACACGTTCACGGTTGCAACTTAGGCGTTCCGGGTAATATTGAAACCACTCTCGATACGATTCAAGGCATTGGTGGATTGCCTATGCACTTAACGCATATTCAATTCCACAGCTACGGCACCGAAGGCGATTTCAAATTTTCTTCTGGCGCAGCGCGAATTGCTGAAGCCGTCAATAAAAATAAAAATATTACTATTGATGTTGGGCAAATTTTATTTGGTCAAACCGTGACGGCGTCAGGCGATAATATGCGCCAACACGCCAATAATAAATTCGCAAGCCCTGCAAAATGGGTAACTATGGATATTGAATGTGATGCCGGCTGTGGTGTTGTACCATTCAAGTATAAAGACCAAAACTTTGTCAACGCGCTACAATGGGCAATTGGGCTTGAAACCTTTTTGCTTGTTGATGATCCATGGCGAATTTTCTTAACCACCGACCATCCAAACGGGGCGCCATTTACGAGTTACCCGCATTTGATTCGTTTGCTTATGGATCGAACATTTAGAAATGACGTTCTCTCGACCATCCATCCTGAAGCGCAAAAAATGACTACTCTTGCCTCGATTGAACGTGAATATACCTTGCAAGAAATTGCGATTATGACACGCGCGGGCGCTGCAAAATTAATTGGCCTTGAAAATCGTGGTGGATTGGGCGCCGGTAATTGGGCCGATATTACAATTTATACGGATAACGCAGATCGTCAGAAAATGTTCGAAAAACCTGATTATGTATTTAAAGATGGTGAACTTGTGGTGGTTGATGGCAAAGTTGTTCATACAAAATGGGGGACAACCCATATTGTGAAACCTAATTTTGATGCTGGCGTTGAAAAAGAGCTACGCACCTATTTCGATAAATATCTCACGATGAAACTCGATAACTTTAAAATTAGCGATGATGAATTTACGGAAGACGGACGTGGTCACTTGACAACTCATCCACTTAACAGCGTGGCATAACCGCTTTATCTCAAAAAAGGCGCATCATTTCAATATGATGCGCCTTTATTTGTTTCATAAATAAGCAAAATTCTCACTCATTCACCGCGATAATTAGATACTCAAATTCCATGAACAAAACTGATTTACTCAAACAACAACTCGCTGAGCGTATTCTCTTCCTTGACGGTGCTATGGGCACTATGATTCAAGGTTATAAACTCGATGAAAAAGATTATCGCGGTGAGCGTTTCTCAAACTGGGATGTCGATTTAAAAGGCAACAACGATTTACTTTCCCTCACGCAACCCGATATTATCAAAGCCATTCATCGCGCTTATTTCGCTGCAGGCTCTGATATTGTTGAAACGAATACGTTCAATTCAACAACCATTGCTATGGCTGATTACCAAATGGAATCTCTTGCCTATGAAATGAATGTCGCATCGGCAAAAATTGCGCGTGAAGTGGCCGATGAATTTGAAACACAACAAAGACCGCGTTTTGTCGCTGGTGTTTTAGGGCCAACAAATCGCACCGCGTCAATGTCACCTGACGTCAATGATCCGGGATTCCGTAATATTTTCTTTGATGATTTAGTCATTGCCTACACTGAGGCAACAAAAGGTCTCATTGACGGTGGTGCAGACATCATTTTAATTGAAACCGTTTTCGATACACTTAATGCAAAAGCGGCTATCTTTGCCGTGGAAAACGTTTTTGAATCTATTGGCCACAGTTTACCCGTCATGATTTCAGGGACGATTACTGACGCTTCAGGTCGTACTTTATCGGGGCAAACAGTAGGTGCATTTTGGAATTCACTTAAACACGTCAAACCTATTTCATTTGGATTTAACTGCGCATTAGGTGCAACAGAATTACGTCAATATATCGCAGAATTATCTCGCATTTGCGACACGCATGTTTCAGCACATCCCAACGCGGGACTGCCCAACGCGTTTGGTGAATATGACGAAACACCAGAGCAAATGGCCGCTGAAATTGCAGATTGGGCACATAGTGGTTATTTGAATATTATAGGCGGTTGCTGTGGCACGTCTCCCGATACCATTAAAGCCATTGTTACTGCGGTAGAAAAAACAGCTCCTCGAAAATTGCCCGATATTGAAAAGCACTGCGGACTTTCTGGTTTAGAGCCACTCAACATTACGGCTGACAGTTTATTTGTGAACGTGGGCGAGCGGACAAATGTCACCGGTTCAGCTGTTTTTAAACGGTTAATTATTAGTGGCGATTTTGATGCGGCACTCGATGTCGCCAAGCAGCAAGTGGAAAATGGGGCGCAAATCATTGATATTAACATGGATGAGGGCATGCTCGAATCCAAAGAAGCCATGGTTCGCTTTTTAATGTTAATTGCGTCTGAGCCCGATATTGCAAAAGTACCCATTATGCTTGATTCGTCAAAATGGGATATTTTAGAAGCCGGTCTTAAATGTATTCAAGGCAAAGGTATTGTTAATTCGATTTCCATTAAAGAAGGCGAAGAAAAATTCATTGAACAAGCGAAATTAGTTCGTCGTTATGGCGCTGCTGTCATTGTGATGGCGTTTGATGAAGTCGGTCAAGCTGATACGAAAGACCGTAAAATCGAAATTTGCCAACGTGCGTATAAAATTTTAACGCAGCAAGTGGGTTTTCCACCTGAAGATATTATTTTTGATCCGAATATTTTCGCTGTGGCAACCGGCATTGATGAGCATAATAATTACGGGGTCGATTTTATCGAAGCCACGCGTGAAATAAAACATACCCTCCCCTATGCACTGATTTCTGGTGGTGTATCGAACGTATCGTTTTCATTTCGGGGGAATAATCCAGTTCGTGAAGCTATTCATGCGGTCTTTTTATATCACGCCATTAAAGCGGGTTTATCGATGGGGATTGTCAACGCGGGTCAATTAGCAATTTATGAGGATATTCCTCAAGAATTGCGTGATGCAGTTGAAAATGTCATATTGAATCGTCATAGCGGTGATGGCACCGATGTATTACTTTCATTGGCTGAAAAATACCGTGGTGATGGCAGTGTTGAAATCAAAAAAGAAGATGCGCAGTGGCGGCAACTTCCTGTAAATAAAAGACTAGAACACGCATTAGTTAAAGGTATTACCGATTTTATTGACGAAGATACCGAAGAAGCTCGACTGCAAGCAGAACGTCCACTGCACGTCATTGAAGGCGCGTTAATGGATGGCATGAACGTCGTCGGCGATTTATTTGGTGCTGGAAAAATGTTTTTGCCACAAGTCGTCAAATCAGCACGTGTCATGAAAAAAGCAGTGGCCTATCTTATGCCGTTTATGGAAGCCGATAAAGCCGCTGGCGATAGACAAACAAACGGTAAAATTTTGATGGCCACCGTGAAAGGCGATGTGCATGATATTGGCAAAAATATCGTCGCGGTGGTATTGCAATGTAATAATTATGATGTAATCGATTTAGGCGTGATGGTGCCTGCTGAAAAAATCCTGCAAACCGCTCGCATGGAAAAAGTCGATATTATTGGCCTTAGCGGCTTAATTACACCGTCACTTGATGAAATGGTGTACGTTGCAAAAGAAATGCAACGCCAAGGCTTTACTATTCCATTAATGATTGGCGGAGCAACGACATCTCGCGCACATACCGCTGTCAAAATCGAACCGCATTACGAAGGTGCTGTCATCTATGTGACCGATGCGTCACGCGCTGTTGGTGTTGCCAGTAATTTATTAAGCGGTGAACTCAGTAAAGACTACATTGAAAGCGTTCGCAATGAATACATCGACGTACGTGAGCGCCACAAAGGAAAAGAAGCTAAAACACTCCAACATTCGCTTGAAAATGCACGTCAAAATAAATTTGTTTGGGAAAATTACACACCAATGAAGCCTACCTTTTTAGGTGAAAAAGTCATTGAAAACTTATCCCTAGCAACACTCGAACATTATATTGATTGGACGCCTTTCTTCCAAACATGGGAAATGGCAGGCAGTTATCCTAAGATTTTATCTGACGTTGTTGTTGGTGAAGAAGCTCAAAAACTCTTTGACGATGCACAAACAATGCTAAAAGCCATTATTTCAGAAAACTGGCTACAAGCACGCGCTGTGATTGGCTTTTTTCCAGCAAATAGCGTTGAAGATGATATTGTTTTATACACAGATGAATCGCGTCAAACGGCATTAGAAATATTGCCGCATTTGCGCCAACAAAACATCAAAGCACCGGGAAGACCGAATTATTGCTTAACGGATTTTGTCGCGCCGCGCGACAGTCAGACTGTTGACTATATTGGTGGCTTTGCAGTGACAACAGGTATTGGCATTGAAGAAAAACTAGCTGAATTTGAGAAAGCGCATGACGATTACAGCGCTATTATGCTCAAAGCACTTGCAGATAGGCTTGCTGAAGCGGGCGCGGAATATTTACATCAACAAGTGCGTAAAGAGTATTGGGGTTATGCAAGCGATGAAAGCTTTGAAAATAATGATTTGATAAACGAAAAATATCAAGGCATACGCCCTGCACCGGGATATCCCGCCTGCCCCGATCATACTGAAAAAGAAAAATTATTCAAACTGCTCAATGTGACGCAAAATACGAGTATTGTGTTAACAGAAAATTTTGCGATGTATCCTGCCTCAGCGGTAAGTGGTTGGTATTTTGCCCATCCACAAGCGCAATATTTTAACGTAGGAAAAATCGATCAAACGCAACTTGCTGATTACGCAATGCGTAAGAAGATGGAAAAAGAGATTACTGCGCGTTGGTTAGTTGCGCATTTAAACGATTAATTTCTCTATTTGACTTGTTCAAGGCGGTGTTGCAATGACTTCGCCGCCTTTTCGCAATCAGTGACCGTTTTTTCAATGCGCTTTCCTAAAGAAAGGCTAATATCAAGGCCGTCCATTTCGCGTGAACCCGCTTCATTGAGCGACGCACACGCACCACGCATCGCAGCTTCATCTTTTAAAATATCCGCTGATGGTTCCGATTCAAGTAACATGACGGCGCTTGTCATGCTATTTTGCAGTTGAAAAACATCCTCGACACGTTGCTTAAACGCATCGAAAGTTTGATTATCTTCACCATAAGTACCCAGTAGCACCGTATTACATCCTGTGGTAAATACAACGCTAGCTATCACCAAACTTCTTTTTATAACAATCATTTAAACCGCTAAATGTTCAATACGTGTAACTAACGCATTCGCTGCAAGTTCAAGACCTTGTTTATAGTAGGCGCTTGCCGTTGTTGCATCATTATGGTCAAAAGCTAAATCTCCGAGTAAACGATAACTCTGTACACTTGGATCAATCGAAATACTTTGTTTTAAATAACGCATCGCTTTCGTGTAATCCGATGCTCTCGCACTTAATTTACCGAGAACCATTAGCAAAATAGCGTCACTGCCATGACCAATCAACCAACGCTCCGCCACTTCCAATTGCAACTGAGGATTGGGTGATTCAATATTGCCAAATAAGACAAGCAGTGTATCGCTCCAGTTCGCAGACAACGCTTTCACCAACTCATCCTCAATAGTTGCCCCCGCACCAACATCAATGACAGCCGCAAAGTAAATTGCCGCTACGCCACGCATAACTTTAACTGACAACGGAATTTCAGACCACAAAGTCTGTAGTGCTTGGAGATTTCGCTCACTTGCCGTTTTTTTGAGTAAATTACTAAAAACTTCAATTTCAACTAATTTTAAATCTGCTTCCATCAATACTTTTTGTGTATTCAAAGCCGGAATAAGTGATCGCAACGAATCCCAATCTTCTAATTTTTGATACGTTTGATGTAATAATCGCAAAATACTTGCATGTGTTGGATTAATAGAATGCAGTCTAGTCAGCGTTTCCAATGCAAGATCAAACTGTTGACCAGATAAATTGAGTTCAGCTTGTGTTAAACCGACTACTATTTCAGCATCTGCACCGTGTAGCGCCGCATTTTGCAAATATTCATCACGTTTATCAAATGCACCACGCGATTGTGCCGCACGCGCAGCCGTTAGGTAATGAATCAGCGGTGCACCACTGTGTGAAGCATGCTTAATTAAAATACTTTCAGCGTCTTCCCAATTCCCTTCGGCTGAATCCACCAAGCCTTTAATTAACGCTTGTTGTGAAATGGCGAGTTTATTCGTTTCAACGCGCTTTCTAATTTGTTTAGGAAGACGCAACGTCCATCCAATGAGACGAAATAGAATATATAGGACAAAAAAAACAGTCACTAATGCGCCCAAAAAAACAAATAATGATGTTTCAACAGACCATTGCTCAATACCAATTAGTACATAGCCTGCACTGTTTAAATTGGTTAACCATTGACTACCATAAAATGCAGCGGAGCCCAGCGAACCTAAAATCATTAAAAGAAAAATGGCTTTTTTCATAGGGATAATTTCTTCTTAGGGTTGCGCCGGTACGGCGGGTGCTTCGTCTACAGTTTTAGACGATTTAACGGAAGAGGGGCCAGACAGTGCCTTGTCCGTTTCAACGCGTAATTTCGTAATATCGCGCAACATTTTCAATGACAAACTAATATCAGGGAATTGACTACGAATTCTCACATCCGAGAGCTTTGTCAATGCAGCAGAAAAACGTTCCATTTCTTTTTCTTTCACAAAATTTTGTGTTAGCCATTTTTGAGCGTCATTTAAACTCGCTTGATAAAGTATGTCGTTTTGCTGAACCAGCGCAATTTTGACCATTTCCAGTTTGACGCCTAATTGTTCACGAATAAACTGCGCTTGTTCGGGCGTTAAAATTTCATTGACGTGCTGCTGAACGTGACGAATAGTGACCATACTTTCTAATTGCCCAAGCAAGCCCTCTACATTGTCTTTTTTGGTTTTAACTGGGGCAATTTCAGCAACAGGCGATTCTACTTCTTTTCCAGCGTATGGCAGCAGTAAGACTAACGATTTTGTTTGTGACTCTAACGTTTGAAGCGTCGCGTAAATACCTACAATATCTGCTGAATTGATCGCACTAATCGCCGAAATATCTTTGGCTAGTTGTTCACGCACTTTATACGCTGCCGCATCACCACTTTCACGAAGTCGTTGATCAGCGGCTTCTAAAGCTTCGTGGGTGGTATTCACATCCCCCATAAGCAGTAAACGCTGATTTGCCACACTCAGTAAATATTCAGCATCCGCAAGCAACCAATCACCACGAGTCTTACCAAGTTGCCGCTGAAGCTTTTGAATTTCTTCAAGTAATTCTTTACGAACAGTCTCTAATTTTTCATTATGTAATTGTGAAAAATCATTAACCGTATTATTAAAATGCGATTCTTTATTAGATACGTCTGTTTGAACGGTGGCTAGTTGTGATTGAATAGCGGCTAACTGTGCTTGATAATCACTAATTTGTTGAGAAACAGCACCTTTGACTTCACCACCTAAACCTTCTTGTTTATCACGCAATTGCGCTAAAAAGGTGTATCCAATGCCAGATAGTGCCGCAATCAGTAACAAAATAATCAAGCCAAACCAAAGTCCGCTGCGAGAATGTTTGACTTGCTTTATCTCATTGACAGTTTTTTGTTCTTCAATCAATTCGGCCATTTTATTTTCCGTGTATTATTGTTGTGACCGCCATAAGTATCGCGTCATCTGAAGGTTGCTCTGCAATTGAAATCCACTGAAAACCAAGTGATTTAGCAATGTCTTTAATCCGTTCACTGATGACAACTAAAGGCAGTTGTTTTAACATGTCATGCTGCGCGAGTGGCAACATAGTCACTAAATTTTGTATCGCATCGCCACTAGTGGCGGTAATTACATTCAACTGTTTTTTTATAATAAGTTGCACGATATCTTTGCAATCAATATTTGGTATCACGCGACGATAAACATTTTGATATTCAACGGTAACACCACATTTTGTTAATGCTTCAAAAAGCGTTTCACGTCCATTTTCACCACGTACAATCACGATGTGTTTGGGAATGTTTTTTTGATTTACAAGTAACGTCAACAAAGATTCGCTATTATAACCTTGCTCGGGCATTAAATCGACGCTTACACCCATTGTTGTTAATGCACGTGCTGTTGCTTTACCAATTGCCATACAAAATTTTGTTCGCAATTGCGCTATTTTAGCATCATCTAACTGTGAACAATATAATGTCACCGCATTTGCACTGGTAAAAATAAGCCCATCAGCTTGATTTAATTGGCACTCAACATCCTTAACATCAAGTAATATAGGGGAAATTTCGAGTGTGGGAAATGAAATAGGAATACCTTTTTTAGCTGCAATAATCGCACATAAATTTTTAGATTGATGTGCTGGGCGCGTCACTAAGATACGCGCCTGATTTAAATCACACATTAGTCAAGTAACGCCTGCAAAATCTCTGAAGCTCCCTGCGACAGTAAATCATCGGCAATCGCTTCACCTATAGCAAAAGCGTGGCTAATCGGTCCGCGTTTTTCTGCGCGATAAATCACACTTCCATCAGGATTTCCAACAAGGCCACGCATCGAAATTTCATCATTTTCAATTTGCGCGAATCCAGCAATAGGCACTTGACATCCACCATTTAATTTTGCATTCATTGCGCGTTCTGCGGTGACACATATTGCCGTTGATTCGTCATTTAATGCTTTTAAAATGGCATTCACTTGCGCATCATCAATGCGACATTCAATACCAATGGCACCTTGCCCAATGGCTGGCAAACTGACTTGTGTCGGTAAACATTGCGCTATTCGATGTCCCATTCCAAGGCGTTTCAATCCGGCAGAAGCAAGAATTATCGCGTCATAATCCCCCGCATCCAATTTAGCTAAGCGCGTATTGACATTACCACGTAATGATAATATCTCTGCATGAGGAAAGGTCGCTTTAATTTGACATTGACGACGCAAACTAGATGTTCCAATACGCGCGTTTTCAGGCAACTGATCTAGCGACGAATAATGATTTGAAACAAACGCATCAGTGGGATCTTCTCGCTCTAAAATCGCTGCTAAATGCAGTCCATCCGGAAAAGTCACCGGTACATCTTTCATCGAATGCACGGCAATGTCTGCATTGCCTTCAAGCATGCCCTGCTCTAATTCTTTGACAAATAGACCCTTACCACCAATTTTGGCTAATGGTGCATCAAGAATTTTATCTCCTCGCGTGACCATTTTAACCAGTTGCGTTTGAATAGAAGGGAAAAGCGCTTTTATACGTTCAGAAACATACTCAGCTTGCCAGAGTGCCAAAGGGCTTTGACGGGTTGCGATACGAATAATTTGAATAGTCACTGCAAAATTGAAAGAAGAAGTTAAGAATACGAGAGAGTTTAGCGTAAATCGTGGATTTCGTCGAAAATTAAACAGCCCGAGAAAGAACAATTCGTCATAATTGTCCTTCTCGCCCTGTTTTTTAAGATAACAAATTTAATGCGAAAACACTAACTCACCATTTGCCTCTGTGACTTTTATCACATCACCCGCGACAAAATGTCCACCTAAAATAGACTGAGCCAAAGGATTTTCAAGCTGTTGCTGAATAGCACGTTTCATTGGACGTGCGCCGTAAATAGGATCAAATCCGGCCTCGCCCAATAAATCAAGCGCGGCATCCGAAATGTCAAAACCAATGTCACGCTCTTGCAATCGCTTGCGTAAATGATCGATTTGAATAGTCGAAATTGCACGTACTTGTTCACGTCCAAGCGAATGAAAGACGACGGCCTCATCAATTCGATTAATAAATTCGGGTCGAAATTTCGTCGCTACAATATCCATCACCGCATTTTTCATTACACTATAAAGTGCTTCAGACGATAACGCCTGAATCGTATCGGAGCCGATATTTGACGTCATTACAATAATGGTATTTTTGAAATCAACCGTCCGGCCTTGCCCATCCGTTAAACGACCATCGTCTAAGACTTGTAATAAAATATTAAATACATCGGGATGTGCTTTTTCGATTTCATCAAGCAAAATAACGCTATACGGTTTGCGACGTACTAATTCAGTTAAATAACCACCTTCTTCATAGCCGACATAACCGGGGGGCGCACCAATCAAACGCGCCACAGAATGTTTTTCCATAAATTCTGACATATCAATACGCACCATGGCATCGGGCGTATCAAACATAAATTCTGCCAACGCTTTGCATAACTCGGTTTTACCAACCCCAGTAGGGCCTAAAAACAAAAATGAACCATTAGGCCGATTAGGATCCGATAACCCCGCACGTGAGCGACGAATGGCATTACTGACCGCCTTTAACGCTTCATCTTGCCCAATCACGCGCTGTTTTAAATACGCTTCCATGTGCAAAAGTTTTTCACGCTCGCCTTCAAGCATTTTTGAAACGGGAATGCCAGTCCATTTAGAGACAATTTCAGCAATTTCATCTTCAGTGACTTTATTGCGAAGTAAGGTCATTTTCTGCGTATCAACCGTTGCACTCTGTGCAATTTGCTTTTCTAATTCAGGAATAATGCCATATTGCAATTCTGACATACGCGCTAGATCATTATTGCGTCTTGCTGTTTCAACATCTAATCGAGCGTGCTCTAATTTTTCTTTAATCGCGGCGCTGCCTTGCAATGCGGATTTTTCAGCTTTCCAGATTTCTTCTAAATCCGAATATTCTTTTTCTAAAGCGCCAATTTCTTGCTCAAGAATATGTAACCGTTTTTTGGATGCAGCATCTTTTTCTTTTTTGAGCGCAACTTGTTCGATTTTAAGTTGAATTAAGCGTCGATGCAGTTTATCCATCACTTCTGGCTTAGAATCAATTTCCATGCGAATACGACTCGCCGCTTCATCAATTAAATCAATGGCTTTATCGGGCAATTGACGATCTGAAATATAACGATAAGAAAGCGTAGCCGCTGCAACAATGGCTGGATCGGTAATATCAACGCCATGATGAACTTCGTATTTTTCTTTTAATCCACGCAAAATGGCAATCGTATCTTCAACACTAGGCTCATCGACTAAAACTTTTTGAAAGCGCCGCTCAAGTGCCGCATCTTTTTCAATATATTTGCGATATTCATCTAACGTTGTTGCGCCCACACAATGCAAATCACCTCTTGCGAGTGCAGGCTTTAACATATTTCCCGCATCCATCGCGCCATCAGCTTTACCCGCGCCAACCATCGTATGTAATTCATCAATGAACAAAATGACTTGTCCTTCTTGCTTGGCTAAATCATTTAATACAGCTTTTAAACGCTCTTCAAATTCACCGCGAAATTTTGCGCCCGCAATCAATGCCGCCATATCAAGGGATAAAACTTGTTTATGCTTCATTCCCTCTGGCACTTCACCATTAACGATACGCTGCGCTAGACCTTCAACAATGGCGCTTTTGCCTACACCGGGTTGCCCGATGAGAACGGGATTGTTTTTTGTTCGACGTTGCAGTACTTGAATAGTCCGACGAATTTCATCGTCCCGCCCAATGACAGGATCGAGTTTACCTTGCATCGCACGCTGCGTTAAGTTGACTGTATATTTATTTAACGCTTGACGTTGATCTTCTGCATTTGCATCATTCACAGCCTCACCTCCACGCAATTTTTCAATCGCGCTTTCAAGTAGTGTTTTATTAATGCCAAATTTTTTGAATGTTTCTGTTAACGAACATTTTTCATCTGCAATGGCGAGTAAAAACAATTCGCTGGAAATAAACGTATCATTGCGTTTTTGAGCCAGTTTGTCGGTAATATTAAGCAGACGATCAAGCTCACTTGATACGCGTACATCACCGCCTGTTCCACTCACGCTCGCTAAACGATTCACTACAGCAAGCAATTCAACGCGTAGACTAGGAACATTAATGCCACTCTGTGCAAGCAGTGGCTTAATACTGCCGCTTTCTTGATCAACTAACGCTAAAAGTAAATGCGCAGGCTCAATAAATTGATGATCTTTCCCTAACGCTAAACTTTGGGCATCCGCAATCGCTTCGTGGAATTTACTGGTTAATTTATCTGTTCTCATTATTGAATTTCCTTTTAGATTAAAGAAATGAATTTATTTCAATAATGGTGTTTAAAAACCAGAATTCAAGTAGGTGAAAAAGTTACACCACCCGTAGTTTTGTATAGAGTGTCATTAACCACCGTGAATCATCTGAAAACTTAATCAACGCGCGTTCGGTTTTGCCTTCACCTTCAATTTTCAAAATAACACCCACACCAAAACTTTCATGCTCAACACGCTGCCCCTGACGATAAAGTCCCCCGCTCTGCATTTCTTTTGGTAAATTTGTCACCGAAAAGCTTAGCGATTTTGCTGTAATTGGACGTGATACTTCCCGTTTTGGACGGACTTCTTCAAGAAGCTCTGCGGGCAATTCACGCAAAAAACGCGATTTGCTCGCAGGCGTTTCACGTCCATATAAAAGTCGTTTTTCAGCATGTGTGATATACAATTTTTCTCGCGCACGCGTGATTCCCACGTAACACAAACGCCGCTCTTCTTCTAATTTGCCTGCGTCATAAATGGATTGTTGGGAAGGAAACAATCCTTCCTCAAGTCCAACCAAAAATACTAAACAAAACTCCAAGCCTTTAGCCGTATGCAATGTCATCAATTGGACACAATCATCAAATTCATTCGCTTGCGATTCCGCGGACTCCAAGGCGGCATGACTTAAAAATTCAGATAATTCTGAAATATCTGCATCACTGTTCACATCCATTTTGAATAAATTTGCCGCGTTCACCAGCTCTTTTAAGTTTTCAATTTTTTCAGCACTTTTTTCAACTTTATCTTGTGCATAAAAAGCCATTAAGCCGCTATTTTCAATGACAATTTGAACCTTTTCACCTAACGGTAAATCTGAGGTTTTTGCGGTTAATTGTTCAATCACTGTATATTGGCGAGTTGACGAATTTCATCAATCGTTTTCAAACCAATGCCACGCGTTGGCGTGTTAACAACACGATCAAATGACGCATCATCGTGGCGATTGGCCAGCAAGCGCAAATAGGCGAGTGCATTTTTGATTTCAGCGCGATCAAAAAAGCGTAGTCCTCCATAAACACGGTAAGGCGTTTTAGTGAGCATAAGCTGTTCTTCAAATTGACGTGATTGCGCATTTGAGCGATATAAAATCGCGACATCAACACGTTTATTTCCAGCTTCAACCCATGCGCGAATACGCTCAACCACATACTTTGCTTCGTCAACATCACTAAATGCGCCATACACACTAATTTTTTCACCGTCAGGCAAATCCGTCCACAACTCTTTCCCAAGACGACTTTTGTTATTAGCAATAATGTGATTTGCTGCTTTTAATATCGCGCCACTCGAACGATAATTTTGTTCCAATTTAATCGTTTGATGCGTTGGATAGTGGTCTTTAAAATTATAAATATTTTCAATTTTTGCCCCGCGCCAACCGTAAATAGCTTGATCGTCATCCCCAACCACAAAAATATTGTCACGATTAGGGCTTAATAGGGTTAACCACGCATATTGCAAATGATTGGTATCTTGAAATTCATCAACATGAATTTGGCTAAATCGTTGCTGGTATTGCTGCAATATATTGTCGTTATCTCGAAATAGCTCATAAACACGCAGCAATAGCTCTGAAAAATCCACCACACCTGAACGCTCACAAGCCGCTTCATATTCTTGGTAAATGCGCAGAAAACGTCGTGTATTTTTATCTTCATTGCCAACGAGATGAAAGCTACGCAGTGCGGCGTCTTTTTTCTCATTAATAAACCATTGCACTTCCTTTGCAGGCAATTCTTTATCATCAATTTTTAAATCGGCTAAGATGCGTTTAATCAAGCGTTGTTGGTCGTTTGAGTCAAGAACCTGAAAGTCCTTAGGTAAACGTGCTTGCTCTGCGTGACGACGAAGCAAACGATGCGCAATACCATGAAATGTACCTATCCACATCGAACTTACACTGCTATCCAGTAAATTTTCAACACGGCCCCGCATTTCATTTGCGGCTTTATTGGTAAAGGTGACCGCGAGAATGCTTTGTGGAGATAGCCCATTGACTTGTATTTGCCAAACAATTCGATGGACTAAGACGCGGGTTTTACCGCTGCCAGCACCTGCTAGAATAAGCATAGCTTGAGAAGGAGCGGTAACGGCTTCACGTTGTGCATCGTTGAGTGGAGCAATGATTGATGTAATATCCATAATTTTATCGCTTGCAGATTTTTAACAGCTGTGTATAGTTTGAAGGTAAACACGGCCAACAATAGTTGACGTGTTTTTTATGACATCATTATACAGAGAAGGTTTTTTAAAATGAGTTTTGATTATAAACGTTTGTTTAAATTCGAATTGAACTTAGACGCCACAAAAAAGAAATATCGCTTGTACGTCGGTGGGGCTACGCTTGTCACCTCACTTATTACAGCAAGTATTCCACTTTTACTAATTGGATTAGTGCTCACAGCAACGGGTTACTCAGGCTGGTGCCCTCTTTGCTCTGCGATTGAAAAATAAGTTTTTACATTCCCACACGCGTTGTCGCTAAAGGCTGACAATGCGTGTGATACCTAATTTTCATCTCATCCCACTCAAAATTCTGTGACAACTGTTTACCCTATTCCTGAAAATCACTCACAACGCTTTGTACTGCACAACGAAGTTCACGCTCGTTCATCGTTAATACTTGGTTTACCGCTACGAGCAACGCATTTAGCGCTCTCTCGCTCAGGCGATGAAAAACGTTATGAACGTGAGCATTTAGGAAAGCTTTGCGAACGATTTGGCGTTGCGCCGCCTGCAATTGATGCCGATCATTTCAGTGCAACTTTCGATTCTTTTCAACTTCGATGGGAGCAGCATGGCGAATTTAGCACGTACACTTTTTACGTTCAAGGCGTCGAAGATCAACCATTTTCATCTCCAGCATTGAAGAAAGTGCCCGTCGATTGGTTAGCGGCTTTGAGTGGAAAAATGTTAGTTGCTACGCACGCTACTATTTTACCTGCGACAAACGCAACGAATACGATAGCCAACTTAAGTGATATTTCACCTTATTTTGCCAATAATCCCATTGTTGGGTCGACGGTGACAGGTGGTGCAGCTAATGTCTTTACTGATTTTCGCATTCATGTTGACGGCTTTAGCCGGTTTTTAATTGTAGATCACAATTTGCGGATTGAACAAGGCGCAAGGCTACTGCATCGTTTGTTTGAAATTGAAGTTTACCGTGTACTTGCCCTACTCGCTTTTCCTATAGCAAAAAAACTGTATCCCGAACTCAAAAAAGCAGACCAACAACTCTACACTATTACAAATGCGATGACGCAATCAGTTGGCGATGACACTAAATTACTTGATGAACTCACTGCATTGGCGGCAGAAATTGAAAATCATGTTTCTAGTAATCATCTGCGGTTTGCTGCAGCGGATGCGTATTACAATTTAGTGGAACGACGTTTGGTTGATTTACGTGAAGTGCGTATTCAAGGGATTCAAACGATTGGCGAATTTATTAATCGTCGTTTAGAGCCCGCTGTCAACACGTGTCGCTCAACATCAAATCGTTTTAAATCACTCTCCGAGCGTGTTGGCAATGCAAGTCAATTATTGCGTACGCGTGTTGATATCATCATTGAAAGACAAAATCAGAGTTTGCTTACCTCAATGAATTTACGCGCAAAAATGCAACTGCGTATGCAGCAAATGGTTGAAGGCATTTCAATTGTCGCGATTACTTACTATACCGCGAGTTTAATTCGTGCGATGACTCAAACACTCCAGTCATTAGGATGGCATGTTGAACCAGAAATTATTGAAGGCGCAAGCATCCCCTTTATTTTAATTGGTATTGGACTTGGTTTTAAGCGCGTTCACCACATTATTAAAACAACAACAGACGCATCATAAAAAATGTTTAGTTGAAAACTTTTTTTCTCAAACATTGCCCTTATAATGTAAATCAGTTTATACAGAATTCGTTATTCTATTTTTAATTTTTTTAAATAGAGATTTTATCCTTTTCAATTTTATTATTTATCCTTTAAATCAATGGCAACTAAAGAAGATTTTTATAAATTACTGAACGTCGAGCGCAATGCAAGTGACGCTGAAATTAAAAAAAGTTATCGCAGCTTAGCGATGAAACACCATCCCGATCGCAACGCCGATAATCCAGAAGCCGCTGAAGAAAAATTTAAACAAATTAAAGAAGCGTACGAAATTTTATCTGATCCTAAAAAACGATCTGCTTATGATCAGTTTGGACACGCAGGTGTTGATTCATCAATGGGTGGA
>JBDLQG010000033.1:0-15323 GCA_039800705.1 Pseudomonadota bacterium
AGGCGAGCCTTTAGAACAATCCATCAGTGGTCGAGATCTTATGCTCGCGGTGGATTTGTCTGCGAGTATGCAAGAGCAAGATTTTATTTTAAATAAAGAGGCAGTGGATCGCTTAACCGCGATTAAATCGATTGCAACGAGCTTTATTGAACGGCGGGTAGGTGATCGTATTGGATTGATTTTGTTTGGCAGCCAAGCCTATTTACAGACGCCACTCACGTTTGATAGAAAAACGGTGACCACGCTACTCAATGAATCTGCCATTGGTTTAGCGGGTGATAATACCGCTATTGGTGATGCCATAGGTCTTGCAGTGAAGCGTTTGCGTAATGAATCATCTAATAGTCGCGTGTTGATTTTACTCACCGATGGTGCAAATACAGCAGGTGAAGTGTCGCCGTTAAAAGCAGCTGAACTGGCAGCCGCTAATCATTTGAAAATTTATACCATTGGTATTGGTGCGGATGAAATGTTGGTTGGTGGCTTTTTTGGTTATCGGAAAGTGAATCCTTCTGCGGATTTAGATGAAAAAATGCTATTAAAAATTGCTGAAAGTACTGGTGGTTATTACTATCGAGCGAAAAATTTAGACGAGCTAAATAACATTTATATGCGCCTTGATGAACTCGAGCCGGTCGAAAAAGAAAAACACTATTTTCGCCCACGCAAAGAGCTCTATTCATTTCCTTTAGGTGCCGCATTATTACTCACGGGTTTATTATGCTGGAGAAAATTGCAATGATGTCCCTTTTGGCTGACTTTCATTTTTTGAATCCGACTGCTTTTTTTGCCCTCTTGCCGCTACTGTATTTAAGCATTAAAGCTTATCGGCAAAACACAACAAGTACCGCGCATTGGGAAAAGATTTGCGATCGTGAATTGTTGCCCTTTTTGCTGGAAAATACCGTTCACAAAAATACACGCTGGGCTTTTTGGTTTGCTAATGTCTTCGCATTATTTGCCATTACGGCACTTGCTGCACCAACGTGGCAACGTTTGCCCACCCCCGCATTTCGCAATAATGCCGCATTAGTGATTGCGTTAAATTTATCGCAAACGATGAATGCGCAAGACGTAAAACCCAGTCGCTTAGTACTGGCAAGATATAAAATTTCCGATCTGCTCTCTCAGCGTAAAGACGGGCAAACGGCTTTACTCGTGTATTCGGGCACCGCATTCACTGTTACGCCACTCACTAATGACATTGAAACCATTCGTAGTCAACTTGAAGCGCTAACTAGCGATATTATGCCAAGCGAAGGCAATAATACGGCCGCAGCGCTTGACAAAAGCGTGGATTTACTCAAACAAGCGGGTTTACCTAAAGGACATATTTTACTTGTGACTGACAGTGTAGAGTCCACGCAGGCACTTCCCGTGGCCGAAAAGCTAAACAGCTACCCGTTATCTGTTTTAGGTATAGGTACAACCGATGGTGCCCCTATTGCCTTACCTGAAGGCGGTTTTGCAAAAGATGAACATGGCGAAATTAAAGTACCCAAATTAGATGCAGCGCAGCTTAGCGAATTAGCAAGAGTAGGAAAAGGACACTATCAAGCCATGACAGCAGATGATAGCGATATATCGCACCTCCTGAAAATCTTCGATACACCGCTAGATAGTGCAACGTTAGCAGATAAAACCGATTTATGGCTTGAGCAATGGGACGATAAAGGTTTTTGGCTGTTATTTCCTATTATTCCTTGGGCAGCATGGCAATTTCGCAAGGGTGCATTCTATTTAGCACTGCTTTTTTTATTGCCATTTCCCAAAAATAGTTACGCCTTAGAATGGCAAGATTTATGGCAAACAAAAGATCAACAAGCACAAAAAGCCTATCAACAAAAAAATTATACGCAGGCTGCAAATACATTTAACAATAAACAATGGCAAGCTGCATCAACCTATAAAGCAGGCGATTTAGATAACGCTTTAACGCAATTTCAGAGTTTGCAAAACAATTATAATTTAGGCAACACATTAGCCAAAAAAGGACAACTAAAAGAAGCGCTCGCGGCTTATGAACAAGCCGTTAAAGAAAATCCTTATGATGAAGATGCCAAATTTAATAAAGATATCGTGAGAAAAGAATTAGAAAAACAACAACAAAATTCTTCTTCTCAATCTCAAGAAAAAGAAAAAAACGAGAAATCGGCGGATAATTCATCAACATCCAATGATGAAAAAAATGCTGATAACAAAGAACAATCGGGCGAATCAAAAAATAAACAAGAACACAAAGCGGGCGACAATCCGCCATCTAAAAAAGAGAATGGTCAGCAAGAAGATAAAAAACAAGAGAGTTCGCAACAAGCAAACAAAAACGAATCTAAATTGTCACAAAAAGAAAAAAATACCACACAACAAACACAGGATGTTGAATTATCGGCTGAACAACAACAAGCTAATGAGCAATGGCTAAAACGTATTCCAGATGATCCAGCTAGTCTGCTCAAAAAGAAATTTTTATATCAATACAGTCAACAACAATAATAACGATTACTTTTTCATTTTTAACCTATTTCCAACAAGGCGAATTTATGTCATTAATAAAAAATGCGTTTTACGCGCAATCGGGCGGTGTCACCTCTGTGATTAACGCAAGTGCTTGTGGTTTAATTCAAACGGCTCGCGCCCATCCCGATAAAATAGGGACTGTTTATGCTGGTCTTAATGGCATTATTGGGGCATTGCAAGAAGAACTTATTGATACCTCTCTTGAAAATGATGACGCGATTGCTTCATTACGCTATACCCCAGCTGGGGCGTTTGGTTCGTGTCGCTACAAATTAAAAAGCCTAGAAGCCAATCGCGCTGAATATGAACGCCTTATTGCCGTATTTAAGGCACATAACATTGGTTATTTTTTCTACAACGGCGGTGGTGACTCCCAAGATACAGCGCATAAAGTATCGCAAATGGGCGAGCAAATGGGTTATCCCCTCACCTGCATTGGCATACCTAAAACGGTAGATAATGATTTACCTGTGACAGATACTTGCGCAGGCTTTGGCTCGGTGGCGAAATATGTGGCTGTGTCTATGCGCGAAGCGAGCTTTGACGTTGCTTCCATGTGTGCTACATCGACAAAAGTATTTGTCATGGAAGTCATGGGGCGTCATGCGGGATGGATTGCGGCGGCGGGTGCATTGGCTGCAGATGACACACACGATATTCCGCTCGTCATTTTATTTCCAGAAGTTCAATTTGATTTAGCGAAATTTTTAGCGGCAGTGGATTCAAAAGTTAAAAATTATGGATACTGCTGTGTGGTGGTATCTGAAGGCGTAAAAGACAGTGATGGTCAATTTTTAGCTGAAGCAGGCGGTAAAGACGCATTTGGTCATGCGCAACTCGGTGGCGCAGCGCCCGTCATTGCAAATTTAATCAAAGAAAATTTAGGCTACAAATACCACTGGGCTGTTGCAGATTATTTGCAACGCGCTGCACGGCATATCGCCTCAAAAACGGACGTTGAACAAGCGTATGCTGTTGGAAAAGCGGCGATTGAATTTGCCATTGAAGGTAAAAATGCGGTTATGCCCACTATTGTAAGACTTGCTGATGCGCCTTATCGCTGGGAAATTGGGAGTGTGGCATTAAAAGAAGTGGCAAATGTGGAAAAGATGATGCCACCCGAATTCATTAGCGAAGATGGTTTTGGCATCACCCCTGCATGCCGCGCCTATTTACAGCCACTCATCGCTGGTGAAGATTATCCGCCTTATCACAATGGCTTACCCGATTATGGTGTGCTGAAAAAACAATTCATTGAGAAAAAATTACCTGAATTTAGTATTTAGCTAAGCATTAAATGAATCTATTTTGTGACAAAGGTTCGCAGAGGCACAAAAAAGTTGTAATATTACTGTCATCTTTGCTTAGCATAATATAGTCTGAATTTTTACTTTTCTTTGAGATAAATCGGCATGAAAACTATTTTTAAACATAAATTATTATTGGCTGCAATGGGTTTGTCAGCAGGTTTGCTTAGCTTTAACGCAAGTGCTGTACAAAGCGTTGAAGCTGGTATCCCAGACTACCAAAAAGCAAGCGGTATTTCAGGTAATTTATCTAGCGTAGGCTCAGATACTTTGGCGAATTTAATGACACTTTGGGCTGAAGAATTCAACCGCGCTTACCCTAACGTAAACATTCAAATTCAAGCTGCAGGCTCATCTACTGCGCCACCCGCATTGACAGAAGGCACGTCAAATTTAGGTCCAATGAGTCGTGAAATGAAAGACGACGAATTGGAAGCATTTGAAAGCAAATACGGTTATAAACCTACTGCCATTCCTGTTGCTGTAGATGCTCTAGCTGTTATGGTGAATAAAGACAACCCAATTAAAGGGTTAACAATGGAACAAGTGGATGCTATTTTCTCCACTACATTAAAATGTGGCGGCGCAAAAGAAATTGAAACGTGGGGTGATGCGGGTGTTAGCGCATGGGCAAGCAAAAGCATTCAGCTTTACGGTCGTAACTCGGTTTCAGGCACGTACGGTTATTTCAAAGAACACGCACTTTGCAAAGGCGACTTCAAAAATAACGTCAACGAACAACCCGGTTCAGCTTCAGTAGTTCAATCTGTAACATCATCAGCTAACGGCATTGGCTACTCTGGTATGGGTTACACCACATCAGGCGTTAAAATGGTGCCTTTAGCGAAAAAAGGGTCAACCAATTATGTTGAAGCAACCCCTGCTAACGCAATTAACGGTACTTACCCATTAACACGTTATTTGTTTATTTATGTAAACAAAAAACCAAACCAACCACTTGCACCTTTAGACGGCGAATTTATCAAAATGGTTTTGTCTAAAACGGGTCAACAAGTTGTTATTAAAGATGGATACATTCCACTGCCTGCAAAAGTTGTTGAAAAAGAATTAGCGAAATTAAAATAAACAACTCGCGCAGTTTCATAAAAGCGCAACGGTTAAAGACTTCATTTTCTTTTACTGTTGCGCTTTTTTGCATTAAATTATTCTTGAAAAAAACCTATGTCTGAAACAACGAATTCAACGACGCAATCCTCGCTCAATACAGCGATGACATCTCATCATGAAAAATGGCGATTGCTCAAAGATGCGATTATGCACAGGGCAATTACTTTCGGTGGTTTAAGTGTTATTTTTGCCATCGTAGTTATCTTCTTTTATTTACTTTATGTTGTCTATCCACTGTTTTTATCTGCGTCAACACAGTCTGTAGCGCAATACGCTATTCCAGAACAAAGTGCAGGTAATACACTATTTTTAAATATCGAAGAACAGAATGAAATTGCCGCACGATTTACGGATACAGGAAAGGTCATTTTCTTTGATGCAAAAACCGGCAGCGTTTTAGCGGAAAAAACCATTATTATTCCTGAAGGCGTCAAAGTCGTTAGTGTTGCTCAAGGTACGCCTATTGGTGACGGCGCTTTAATTTACGGTCTTTCAAATGGGCAAGCGGTTATTGTCAAACAGCAATATAAAGTGACGTTTGCAAATAATAAGCGCGTGATTACTCCTTCACTCAAATATCCGTTAGGCGAAACACCGATAGTCATTGATGAAAGTGGCGCGGCACTTGAAAAAATTGCATGTAAAGTAGGTGATGGTACAGCGACCATCGTGGCAAAAACAGCACATAAAATTCAAATTACTAGCCTCGAAAAAGAGCAGTCACTTTTTGCAGATGAAGCCAGTTTAATTCGCACTGATTCCTCACTTGATATTCCAGTTGGTAATATCACTGACCTTCTCATTGACAAAGAAGACCGCAATTTATTCTTAGTCCATGACGATGGTCAATTAAGTTTTATCGATATTAGTAAAAAAGATACGCCCGAAATCAAGCAACAAATCAATATAGTGCAAGCGGGACAAAAAATTACAAGCATCAGTTTTTTAACCGGTGATTTATCACTGATGATTGGTGATTCAAGTGGTTTAGTATCCCAGTGGAGTCTTGTAAAAGATGCGCTTGGGCATCCCGCATTTCAACGCATTCGTGCGTTTAAAGTTTCGGATAAAGCGGTGGTTAGAATTAACACTGAGCAACGTCGCAAAGGATTTATGACCATTGATGTGGACGGCAACATGGGCATTTATCACTCTACGGCAGAACGAGAACTCATTAAACAAAATATTGCCAATGTCGCTCCGCCAATCGCTATTCTATCACCGCGTGCAAATGCGATGCTTATTCAAAACAATGATGGGCAAATTCATTTTTGGACAGTAGACAATGAACATCCTGAAGTATCGATTAAATCCATGTGGCAAAAGGTATGGTACGAAAGTTACGCAAAACCGGCTTATATTTGGCAATCATCCTCAGCAAGTAATGACTTTGAGCCTAAATACAGTTTAACGCCTTTAGTGTTTGGTACGCTCAAAGCGGCGTTCTACGCGATGTTAATTGCCGTGCCCTTATCATTAATGGGCGCAATTTATACCGCTTACTTCATGTCACCTAAAATGCGTATTTATGCAAAACCCGCTATTGAAATTATGGGCGCATTACCTACTGTAATCTTAGGATTTTTGGCTGGTTTATGGCTTGCGCCCTTTATTGAAGAACATCTGGCGGGTTTATTTGCCTTATTTATTATCGTGCCACTTGGCGTGATGGTTTTTGCCTTTAGCCTTCAACTTTTACCCGAAAAAATACGCCAAAAAATCCCTGAAGGTTGGGATGCAGCCCTACTCATTCCCGTTATTTTACTGAGTGGATGGTTTGCCTTTACTGTGAGCATTCCGTTTGAGGAAATGGTATTTCATGGCACCTTGCGTGACTGGTTTAAAAATGAATTAGGCATCGGATACGATCAACGTAATGCGTTAGTGGTAGGTATTGCGATGGGATTTGCCGTTATTCCTACCATTTTTTCGATTACTGAAGACGCCATTTTCAGCGTTCCAAAGCACTTGACGACGGGTTCTCTTGCGTTAGGCGCAACACCTTGGCAAACCATGTCACGCGTTGTTTTATTAACGGCAAGCCCCGGAATTTTTTCGGCTGTAATGATTGGTTTTGGTCGCGCAGTGGGAGAAACAATGATTGTGTTAATGGCAACGGGTAATACACCTGTAATGGATATGAGTGTCTTTCAAGGACTTCGGACATTGGCGGCCAATATTGCTGTTGAAATGCCCGAATCTGAAGTTGACAGTACACATTATCGGGTACTCTTTTTGGCGGCTTTAGTGCTCTTTATATTCACGTTTGTGTTTAACACGCTCGCTGAGATTGTACGTCAGCGTTTACGTGAAAAATATAGCTCGTTATAAATTAAATAGGTCTCAAAATGATTAAATCTTGGTTTAAAAGCGGTAGTCCGTGGATTTGGCTCAATGCCGCTGCTGTGAGTACTTGTTTAATAATGGTGGTGGGAATTTTAGGTCTTATTGTGGCTAGAGGTGTTGGCCATTTTTGGGCTTCTCCTATTGTCCAACTGAGTTATCAAGAAGAAGATGGGCAAATTAAAACCATTATTGGTGAACACGTTGACAGCACGGTGACACCGGCTGCGATGGCAAAGGCAACGGGGTTCAAACTCAGTGACAATGAAGATGTACTGGTTCAATATTTGATAAAAACGGGCAACCGTGATTTGACGGGTACCGATTTTCGTTGGATTCAAGAACGTCATATTAAAGATCAATCACAACCTTCAGACATGATGGTGATTGAGCGACGTGAATGGGGTAATTTTTACGGTACACTCACTGCTATAAAAGAGAATGGCCAAGTCATTGCCTCTGGTGAACAAGCATGGTCGATTTTAGATGAGCGTTTAAAACACGCGCTCGAACTACATGAAAAAATTGCCCATTTAGAGAAAAAAGAAATTGGCGCCATTAACTACGCATTAGAAAAACTCCGTTTAAAACAAAAGAGCTTAGAACTCAATAATGCGTGGAATGAGCAAACTGCAAAAGCATTCGCAGATAAAAAAGCGGTTTACGATACGGACTATAAAAATCATCAAGCCGAACTCGCGCAGCTCTACCAAGAAATTCGTCGTGATAGTTTAGTCGCAACAACAGAAAGTGGCGGAGAACTTGCTATTCCCTTATCCAAAATTGTGGATATTTATCAACCCAATAAAATGGGTATTTTTAGCAAAATCACGCATTACTTTGTAAAACTCGGTGAATTTTTAAGTGAAGACCCACGCGAAGCCAATACAGAAGGCGGCATTTTTCCTGCTATTTTTGGCACAATTATGATGGTCATCATGATGTCGATTATTGTGACACCGTTTGGTGTTATCGCGGCCGTGTATCTGCGTGAATATGCCAAGCAAGGCTTTATCACTCGCTTGATTCGTATTGCGGTAAATAACTTAGCTGGCGTTCCATCTATTGTCTATGGCGTATTTGGTTTAGGGTTCTTCGTCTATATTTTAGGTGGCAATATTGACGCTCTCTTTTTCCCTGAAGCATCGCCAGCGCCTGTGTTTGGAACACCTGGACTGCTTTGGGCATCCATTACACTTGCACTATTAACGCTTCCCGTCGTCATTGTGTCTACCGAAGAAGGTTTGGCGCGTGTACCACGTGCGATTCGTGAAGGGAGCTTGGCGCTGGGTGCTACAAAAATTGAAACCCTTTGGCGCACAGTTTTACCCATGGCAAGTCCAGCGATGATGACGGGGTTAATTTTAGCGGTTGCTCGCGCTGCGGGTGAAGTCGCGCCATTGATGCTTGTGGGCGTTGTGAAACTCGCCCCTACTCTGCCCCTTGATGGCAATTATCCCTTTCTGCATTTAGATCGAAAATTTATGCACTTAGGGTTTCACATTTATGATGTGGGATTTCAAAGCCCCAATGTTGAAGCTGCGCGTCCGCTGGTTTATGCGACCGCTTTGCTGCTGGTTTTAGTGATTATTGGCTTAAATTTAGCGGCTATTATTATTCGTAATCATTTACGCGAAAAATATCGCGCCTTAGAAGGATAAATTGCAATGGCAACACAAGAAAATCGTTCGCACAGTTTGGATGTAAGTTCTATTTTGCGTGGACAAAGTAAATATGACGAAGTGATTGAACCGTGTATTAAAGTTGAAAATCTCAATTTGTTTTATGGTAAAAAGCAAGCGTTGCATGGCATTAACATGGAAATGCCAAAGAAGAAGGTCACCGCATTTATTGGTCCATCGGGGTGCGGTAAATCAACATTACTTCGTTGTATTAACCGTATGAATGATTTGGTTGATAACGTCACTATCGAAGGCAAAATTTTATTGCATGACGATAATATTTATGACAAATCGGTGAATGTTGCTGCATTGCGTCGTCGTATTGGGATGGTTTTTCAAAAGCCAAACCCATTCCCTAAATCTATTTTTGAAAACGTCACTTATGGTTTGCGTATTCAAGGCATTAACGATAAACGTATTTTAGAAGAAACAGTTGAAACGTCTTTGCGTGGCGCGGCACTTTGGGACGAAGTGAAAGATCGCTTAAATGATAACGCACTCGGTTTATCGGGCGGTCAGCAGCAACGTCTTGTCATTGCGCGTGCGATTGCCATCGCCCCTGAAGTTTTATTACTTGATGAACCGGCTTCGGCGTTAGATCCTATTTCAACGCTCAAAATTGAAGAATTAATCAATGAGCTTAAAGAAAAATATACCATTGTGATTGTGACACATAACATGCAACAAGCGGCGCGTGTATCCGATTACACCGCGTTTATGTATATGGGTGATTTGATTGAAATTGGCGCAACGACACAGATTTTTACAAAACCTGCGAAAAAACAGACTGAAGATTACATCACTGGTCGTTACGGCTAATTAATCGGAGAACTTATAATGAATAGATTTAATGCTGAACATCATGTATCCGCTCCATTCGATAAAGAATTAGAGTCGATTCGCACTAAAGTGGCCATGATGGGGAAATTAGTAGAACAACAACTTTCACTGGCAGTTGAAGCATTTACTAATGGCGATACAGATTTAGCAAAAAAAGTCTTAATTCAAGACGATCAAGTTGATTTAATTGAAGCAAGCATTGACAACGAATGTGCTTGCGTCATTGCACTACGTCAACCAGTTGGCCATGATTTGGCGTTGTTAATTGATGTTATTAAAGTGACAAATGAATTAGAAAATATTGCAGCAAAAGCAGAAGGTATTGCCGACATTACTATTGAATTAAATAAATCATTACTTGTGAGTGACAGCGATGGATAACAGTAAAATAGCGCACCATATATCAGAAAATTTCAACAAAGAACTCGAAGATATTCGCAATAAAGTGTTAGCGATGGGCGGTCTTGTTGAACAGCAAATTGAGCAATCAATTCTAGCATTAACATCAGGCGATATTGAACTCGCTGAAATCGTTATTCGACAAGATAACGATATTGATGAATTGGAAATGATTATTGATGCGGAATGTACGCAGATTATTGCACTGCGCCAACCTGCCGCGTTTGATTTACGTTTATTGCTTGTCGTACTGCGTATCATTAATGAATTAGAGCGTATTGGCGATTTGGCCGAGCGTATCGCTAAAATTGCGATTCAGCTATCAACGACAAATGAAGGTCGAACCGACCAATATCATGAATTAAAACATATGGCAGGACTTGTCAAAGAAATGCTGCATGCTTCTCTTGATAACTTTGCACGCATGAATATTGATGGAATTACCAATATCACTGGTAGCGATGCGGCTGTGGATCGTGAATATGCAAGCATTATTCGTCAATTAATTACACAAATGATGCAAGATCCGCGCAACATTACGCGTATGCTCGATATGCTTTGGACAGTGCGTGCATTAGAGCGTATTGGCGATCATTCACGTTATATTTGTGAACATTTAATTTACATGGTAAAAGGTGAAGATGTGCGCCATCTTAGTCAAGCTGAATTAGAACATATTATGTCAAAGTGATTGTTTAGCTTGTCAAATAGAATTGAAAGGCGCGATAATTCGCGCCTTTTTTTATGGCGTAACTTTTAAATTAGGGTATCAAAAACATGATAAAAGCAGGAATTGTGGGTGGCACTGGCTATACAGGTGTCGAATTATTGCGTATTTTGGCGCTACATTCACAGGTTAAAATTCATGCAGTGACCTCACGCACTGATTCTCAAATGCGCGTGGATGCACTTTATCCAAGCCTACGCGGTTATCTTGGTGATTTAACATTTTGTCCGCCCACAGTAGATGCCTTAAGTGAATGCGATGTCGTCTTCTTTGCAACGCCAAACGGCACAGCTATGCAGATGGCACAAGAACTATTAAATCAAGGAATTAAAGTCATTGATCTATCCGCCGATTTTCGATTAAAAAACATTACAGAATGGGAAAAATGGTATGGAATGACGCACGCCACCCCAAATTTAGTGTCTCAATCGGTTTACGGTTTACCTGAACTACACCGAGATACCCTAAAAGATGCAGATTTAATCGCTTGCGCTGGATGTTATCCTACTGCTGTGCAACTGGGTTTTGCACCTTTACTTGAAGCAGGCATTGTAGATGCCACACACTTGATTGCAGATGTAAAATCGGGGGTGAGTGGTGCTGGGCGTAAGGCGGAAATTGCAACGCTGATGAGTGAAACGGGTGAGAGCTTTAAATCCTATGCTGTCGGTGGTCATCGACATTTACCTGAAATCTCTCAAGGATTAAAGGCGATGACCAATCAAGCAGTCAATCTTACATTTGTACCGCACTTAACGCCGATGATTCGAGGTATACATGCCACATTATATGCCACGTTAACACACGAAATTACGCAATCACAACTACAAGCATTATTTGAAACACGTTACGTTAATGAATTTTTTGTGGATGTATTACCGCTAGGTTCCCACCCCGATACACGCAATGTCCGCGGAAGTAATCGTTGTCAAATAGCGGTACATCTTCCTCAAGACGGAAAAACCGTTGTTGTTTTATCTGTCATTGATAATTTAGTAAAAGGTGCAGCGGGGCAAGCCGTTCAAGCCATGAACCTGCGTTTTGGATTCGAGGAAAATCATGGTTTATCTACGGTGGCCTTATACCCATAATTGTTGACTACAGCACTGTGAATAAGCCATAATTCAACCAAATTAACCTAAGCTCGATTTTTAGACTATGACAAATCCTATTATTTTTACCGACAGTGCCGCCACAAAAGTGAACACGTTAATTGAGGAAGAAGGTAATCCACAATTAAAACTACGCGTTTATGTATCGGGCGGGGGATGCTCGGGATTTCAATACGGTTTTACTTTTGATGAAGAAGTCAATGAAGATGACACGCAAATAGAAAAAAATGGCGTGACCGTATTGATTGATTCGATGAGTATTTCTTATTTAACAGGCGCAGAAATTGACTACAAAGAAGACCTTTCAGGAGCCCAGTTTGTGATTCGCAATCCAAATGCAACCACTACATGCGGTTGTGGTTCATCGTTTTCAGCGTAAAGTTTTTTCGCCGGCTTCTCATGTATTTTTAACGCAGGATTAAACGCCTGCGTTAATATCAAGCATCACAAAAACGCACTATTCGTTTATCCTCAACCTTTTCTCAAGCGCAATATCATAAATTCCCTGCTATGCTGTAGCACTTATAAGTTAAGCCAAGGACACTTTTATGAATCTCAAACACACTATTTCTTGTCCCAATTGCAGCCACCAATTTAATGCCGATGAATTATTGTATCGCCAAATTGAAGATAATTTGCGTCAAACGTTCAGTGCCGAATTAGCCGATAAGCAAAAACAGTATGACCAACTCACCACAACGCTTAATGCTCAACGATTGCAACTTGATTATGAAAAACAAACGCTGCAAACCAAAATCACACAATCTGTTGAAGAACAAGTTAAGAATGAAAAAGTACGTCTTGAGCAAACGCTGCGCGGTGATATCAAAGCACATTTAGAAGCACAAATGTCAGCGCAAATGGATGCGATGCGAACTGAGCTCAATGCACAATCCGAAAAGCTCCAAGAGTTCAACAAAGCCAAGGCCGATATAGAGCGTTTAACGCGCGAAAAAGCGGAGTTAAAAGGCGATATTGAAGCGCAGGCAGAAACCAAATTAAATCAATTACTACGCGAAGAAAAACAAAAAATAGAAAGTAGTCTTGAACTTAAGATGCGTGATAAAGAACACGAAATTGAGCGTTTGAAAAATCAAATTCAAGAAGCACAGCGTGTTGCTCAGCAAGGCTCTATGCAAGCACAAGGGGAAGTTCAAGAAATCGCCATTGAAGAATGGTTGCGAGATCAATTCCCCTTTGATGATATTGCTGAAATCAAAAAAGGGCAACGTGGTGCGGATTGCATCCAAATTGTCCATACACGTACACGCCAACACTGTGGAAAAATTTGTTACGAGAGTAAGCGCACAGAAAATTTCAATAAAGAGTGGATTGAAAAATTTAAAGGGGATTTACGCGCTGAAAATGCCACGATTGGCGTACTCGTGACTAAAACAATGCCCAAAGATTTTGAGCGAATGGGACTTTATGATGGTATTTGGGTGTGTAGTTTTGAAGAATTTAAAGGCTTGAGTGCTGTGTTGCGTGAATCTGTCATTCAAATTAGCAGTCTGGTCGCAACACAAGAAAATAAAGGTGAGAAAAAAGAAATGCTCTACAATTTTGTCACCAGTAATGCGTTCAAATCTCAAATTGATGCAATCGATGAAACTTTTTTGCAAATGCGTGAAGATTTACATAAAGAACGCACCTATATGCAACGAACGTGGGCGCAACGTGAAAAACAATTAGAAAAATTATCGCTTAACACCTCGCATAACCTAGGCGCTATTGAAGGAATTTTAGGGAATGTATTAACTCAAGAAGAAAACTCGCATTTAAGTCAAACTAAAATGGTTGTTGAAGCCAGCCATTCATTAGAATCGCCACAGTCGGTAAAAAAATCTGCTGAAATGAAACAAGATAGCCTGTTTTAGACTACGGATTAACATACCACGAGTCTTTTTAGTATAAAGATTCGTGGTGCATATCTACTTTAATGAAAATTACCAGCAATTGCGTGAATAGTAGTTTGACTCACCATTATTGCGATAATATTCATTGCATCTGTCGTCAGAATTCAATGCAGGTTGTTGATTATAGTTTCCATAAAGCTGACGTTCACGACGCTCTAAATCACGTTCGCGTTGACGTAATTGCTCTTCGCGTAATTCTTGGCGTATCAATTCACGGCGGTAATATTCGTCACTTGGATCACGCTCAATGACTACCTCACGCTCTCTATCCCTTGTTACACCGTATAGCGCAGAGCCTGCAATGACACCACCAATAATAGCGGGTGCAATCCATCGATTCCCCCCGCCATGGTGATGATGACCACCATAATAACCATAATGCCCGTGCCTGTCGGCAATTGCAGTAAAAGGCATTGTCAAGATAAGTGCTGCCGTTAAAATTTTCGATTTCATTTTCGTTTTCCAGTCAAATAATGCCAAAAAATATGGTAAAGCCCAACTAAAATATACACGCTAATGTTGACGCTGTGAATACAGTAACGCTACATTTTTTCAGCCATTTTTCGATGCTGTATTTTTTTCTGACGTTTTTGGATAAGTGCTTTTGCGGCATCTTCGCCCAGATGCGCTTCACCTCGTTTTTTAGCTAATGCCATTTGTTTTTCACGTTCACTAAAACGTGCTTTTTGCTCAAGGGTGACTTTATCAAAACAATGTGGACAACTCACACCTTGCTGATATTTTTCACTTGCTTTGTCTTCTTGTGTAATGGGTAAGCGACACGCATTACATTGATCATAGTTGCCTTTTTCTAATTGATGGTTCACCGTCACGCGTTCATCAAAGACAAAACACTCACCTTCCCAAAGCGTATTTTCAACCGGCATCTCTTCTAAATATTTTAAGATACCGCCTTTGAGGTGATAGACTTCGTCAAATCCTTGTTGCTTCAAAAAGGCCGTTGATTTTTCGCAGCGAATTCCGCCTGTACAAAACATAGCCACTTTTTTGTGTTTAGCCGGATCAAGGTTTTCTTTGACGTACTGTGGAAATTCACGAAAACGTTGGGTATTTGGATTGATTGCGTTTTTGAATGTTCCTACTTGAAATTCATAATCATTTCGCGTGTCGATAACCAACACGTCAGGATCATCAATGAGTGAATTCCAATCGTTTGCATTGACGTAAGTACCGACAATTTGCTTTGGGTCAATGCCTTCAATGCCCATTGTCACGATTTCTTTTTTTACTTTTACTTTTGTGCGATTAAAGGGCATTACACTTGTCACCGATTCTTTACATTCTAATTCAGCCAAACGTGAATCAGCTTGTAACCACGATATTACCATATC
>JBDLQG010000034.1:0-15245 GCA_039800705.1 Pseudomonadota bacterium
CTTTATTTTGCGTTAATCGCGGGATTAACGGTGTTATTTGCGGCGGTTTACGCAACGCTGGATTATCGTATTTATGAAGGGGCACTAATGCGTAGTTTAGGCGCGTCTCGCCGTTTTTTACGCAAAACGCATTTGATTGAATTTTGTTTTTTAGGTTTGATGTCAGGTGTGCTTGCGGTGGTGATGTCCGAAACGATACTCTATTTTTTATATACCCGTGTCATGCACATTCATTATCAACCCAATTTTCTGTTATGGTTCGTGGTGCCTTTATTGGGATTATTGCTTGTTGGGTTAACAGGTTTTTGGGGCGTGCGAAAAGTGGTGAATCAACCGCCCATGAAAATTTTGCGTGAACAATAATTTTTAAGCGCTTAATAATTGCTCCATCATGTGTTGTGCTTGACGCTCATACCCCGCGCCAAATAAATTGACGTGATTGAGAATATGATAAAGATTATAAAGTGTTTTGCGTGTTTGATAGCCTGCATCTAGCTTCCAAACGCTATTGTATGCGCTGTAAAAATCCGTTCCAAAACCACCGAATAATTCGGTCATGGCTAAATCGGTTTCTCTGTCGCCAAAATAACACGCGGGATCAAAAATTATGGGGCGCTGCTGCGCATCACACGCGATATTTCCGCCCCACAAATCACCATGCAGAAGTGATGGGGTTGGCGTGTAATCGGTAAAAAAATCGTCTATGCGGGTACACAACTTTTCGCCTAAATGCTGTAGTTTTCCTCTGTAACCATTTTCTGCCGCACGTTTTAATTGAAATCCTAAGCGATGCTCTCGCCAAAATGTCGCCCAATCATAAGCGCGTGTGTTTATTTGCGGGGTTGAGCCAATGGTGTTATCACGAATCCAGCCAAAATAAGGCTGTTTTTGTTGATGTAAATTGGCTAATTGTTCGCCTAATGTACGCTGCGCTGTGGGTGTCATGCGGGTGAATTCGATGTACTGGAGTACCAAAAAACTCGACTTTTCGGCTTGACCATAAAGAATGGGGCGGGGCGTTTGAATCGTTTTTGTGTTGGCAATCGCATTTAATCCCTCAAATTCTGCAGCGAACATATCAATTAAATCGGCACGATTGAGTTTGACGAAATAACGTTGTGTCGCTCCTTGCAGCATAAAGGCGCTATTAATATCACCGCCTGCCACGGATTGAGTGGCAATAATGTCAAATTTTTCATGTGTGGCAACGCTGATTTGCGCGGCGATGTCGTTGAATGTGTGTTGATTTATCATGTTTTTTAAAATGTATTGAAAAATGACATCATAAAGCAAATGACATGAAATACTGGCAGAATTAACGCCAGCCCATTTGCCAAGAACTAGCTTCTTTGAGTTGTTTCCAATCTATTTCTGCAATACTTTTATCAATGACCGCTTCGAGTTCACATCCGATAATGATTTCATTATCGGGCGATAAAATGAGTTTTGTCACAATAAAATGCCGCCGTTTTTTCGTGGGATGCAGGGCAGTCCATTTTGAGTGGAGCAGTTTACGTGGATTGATTTGATTCATTTTGGCTCATCCAAGTATTTTTTACCCGTCAGTGTTAAGCGGTAGCGTGCAAACAGGCAGTAAAATTTCTCCATAATCGTTAACATAAATGGTACGTTTTCGATTATTTTAGCGAAAAAACGGTAATAAGGCAGGCGTTTCCAAACAAGTAAAAAACCACGAACGCCTGAATGGAGTTGCGCGTTTTCATCCATCACATGAATTCTATCCATAGCCTCTCGATAAGTCAGTCCGGCATTGGCTAAGGCAGTGGTGTCTTGCGTAATGTCTACCCACTCAATTTGCGCTTCTTTGTCGAGTTTTTTCATGGCATTGATTTCGACTTTACATAATGGGCATTCCCCATCATGAAAACAGGTGATTTTTGACATAATGATATTGCCTTCGTTTGGTGGCAAAAATGAAAAAGGGCGTTAAGATAAATAGCACCGCCCCATAAACTGAAAAAGAGGGAGGGTTTCAATCTACAAAAACAGTGCTATTTATTTCCTACTATCTCCGTTGGTTATTCTAGCATAAGTTTTGATTTTGCAAATAGCCAATAAAAAAATTATAGACAGCGAATCTTTGAAATGGTTAAGGATTGGTTTTATACTTATTTTTTAATTGAAGAGATAAACTCCTCGTGTTCACTATTTCGCAATCTTATACGTTTGAGGAAATCCTCAAAAAATCACGTTTTATCGGGTTTATTGCGCCTTGTGAAAATGAACAAGCAGTGATTGCTGAATTAAAAAATCAGCATCTTCTTCATCCGCACGCCAATCATATTGCGTTTGCGTATCGCCTCAAAACTGACAGCGGTATTATTTACCGCTTCAATGATGCAGGTGAGCCTTCAGGCACCGCAGGAAAACCGATTTTTCAACATCTTGAAGGTAAAAATCTCATCAATACGATGGCGATTGTGATTCGGTATTTTGGTGGTGTTAAACTGGGTGCAGGCGGATTAACACGCGCATATAGTCACGCAATCAAGCAGGCCATTGAGTTGGCGACACTACATCCCCATATTGAAATGACCACACTCAACTTCACGCTCGATTATGAGCAATTTCAATTGTTTGAGTACGAATTAAAAAAAGTAGACGGAAGAATTGTCCAGCAAAATTTTGCCGGTCAAATCCAATTAACAGTAAAACTTCCCACCAAGGACGTAATTGCGTTATCTTCTTTCCAGTAAATTTTGTTTTTTTCACGTTTCACGCGAGGTTCGTCATGCAAAAAATACGTTTTAGTTCAACAATCAAAAAAGGGGTTGTTATGTTGTCATTATTTGCGTCTATGGGATTTGCGCATGCTGAGAAAGTCAGTGTAGGGCAACAAGCACCGTTGTTTACGCTCCATGCGCAAGATGGCAGCACGCTCGACTTAGCAAGTCGGCAAGGAAAAGGCTGGACAGTATTGTATTTTTATCCCAAAGCCGGCACACCCGGATGCACCACGCAAGCCTGCGCGTTTCGTGATGCTATTAAAGTCATTCGCAGCGAAAATGCCGATGTTTTTGGTATCAGCACGGATGATGTAGAAGATTTGCAAAAATTTCATAAAGAACATCAACTCACGTTTACACTACTTTCTGACCCTGACGCCAAAGTGACGGAGGCGTATGGCGTGAAAATGCCCATTGTGACGGTTGCAAAACGCTGGACGTTTATTCTTGATCCTTCTTTAGTCATTCGTCAAATTGATAATGATGTCGATCCTGCGATGGATGCAATGCGCGTAGCGAAAGAATTGCAAAAACTTCAATCACAATAAGAATATGAAAATTTTAATTACAGGCGGCACGGGCCTAATTGGCTCGCATTTATGTGTGCAATTACACCAATTAGGGCATGAGCTCACTGTGCTTAGTCGCAAACCTGAAACTGTCCCGACATTTTGCAAGGCCATTCGCTCACTCGACGAATGGCAACCTGCGACGCATTTCGATGCGGTCATCAATTTAGCGGGTGAATCGATTGTCGATAAAGCGTGGACAGAGGCACGCAAAAAAGTATTGTGGGACAGTCGTGTAGGTTTAACGCAATCACTTGTTCGCTGTATTGAAGCGGCAGATGAAAAACCGAGTGTTTTTATTAGTGGCTCAGCCATTGGTTATTATGGAAACACAGGCGATAAAATCCTTGATGAAGGTGCTCACGCAGGCAAAGATTTTGGAGCGCATCTTTGCGACGAGTGGGAAAAAGCAGCGTTAGCTTCTAGTGTGCGTGTTTGTGTCTTGCGGACAGGGCTCGTGCTTGCACCATCAGGTGGTTTTTTGAAAAAAATGCTACCAGCCTTCAAATTAGGGCTAGGCGGCAGTATGGGTTCGGGGACGCAGTGGATGAGTTGGATTCACATTGATGATTATGTTGCTGTGTTAATTGAATTGCTCACCAATTCCAATGCGCAAGGGGCATACAATATGACCGCGCCACAGCCTTTGACCAATCAAGCATTTACAGAACATCTCGCACGCGCACTCAATCGCCGCGTCTTCTTTTCAACGCCTGCATGGGTGTTGCAATTACTTTTAGGTGAGCGTGCAAATTTGGTGCTCGGCGGGCAACGCGTATTTCCTGTACGCGTAACAGATTTAGGTTACACATTTAAATACCATGATTTAGACGATACCTTAAAAGCACTTTTCAGTAAAAAAAGTTAACTTTCAGAATTTGTTTTATTTCCCCCGCTCGAAAAAGCGTGGTTTTTACATGAAAACCACGCTTTAACTTTTACCTACCTACCCCTGTCGTGGTCAGTGATATTCGTGAAAAACAGGATAGACGAAATACAAAATAACGGCGTTCTGCCATATCAAAACAGGGGAGTGACTTATACGTAAAGCCAAACGAACCTGCTTCAAATTCAAACACCAATAATTAGTTGCTAAGTGCGTCATGTTTTGCCATGCTACACATCAAGCATGGCGTATAATGGTGCTTGCTAATTTCATAATATCAAGAGGGAACAATAATGATAAGATTTCCAGCCGAATGGGAAAAACAAACCGCTGTTTTAATCGCATGGCCACACGCGACGGGGGATTTTAGTGATCGCCTTGAATCCGTTGAGGATACCTATGCCATCATTGCTGATACCATTACGGAGTATCAACGCTTATTTATTGTTTGTCGAGATGAAGATCATCAACGCCATATTCAAAAATTAGTGCAGCGTCATGGTGATATTGATTTCATCCATGCGCCCGTGAATGACATTTGGGTACGCGACACCACGTTTTTAACGGTTGAAAAAGACCATACGCTGCATTATTTGAATTTCCAATTTAACGGTTGGGGTGAAAAGTACGATTTTGCTCATGACAACGCCTTGAATCATAAATTAGCCAATACGAAATATTTCAAAGGCAAATCGCATCACGATATTGATTTCATTTTAGAAGGCGGAAGTATTGAAAGTGACGGTGAAGGGACAATTTTGACCACGTCCCATTGTTTACTCAACCCTAATCGCAACAGTGCCCTAAATAAAGAGCAAATCGAAGCGCAACTCAAAACCCATTTAGGCGCAAAACGTATCTTATGGGTGAATCAAGAAAATTTATCAGGTGATGATACGGATGCGCATATTGACACATTAGCGCGTTTTTGTACGCCCAATACGATTGCTTACACTAGTTGTGATGATATCGACAATCCCCATTATGAAAGTTTGCATCGCATGAAATTGCAACTTGAGGTGTTTAGAACGTTTGATGATAAACCCTATAATCTCGTTGCTTTACCATTGCCAACGCCTATTTTTGATGAAGACGATGAGCCATTGCCTGCGAATTATTCGAATTTTTTGATTATCAATCATGCAGTGATGGTGCCGGTGTATGGCGATAAAAACGATGCAGTGGCGCTAGCGCGTTTAGCAGCCGTTTTCCCAGAACATGAAATTTTGCCCATTCCCTGCCGTCCATTAGTGCATCAATATGGCAGTTTACATTGCATGACCATGCAGTTTCCAGAGCAAGCGAGAGGTTAGAGCACTATGAAGAAAAAATTACTTGTATGTGCGGTTCAGCAACCGTGTGGCGATGATAGCCGACAAGTTAATTTAGATTTTTCGATTCAAAAAATTCGTGAAGCCGCCGCGCAAAATGCGGATTTAGTCGTTTTGCCTGAATTGCATTTAGGAAAATATTTCTGTCAAACCGAGCATCATAGCGTGTTCGATTTAGCGCAAGCGATTCCAGGTGAAACGACGGCTATTTTGAGCGCGTTAGCAAAAGAATTGAAGATTGTCATTGTTTCAACGATTTTTGAGCGTCGCGCGGCGGGACTTTATCACAATACGGCTGTCGTCTTTGATAAAGACGGCAGTATTGCCGGTAAATACCGCAAAATGCACATTCCCGATGACCCTGCGTTTTATGAAAAATATTATTTTACGCCGGGTGATTTGGGTTTTACGCCTATTGAAACGTCGATTGGAAAACTCGGTGTCTTGATTTGCTGGGATCAATGGTATCCTGAGGCTGCACGTTTAATGGCGCTTGCGGGTGCTGATTTGCTCATTTACCCCACGGCAATTGGTTGGGATAGAGCAGACACAAGCGAAGAGCAAGCCAAGCAACTTGAAGCGTGGATGACCGTGCAACGCGGTCATGCCGTGGCAAATGGTTTGCCAGTGATTTCATGTAATCGTATTGGCTTTGAAACGGCGCCCGATTCGGAAAGCGGTATTGATTTTTGGGGAAATAGCTTTATTGTTGGTCCACAAGGTGAGTTTTTAGCGCATGCCAATGCAACTGATACGCAAATTTTAACGGCTGAAATCGACAAAGCACACGCGGAAACGGTAAGGAGAATTTGGCCATTTTTGCGAGATCGCCGTATTGATGCTTTTTCTGATTTAACTAAACGCTTTATTGATTAAAAGAATTAATTAAAAGATGAAACCTGTCATCATTCCTATTGAAGAGATGCTGCATCGCTATAATGCAGAGGAACAACTGCAATTGCAAAACGCGCTTGCTATTGTCGAAAAAATTCCCGGTGATGCCCATTATATGCGGCCAAGAGGCGTGGATGTTGCGGCGATTTTGATGGGTTTTCATGTGGATTTGAAAACGATTTTAGCAGCTATTTTAAGTGATCCTCGCTTAGTCAATGGTGAAGGGGCGCTTGATATTGAGTCTCAATTTGGAGGCGCTGTTTTCAGCTTAGTCCAAGACGTTAATTGGTTGAATAATATTCGTGTTTATTCGCCTGAAATGGCAAGTCAGCCTAATCAAGCAGAAACTATGCGTCGAATGTTATTGTCAATGACGCAAGATGTGCGAGCGGTGTTAATCAAATTGGCTTATCGGATTGTGCGTTTGCGTAATTTACCTAGAGAGTCGCAAGAAATCCGTCATTTTATCAGCCATGAAACACTCGATATTTATGCACCGATTGCCAATCGTTTAGGTGTGCATCAGTTTAAATGGGAACTTGAAGATATGGCGTTTCGCTATCTTGATCCTATTGCGTATCGCCATATTGCAAAATCACTGGCTACCAATCGCGTAGCGCGTGAGAGTAGTATTCAAGGATTTATTACACTACTTCAAAACACGCTAGCCAAAGAAAAAATTACGTGTCAATGTTACGGTCGTCCTAAACATATTTACAGCATTTGGAAAAAAATGCAGCGTAAAAATTTAGACATTGATGAACTATATGATTTGCTTGCGGTGCGTGTGATTGTTAATAGTTTGATTCATTGCTATACCGTACTAGGTATTGTGCACAGTTTGTGGCAGACGATTCCAAAAGAATTTGATGATTATATTGCTAATCCCAAAGAAAATGGCTATCAATCCTTGCACACTGTTATTGTTGATCAAGACGGTAATCGCATTGAAGTGCAAATTCGAACGCAAGCCATGCACGACTATGCTGAGCTAGGTGTGGCGGCGCATTGGTCATATAAAGAAGGTGGCAAGCAATCCGCGACGATGGAAAAAAGCGTGGCTACCTTGCGTAAATTACTCGAAAACAAAACACTTGAACCCAGTTCAAATGAGGAGTTTCGCAGTGAATTATTTAACGATCGAGTTTATGTGCTTACCCCTGCGGGTCGACTCGTTGATTTAATTAAAGGCTCAACTCCACTTGATTTTGCTTACGCCGTACACACGGAAATAGGGCATCGTTGTCGCGGTGCGAAAGTAGATGGTCGTATTGTGCCGTTGACGTATATTTTAAAATCGGGTGAGCAAATTGAAATTTTAACGACGAAAGAAACGTCACCCAATCGTAATTGGATTGATCCTAATTTAGGGTATTTAAAATCGCAACGCTCCATTCAAAAAGTTAAAAATTGGCTGCGTCAACAAGAAGAACTTGAGAACGCAAAAGCGCAAGCAGAAAGTAAAGTCGAACCGCCACCATCTGTTGTTGAAACGGGAAAAGAAGTCCCTTTAGTCAACAGCGTCAGAGCAAACAAAAGTCTGCATGCTAGTGAGGTGAGTGTTGAGGGACTAAATAATGTTCAAACGACATTTGCGCACTGTTGCCATCCTGTCGCGGGCGATGAGATTACAGGTTATATTTCGCATTATAAAGGTATTATTGTGCATCGTGCAGATTGCAAAAATATGTTGCAACTCAGCGCCGCCAAGCAACCACAACGCATTGCAGTAAGTTGGCAAAATAGCAAAGCCAGTCACGCTGTGCCTATCATCATTCATGCGTTCAATGCGCAGAATTTATTAACCGATGTGTCGCAATTGCTGGCACAGAATAAAATTCACATTTTTTCTGCTGCACTTGAAGCCGATGTGGATTTTTCCGCCGTACTAAATTTAACCTTGCAAATAGAAAATACCACGCAGTTAAATACAATACTGAAAAAAATTAAGCAATTGCCTGCGATTGTGAACGCGCAGCGTAAAAATTAAAGGTCATATTGTTTACGTTTTCGCCAAAACGTGGCACGACTCATATCGAGCATTTGCGCAGCGGCGTTCACATTTTTAGTTTCGTTTAGTGCGCGTATAATCGCACTTCTTTCATCTTCATCATTAAGTGTTTTGATGGTTGAGGTAGGCTGTTGTGATTCACGAAATTCAGGTGGCAGTTCGGTGCTTTTTAGTATCGAACCACGACCTACCGCAAAGGTGTATTCCACCACATTATGCAATTCTCGAATATTGCCGTGCCATGAATAATCAAGTAACAAACGCATGGCATCGGGATCAATTTTTTCAATTTTTCGGCCATTTTCAGCGTTATGCTGTTTGATGAAATGCCAAATCAGTAAACTAATGTCCTCACGGCGTTCACGCAGTGGCGGTAAATAAATAGGAACCACCCGTAAACGATACATTAAGTCCTCTCGAAATCGTCCCAGTTTGACTTCTTCACGCAGTGAGCGATGTGTCGCAGCAACCAGTCGAATATTGACCGGCATGGAGATAACACCGCCAACGGGCACATAAGTACGCTCTTGAATGACACGCAGTAATTTGGCTTGCAGCTCAAGGGGCAATTCTGCAATTTCATCTAAAAATAACGTGCCGCCGTGCGCACGTTGAAACAGACCGTGGTGATCTCTAATCGCACCGGTAAACGCGCCACGCACATGACCAAATAACTCACTTTCGAGTAAATGACTCGACAAAGCCGCGCAATTGACCGCTAAAAACGGGGCGTCATGTCTTGTACTTAATTGATGAATAGCGCGTGCGACTAATTCTTTACCAGAACCACTTTCGCCGCGTACTAAAACCGTTGCTTCCGTTTGCGCTGCGGTTTGAATAATTTGAAAAACATCGCGCATGGCTGGTGATCGGCTTAATATGCCGTGAAAGGTTTGGGCATTGTCTATTTGCATTTTGCATTGTTTACGTTTTAGTGTTACGTTTCAACTCGATGTCTTAGTGAAACATTTTATGTTTCATTGGAACATGAAATGAAACATAAAAAAAGGTTTTTCATTGTCAAATGATCATGAATTCCTTGATTTTAAACTGTTGCCAAATTTTGGCACAATGTCTGCCATATCGTTATTCAACGTTTTAGGAAATAAGTACTTATGAAAAAAATATTAGTTGCAATTATCGCGCTGCTTGGTGGTCAAAATGTCATGAGCGCGTCTATTGAAAGTGTTTCACCTAATGAAGCGGCAAAAATGCAACATGAGCGTAATGCTATTATTATCGATGTACGTGAAACAGATGAATGGAATGCGGGGCATATAGCAGGCGCGATTCATATCCCGTTAAGTGACGTGAAAAATCGCGTTACAGAACTAGAAAAATACAAAGACAGTCCTGTGATTACGCAATGCCGCAGTGGGGTCCGTTCTGCAAAGGCAGCCGAAGTGCTTAAAAATGCCGGATTTTCAGCTGTTTATAATTTGGACGGCGGCATAAATGCGTGGCAAAAAGCCGCGTTAGATATACAACAAAACTAACATTGCATTCAAACTGAGGAGTTACCACGTTTAATGGTGATTGTGGTTTAGATGAGAATAAGCGTGCTATCGCCGTTGTACAACGGTAAACACATTCTGTATTGTGTAAAGTAAAGTGGCATAACAGGGCAAGAGCTTGTCAATGCCGCCAAGCAACATACTAAAGAGATCACTGCTGATAGAGCGTGGCAATTATTTTATACTGCACGAGCAGAAAGTGAATTTGGTGCCGTTCACATTGATAACGCTATCTTTGTTGCCACGAGGCACGATTGAATTTAAAATCAATGCGTTACCTGAATTAGCGGATAAGTCGAAAGCTGTGTTGATTTATTGCCGAACAGGTGGACGCTGTGCACTTGCGGCTCAAACACTACAGAAAATTAGGTTATACCAATGTACTGTCGTTAGCGGGTGGCTTTGAAGGTTGGAAATAGTCCATTAACCCTTGTAGAGCGTGTCTTTTATGTCAAACTGAAAGACACGCTTTTAATCACAATAGAATAACTACAAAAATAGAGGATTTAAGATGAGAGAGCATCATACATTACTGATTGTTGGCGGTGGTGCGGCAGGCGTTTCAGTGGCAAATAATATGCGTCGTGTAAAAAAAGATATCGACATTGCTGTGATTGAGCCAAGTGAAAAACACTATTATCAAGCAGCTTTTACGATTGTGGGTGGTGGCGAATATACACTTAAACAAGCTACGCGCAATGAGGCTGATTTAATTGATTCAAGTGTGAAATGGATTAAAAATTATGTCGAATCGTTTCAACCTGAAGAAAATGCAGTGACGCTCAGATCAGGTGAAATACTCAGTTATGAATATTTGGTTGTTTGTCCGGGTTTTCAGTTGGATTGGGATCAAATTGCAGGGGCAAAAGACGCGCTGGGTAAAAATGGTGTGTGCAGTAATTATTCTCCCGATACCGTTGAATACACATGGGAATGTATTCAAAATTTGGGTGAAGGTCGTGCATTATTTACGCAACCCGCTATGCCAATTAAGTGTGCTGGTGCGCCTCAAAAAATTATGTATATGGCGGCGGATCGTTTTCGTAAAAAAGGTATTGCACATAAAATCAGCGTGGAGTTTTTCAACGTGGGTGGTGCGATGTTTGGCATTCCTTTCTTCGCAAAACCATTGGCAAAAGTGGTGGAAAGTTACGGTATTAAAACCCATTTTGCGCACAATTTGATTGCGATTGACGGTGATGCAAAAACCGCCACGTTTGAATTTACGGATGCTGATGGTCATAAACAGCACACAGTTGAAAAATTTGACATGATTCATGTAACACCCCCACAAAGTGCGCCAGATTTTATTAAACACAGTCCACTAGCCAATGTGGACGGTCGCGTAGATGTTCACCCTAATACGCTTCAGCACAATAAATATTCAAATATTTTTGGATTAGGTGATGCCGCGTCAACGACGAATGCAAAAACAGCGGCCGCTGTTCGCAAGCAAGTTCCCGTAGTGGTTGATAATATTTTGAATTTGATTCACGCCAAAGCAGTTGAAGGTAAATACGATGGCTATGGCTCATGCCCACTCGTTACGTCGCTCAATACGGTCATTTTAGCTGAATTTAGCTACGATAGTCGTATTACACCCTCGTTTCCATTCTTGGATCCACGTGTAGGGCGTTGGATTTGGTGGATTGGTAAAAAAATCGGGTTCCCTTGGATGTATTGGGATTTAATGCTCAAAGGCATTCGTTTTGATATTCCTCACAAAAGCAGTTACGCTGCAAAATTTGTCGATAAAGAGTAAATAGTGGGTAAAAGTAGAAGATGTGAGAATGACATCTTCTACTGCTTAATTATCGAACTTTTCTATTATTCTTTCTGTATCTTCTCTATTTTAGTTATTTTTCTGCTGTTAACGCGCTACCACTCCCTCTGTTTTCTGATAAAATACAAGTAGCTTTGTTATTTCTAGTGGTTCACTTGACTGACATTGCTTGTGATTTACCCTCGTAAATTAAAAATATAAAAATCAAATAAGCAATTGTAAAATACAATAGCGACTTTATTTGCTGAGCATGTCGCAAAATTTGAGCTGATTTTTTTTAGTGACTGTTAGATAATGACGCGCAACTTATAAGAATAACTACAATTAGGTTTTAAGACACATGCCGAGACAATCGAGTTTTACCCGCGAAGAATTATTGCAATCCGGTCGCGGTGAATTATATGGCGCAGAGAATGCGCAACTCCCGCTCCCCAATATGTTAATGATGGATCGCATCACGCATATTTCAGATGAAGGCGGCACTTATGAAAAAGGCGAAATTATCGCAGAGCTCGATATAACGCCGGATTTGTGGTTTTTTGATTGCCATTTTCAAGGTGATCCAGTGATGCCAGGATGCCTTGGTCTTGATGCTATGTGGCAACTTGTCGGCTTTTACTTGTGCTGGATGGGCGGACCGGGAAAAGGTCGCGCGTTGGGCGTGGGTGAAGTGAAATTCACAGGTCAAGTCTTGCCACACAATAAAAAAGTCACTTATCGTGTCAATTTAAAGCGTGTGATTATGCGTAAATTGGTGATGGGGATTGCGGATGCTACCATGGAAGTGGATGGCAAAGTCATTTACGAAGCCACGGATTTACGTGTTGGCTTGTTTACTTCTACAGAAAATTTTTAAGGGCGAAGACCATGAAGCGCGTGGTAGTGACTGGGTTGGGTATTGTTTCTAGCATAGGTAATAATCAACAAGAAGTCGTCAATTCTCTAAGAGAAGGGCACTCTGGGATTAGTTTTAGTGAAGTCTACAAAGAAATGGGATTGCGTAGCCATGTTGAAGGCACCATCAATATTGAACTTGATGACGTAATTGATCGTAAAGTACGTCGTTTTATGGGTGATGGCGCAGCATTTAATTATGTTGCCATGCAGCAAGCTATTGATGATTCAGGTTTAAGTGAAGATGAAATTTCAAATTTTCGTACCGGTCTTGTGATGGGTTCTGGTGGACCATCAACGTCAAATCTCGTTGAAGCGGCGGATATTTTACGTGAAAAAGGCATTAAGCAAGTGGGGCCTTATCGCGTGCCGCGTACGATGTCGAGCACAAACACCGCGTGCCTTGCGACACCCTTTAAAATTAAAGGTGTGAATTATTCGATTAGCTCGGCTTGTGCTACCAGTGCGCACTGTATTGGTCATGCGATGGAATTAATTCAAATGGGCAAGCAGGATGTGGTATTTGCTGGCGGTGGTGAGGAAGTGCATTGGACAATGTCGCTTCTGTTTGATGCGATGGGCGCGTTATCTTCAAAATATAACGACACACCAACAACAGCATCGCGTCCTTATGATGAAACCCGTGATGGGTTTGTCATTTCAGGTGGCGGCGGCGTTTTAGTGATTGAAGAACTTGAGCACGCAAAAGCGCGTGGAGCGAAAATTTACGCTGAGCTTGTCGGTTATGGTGCAACGTCTGATGGTTACGACATGGTTCAGCCGTCAGGTGAAGGCGCTGTCCGTTGTATGCAGCAAGCGATGGCAACCGTGAAGGGTAAAATCGATTATATCAACGCACATGGCACGAGTACGCCAGTGGGTGATACGAAAGAACTAGGCGCGTTGCGTGATGTTTTTGGTGTTGGAAATGTACCTTGGGTGAGTTCAACGAAATCATTGACAGGTCATGCACTTGGTGCAGCAGGTGTGAATGAAGCTATTTATTCACTGTTGATGATGCGTGATAATTTTCTAAGTGCGTCAGCAAATATTACCCAATTAGATTCAGGGGCTGCGGATATTCCTATCGTGCGTGAGCGTCAAGATAATGTGACACTCAATACCATTATGTCCAATAGCTTTGGCTTTGGCGGCACAAACGCGACATTGATTTTTCAACGATACAACGGTTAACGGTTAATCATTTTTGCGAGCGTATGGACATACGCTCGCTCTAAGCTGTATCCCTCAAAATAGCACATAATTAAGTTTGTATGTGCCCCTATAGATTTACCTAAAATGACAGCGCATTCTGATTTAGATCAAAAAACACGTTACCAATTCAATAAACTCCAAAAACGCCTACGACACACGGTAGGCGATGCGATTGCCGATTTCAATATGATTGAAGATGGCGATAAGATTATGGTGTGTTTGTCTGGTGGTAAAGATTCCTATACCTTACTTGATGTTTTACTCAATTTACAAAAAACAGCACCCGTCAATTTTGAATTGTTAGCGGTTAATTTAGATCAAAAACAACCGGGATTTCCTGAACACGTATTACCGGAGTATCTTGAAACGTTAGGTGTACCTTATCATGTTATCGAGAAAGACACTTACAGTGTCGTAAAGCGTGTCATTCCCGAAGGTCAGACGACATGCGGACTTTGTTCACGTTTACGACGCGGGACGTTATATGGTTTTGCTGAAGAAAATAATGTCACCAAAATTGCCCTTGGGCATCATCGTGATGATATTTTAGAAACGTTTTTCTTAAATATTTTTTACGGTGGGAAGCTAAAAGCCATGCCACCCAAATTACTGAGCGATGATAAGAAAAATATTATTATTCGTCCGCTTGCGTACACACGCGAAAAAGATATTGAACGCTACGCAGCGTTTAGAAAATTTCCAATTATTCCCTGTAATTTATGCGGTTCACAAGAAAATCTGCAGCGTCAGGCAATGAAAGAAATGTTAAAAACATGGGATAGACAGTTTCCAGGGCGACTTGAAACGATTTTCACCAGTTTACAAAATGTGGCGCCATCGCAATTAGCGGATAGACATTTATTTGATTTTGTGAATTTAATGAAATAGCGCTTTTTAAGCAAAAAGGGCGAGATAGTACTCGCCCTTTCAGTTGATATATTAAGTAATGACGGTTGGCTCAGTTAAACCAGTTCGCTCTTTTACTTGGCAGAATTGCTCTGCTAATTCAATTAATTGCGCTAATGCAATTTGCGGGTCTTGATGATGTTTGTCGCTATCAGGCTCAAAACGTTCGATATAAATCCGTAGTGTTGCGCCTACCGTACCCGTTCCTGATAAACGAAATACAATTCGTGAACCGTTCTCAAAGCCGATTCTAAAACCTTGATTTGCACTGGTGCTGCCATCAATGCTGTCGTGGTAGCAGAATTCGTCTGCATATTTGACAGTGTACTCGCCAAACGTTTGATGGGGCAGGGTTTGGATTTGCTCGCGTAAACTGCTCATAATTTCTTGTGCAATTGACGATTCAACGGCTTCATAATCATGGCGACTATAAATATCACGTCCGAAGGTTTGCCAATGTTCCTCTACAATATCTAAAACTGATTGGCGACGACG
>JBDLQG010000035.1:0-15212 GCA_039800705.1 Pseudomonadota bacterium
TGGTCATTATTTTACTTGTTACTGCGCCACTGCTTACGCAATCTGTTCAAGTCAAATTACCAAAAACTACGCAAACAGTCGCTGATACGCAAAAGCAGCCGTTGCAACTCGGCATTGATGCGCAAGGCATGGTCACGTTAAACAAAGTCGCTCAAACCGATTTAGTGACGCTAGAAGCCAATTTAAAAACTGAACTTGCTAAAGATGCCGAAATTGGTGTGCATTTATATGCAGATCAAGCGGTTGTGTATGCAAAAGTAGCAGAGGTGATGGCAAGCGTTCAACACGCGGGCATTTCTAAAATTGCCTTTGTAACGGTGGAGCAATAATGACACGCGCATTTGTTTATCCCGTCCTCAGTGCCGCCTTTATTCTCACCTTAAACGGCTGTGAACCGCCTAAAACCGTGCAAAAATTTGAAGGCTACACACAAGGCACGACGTATCACATGAGTTTTTGGTCAAGCAAAAACACCATTGACAGCGCCGCATTGCAAAAGCAAGTGGATGAAGAACTTCAACGCCTTGATATACAGCTCTCCAATTACCGTGAGGATTCGGTGATTGAAAAATTTAATACGCTAAACAGCACCGAGCCACAAATGCTCGGCGATGAAGTTATTACCTTAATACAAGCGGCAAAAGTGGCTAGCGAAGCAACGCAAGGTTGCTATGATTTAACCATTAAACCCTTGTTTGATTTATGGGGATTTAAAGGTGAATCACTCACGCAGCCTAGTCCTAGTAACTTAAAAACGGTCTTGAACCAAGTAGGATTTAATCAAATAGATATTATTGATTCGACGCATTTGCGTAAAAAAAATCCAACACTCAAAATCGATTTATCCTCAGTTGGTCAAGGTCATAGCGTGTCGCAAATTGCCGGCATTTTTAAAGCACAAGGCATTGATAATTATCTCGTTGAAATCGGTGGTGAACTTCAAACGTTTGGCAAAAAACCAGATAATTCACCTTGGCGCGTAGCGCTTGAAAAACCGCTGTCAACACAGCGTAGTATGCACAAAATCATTACCATGAATCGCACAGAGCCGATGTCGGTCACCACGTCTGGCACGTATCATCATTTTTTTGACAAAGACGGCAAACGCTATAGCCACATTTTAAACGCAAAAACAGGCACGCCAATTACGCATAACACGGTGTCCGTTTCCGTATTCGATGAAGATGTCACTAAAGCAGAAGTATGGGATACCGCGCTTTTATGTTTAGGACGTGAAGCCGGAATTGAACTAGCGAATAAAACAGGCATTGCGGCTTTATTTATTGAACAAGAGGGTGACACGTTTACTGAATTTAGCTCGATACCTTTAACTGATTTGAAAACGGTTGTGATTGAATAATCATAAATTTTGTTTAGCAAGAGCGCCTGCTTGCTCGGTCACTAATTTAGGCACTAAATATCCGGGCAACTGATTTTGCATGGATTCAAATAATGCTAAAGCATCGGTTTTGCTGACTTGAAAATGACCTGTTCCGTTCGCTTTATCTAAAAAATGCAAATAATACGGCAACACGTCTATTTCAAATAACGTCTCGCTCAACTCACAAAGCGCGGTGGCATTATCATTGACATCGCGGAGTAAAACCGATTGATTGAGAAGGACAACACCAGCAGAACGCAAACGAGCGCAAGCATGGGCAACCTCGTCATCAATTTCATTGGCGTGATTGCAATGAACGACGACGATAATTTTTTTTGAGCAACTTTTAAATAACGTCAATAAATCATCCGTTATTCTCGCTGGCAACACAATCGGTAAACGTGTATGAATGCGTATGCGTTTGAGTTTTTTAATCGTTGCTAGTGCGTGAATGAGTGACGTTAAACGTGCATCATTTAAAATCATCGGATCGCCACCACTTAAAATCACTTCTTCAATGCTAGTATCGTTTCTAATTGCCTCGATAACGTCATTTTCTTGTTGTTTGGTGAGTTGCAAATCCGCATACGGAAAATTACGTCGAAAACAATATCGGCAATGGATAGCGCACGCGCCTGTATTGATAAGCAATACGCGCCCATGATATTTATGAAGTAAACCGGTTTGTTTGAGTGCGGGCAAATCACCGACGGGATCATCACTGAAATCGGGGTAAATTTGCAACTCATCTAAAACAGGCAAAACTTGCCGCAAAAGTGGATCGGCGGGATTGCCTTTTTCCATGCGTGAGGCAAATGCCACTGGAACACGCAGAGGAAATTGTGCTCGGGCTTGTTGTGAAAGACTTAATTCACTTGGTGATAGTTGCAGATAATGGCAGAGTTCATCAAAATTTGAGAACGCGCTTGCGAGTTGAGTTTGCCAGTTTTGTGTCATTGATAAGTGAAATTTTAAGCGATTGCCGCGCTGTTTTTGAGAAATTAGCCTATCATACCAAGTTTTTAACGCCTAAAATGCCCTGTTTGATGACAAAAAGAGTTAGGTAATTTGCATCCTCTCCGTGACATCTAACAAAAAAAGCGATAAATTCACCACCTTATCTCAAATTATCTCAATAAATCATGTGAGTTTTTTTATGACAACAAACAATTCGTTACTCCACAGCCATTGGTCTTCAAGGTTTGCCTTTATTTTAGCCGCAACGGGTTCTGCGGTCGGGCTTGGGAATATTTGGAAATTTCCCTATATTACCGGAGAAAATGGTGGTGGGGCGTTTGTTTTGGTTTATTTAGTCTGCGTTTTACTCATTGGCATTCCCATTATGATCGCAGAAACGATGCTAGGACGACGTAGCCAACGCAATCCTGTTGAAACGATGCAAATGCTCACAAAAGAAGCTAACGCTGATGAAAATTGGCAATATTTAGGCTGGATGGGCATGATTGCAGGCGTTTTAATTTTATCCTATTACAGCGTGATTGCAGGATGGGCGTCGGCTTATGTGGTGAAAGCGTTCACAGGCAGTTTTTTCAACGCTGATGCGAACGCTATTCAAAGCCTATTTGATAATTTCACCGCAAGTCCACTTCAACTCATTTTTTGGCACACTGTATTCATGGGTGCGACCATGTCGATTGTATCGCGCGGTGTCAGTAATGGACTTGAAAAATCGGTGCGTTTTTTAATGCCTAGTTTATTTGTCTTATTAATTTTACTTGTGGGTTACGCAATGACCACAAACAGTTATCAACGTGGTTTGCATTTCATGTTCAATGTGGATTTTAGTACTTTGACGCGAAATTCTGTACTGACTGCTATGGGACACGCCTTTTTCACGCTCAGTTTGGGCATGGGCGCAATTATGGTTTATGGCGCATATTTACCCAAAAACATTTCCATTTCAAAAACCACTTATCTAGTCGCAGCAGCGGATACGATTGTTGCATTACTCGCTGGCATTGCCATTTTCCCTTTAGTATTTGAACATAATTTGCACCCTGCTTCGGGTCCGGGTTTGATTTTCCAAACACTGCCTATTGCGTTTGGCAATATGACGGGGGGTTGGCTGATGGGCATTTTGTTTTTTGTTCTACTTGTTTTTGCCGCACTGTCTTCTTCAATTTCGCTCATTGAGCCTTTAGTCGCATGGCTGGTTGAAAATAAAAATTTCACTCGTGAAAAAGCGTGTATTTGGAGTGGACTTGGCACATGGTTTTTGGGGCTTGGCACCGTCTTTTCGTTTAACATTTGGAAAGATGTCCACTTTTTTGAGCGTACTATTTTTCAATTACTCGATTATATCACTGCCAATTTAATGCTACCTATCGGCGGTTTTTGCATTGCCGTGTTTGCGGGATGGATTATGCACCGAGATCACAGTGAATCAGAACTCCAAATGCCTTGCAAACCCAGTTATGAACTCTGGCGCATTTTAGTGCGCTATGTTGCCCCTGCTTCTATTTTCTTGGTCTTTTTACACGTCATTGGAGTGCTTTAAATGACGCGCATTGAAAAAACAGCGTTAGTCAAATTTTCAGCGCAACAGATGTTTGACCTCGTCAACGATATTGAGTCTTACCCTGAGTTTCTGCCGTGGTGTAGCAGTAGTCGAATTATTAAGCGAGAAGGAAATATCGTTGAAGCAGAGCTGTCTATTTCAAAAGGCGGCTTTCAAAAATCATTTTCAACACGCAATGAACTCGACATGGGTAAACAAATGACCGTGTCACTTATCGATGGCCCTTTTTCACATTTGGCGGGCATTTGGCAATTTCAGCCTTTGCGTGAAGATGCGAGTAAAATTTTATTTAACTTGGATTTTGAATTGTCGGGAAAACTCGCTAGTTTGGCGTTTGGCGCGGTGTTTAATCAAATTTGTAATACGATGGTCAGTTCATTTACGCAACGCGCAAAGGTTGTATACGCAAATGATTAACGCAGAAGTTGTTTACGCAACGCCAGAACGCCAAATAGTACTGCCTGTGACATTGCCAGAAAATTGCAGCGTTATAGATGCTATTTCTTTATCAGGCATATTGCCTCAATTTGATGAACTAGTGCGCAAAGATATCGCATCGCTTAACGTCGGTATTTTTTCCATTCCCTGTGCGCTTGATCGTGAAGTGAAACAAGGCGATAGAATTGAAATTTATCGCCCACTGCGTCACGACCCAAAAGAGGCACGTCGAATGCGTGCCAAAAAGTAGATTACCGAAAAGATGTTAGGCGAATTTTCACTTATTGATACGTTTTTCAAACAGGATGAACACCTAAATGCACATACACATTTAGGGATTGGCGACGATTGCGCTCTATTATCTATTCCAAGTGGCTACGAACTGGCGATAACAACTGACACCATGGTTGAAAATGTCCATTTTTTTGCAGATGCCGATCCAGCGCAACTTGGGCATAAATTACTCGCCGTCAATTTAAGCGATTTAGCGGCAATGGGAGCAAAACCGATTGCAGTCACATTAGCGCTCACGCTACCGCGTGTGGATGAAAATTGGTTGTGCCAGTTTTCAAACGGATTTTTGGGCTTAGCAACACAATTTTCTATTGATTTAATTGGCGGTGATACCACGCAAGGCGCATTGACACTCACCGTTCAAGCAATGGGAATTGTGCCCAATGGACAAGCACTCAAACGCTCTACTGCGCAAATTGGCGATGCCATTTTCATGACGGGAAATTTAGGTGATGCGGGATTGGGTCTTAAAATTAAACAAGGCTACAGACACGAAGACGCTCAAGAGGCTTTAAATCGATTTCATGCCCCTATGCCTCGGATAGAGACTGGTTTAGCTTTGCAAGGCATTGCCAGCGCGTGTATCGACATTTCTGATGGGTTATTGAGCGATTTGGGGCATATTCTCAAGCAAAGCGAAGTGGGCGCCTGCATAGAATGGGAAAAATTGCCGCTTTCTCCCTCCGTTCACACTTATATAGAACACACTGGCGACGTCTTAATGCCGCTGATTGGCGGTGATGATTACGAATTATGTTTCACTGTGCCAGCAAAATTAGTCCATTGCGTTCCGGATAATTGCACACAAATTGGCACCATTGAGGCGCCATTGGGCTTGCGTTTACTAAAAGCAGGCCATATTGAAACACTCACAGCAAAAGGTTATGAACATTTTTCTTGAAACTTACGGCAAAAATCAACTCACGCCAAAAAGTATATTAACCAATCCCGTATTATTTTTGGCATTTGGATTTGGCTCAGGGCTCGTCAAAAAAGCACCGGGAACGTGTGGCACAATAGCTGCGATTCCCGTTTATTTATTAGCGGCGCAAACGTCTTTTGAAATTTACAGCGTCTTAACGCTAATTTCGATGGTTGCGGGCATTAAAATTTGTGGCGATGCGGCTAATTTGCTTGGTGAACATGATTTTAACGGCATTGTTTGGGATGAGGTGGCCGGCTATTTAGTGACACTTTGGTTTGTTCCATTCAGTTGGCAAGCCGTTTTCATTGGGTTTGTTTTATTTCGATTTTTCGATATTCTCAAGCCATTTCCCATAAAATGGGTCGATAAACACGTTCATGGCGGCTTTGGTATTATGTTTGATGATATTTTAGCGGGTATTTTTGCAGGTAGTTTTTTACTGGCTTTTGAACTTTTAGGCATTAAGGAAATTTTTAGCACATGACAATTCAAGCTTATATGCACACCTTAGGACAGCAAGCAAAAGAAGCGGCACGCATCCTAAGTCACACAGAAACGCTTTCAAAAAACCAAGCATTGATGGCCATTGCTAGCGCATTGCACGCAAATCAATCGCTTATTATTTCTGAAAATCAAAAAGATTTAGACGCTGGAAAAGCAAGCGGTTTAGATGCAGCGGCACTTGATAGATTAACGCTCACGCCAAAAAGTATCGAGGCCATGATTGAAGGACTGCGTCAAGTGGCTGCCCTGCCAGATCCTGTTGGTGAGATTTCCAATTTAAGCTATCGTCCAAGTGGGATACAAGTCGGGCAAATGCGCGTCCCACTGGGCGTGATTGGCATTATTTACGAATCACGCCCTAACGTCACCGTTGATGCGGCTGCATTGTGTTTAAAATCAGGTAATGCGTGTATTTTACGCGGTGGCTCTGAAGCGATTCACTCAAACCAAGCCATTGCCAAATGTGTGACGCAAGGTTTACTTGATACGGGCTTGCCCGCAGCGGCGGTGCAAATTATTGAAACCACCGATCGCGCTGCTGTAGGTGAGTTGATTACGATGAAAAATTTTGTCGATATTATCGTGCCGCGTGGAGGAAAAAGTTTAATTGAGCGTATCAGCAACGAAGCAACCATTCCGGTTATTAAGCATTTAGACGGAATTTGCCACGTCTACATTGACGGTAAAGCAGATATGGAAAAAGCCATGCGTATTGCTATCAATGCGAAAACACATCGTTATGGCGTATGTAATGCAATGGAAACGCTGCTCGTGTCAGAAAGTATTGCACTAAGTATTCTGCCTAAACTCGCGCAAGCCTATATTGAAAAAGGCGTCGAATTGCGTGGTTGTGCAAAAACCTGTTCATTACTTGCGGCTAATTGCCTTCGTGCAACGACGGAAGATTGGCAAACCGAATATCTTGCGCCCATTCTATCAATTAAAATTGTCAGTGGAATTGATGAAGCCATCGATCATATTCATCAATATAGCTCACAACACACAGAGGCCATTGTGACAGAAGACTACACCCTTGCACGTCGTTTTTTGCGTGAAGTAGATTCAAGTTCTGTCATGGTCAATGCGTCCACGCGTTTTGCAGATGGCTTTGAATACGGTTTAGGTGCAGAAATTGGTATTAGTACCGATAAATTACATGCTCGTGGCCCTGTTGGCCTACATGGATTAACCTCGCTTAAATATATCGTCCTTGGCGATGGTCATATTCGTCAATAAATGATTGGTATTTTTGGTGGTACATTTGATCCTGTGCATTTTGGACATTTGCGTTCTGCATTGGAATTGAAAGCCTTATTTGAACTCGATCATGTACGTTTAATTCCTTGTATGCCCTCTCACCGGTCGCAAACGAAGGCGAGCGGTAATCAGCGTTTAGACATGCTTGAACTTGCGGTAGGAAATCAAGATGAATTCATCATTGATTCTCAAGAATTAGACCGTGGCGGGTGTTCGTATACGTTTGATACGCTTACCTCACTACGTCATCATCATTCACAGACACTGTTATTATTTATTGGCAGCGATGCGTTTAATCAATTAACGACATGGTATCGATGGCAGGAACTGTTTGATTTAGCACATGTTGTTGTGATTACACGCCCCGATACGGTACTGAATTCATTAAGCGATTTTTTGAAAAAACGCTTAATTCATGACAAAAAAAGCTTAAAAAAATATAGTGCTGGCGGCTTATTTTTTCAAGAAATAACACAATTAGCCATTTCTGCAACCGCAATTCGCGGTATGATTGCGACAGGATGCAGTCCGCGTTTTTTATTACCTGACGCGGTTATTCATTACATTACGCAACATCAGCTCTATCAAGACTGATTTTTATCGATTTAAAAAGGAAAAACATGCAAACAGAGGCTTTATTAAAATTAGTTGAAAGTATTTTAGAAGAACGCAAAGCACATAATATGACCGTGCTTGATGTCCGTGGAAAAACCAGCTTTACCGATTATATGATTGTGGTAACGGGAACATCGAATCGTCACATTAAAGCGTTATGTGATTATGTGGAAATTGGCGTTAAGGAAAACGGCTTTCATCCACTGGGTATGGAAGGCGATATTACGTCAGATTGGGTGCTTTTAGATTTAGGGGATGTGATTATTCATGCGATGACCGATCAAGCGCGTGAATATTATCAAATTGAAAAATTGTGGTCAGTGGGCGGTGAATTACCGCAGGTGCAAGCCGCTTAAACGCCTTCTTTTTTTCTTCACCTAAAACAAAAAAAGGCGAATTAAATTCGCCTTTTTTATTACCAATACGTTTACGTTTTGAATATTAAATGTAATGGACGTGTGGCTTTCCTTCACCGTCGACAATTTCACCAATAGTAAACGCATTTTCACCTAGTTCACTCAGTAATTTTAACGTTTGAGCTTCATCTTCTGCATCAACAAAAATCACCATGCCAACACCGCAATTAAACGTCACGAGCATATCTTCTTGCGAGACATTCCCATTGCTTTGTAGCCAATCAAAAATGGCAGGAAATTGCCAAGAAGATAAATCGATGTTGGCACGTAAATCATCAGGAATCACGCGAGGAAGATTTTCAGTTAATCCACCACCTGTGATATGCGCAAGCGCATGCACGTTAATTTGTTTAAGTAGCGCCAAAAGTGATTTGACATAAATGCGTGTTGGGGCTAACAGCGTTTCTCCTAGCGTTTTCCCATCAAACGGATCACTTAACGCTGATTCATTGCGTTCAATAATTTTTCGAATAAGTGAATACCCATTTGAATGGGCGCCTGACGACGCTAAACCAATGAGTTTATCGCCTGCTTTGACTAGACTGCCATCGAGCATTTGCGTTTTTTCAACAATCCCGACGCAAAAGCCTGCTAAATCATAATCACCATCTGCGTACATATTAGGCATTTCGGCTGTTTCACCACCCACAAGCGCTGCGCCAGCGAGTTCACAACCTTTACCAATGCCCTCAATCACAGCAGCGGCTGTATCGACGTCAAGTTTTCCAGTTGCAAAATAATCAAGGAAAAAAAGCGGTTCTGCGCCTTGAACAATAATGTCATTGACGCACATAGCAACCAAATCAATACCCACTGTATTGTGTATACCTGAATCAATCGCTAATTTTAGTTTAGTCCCTACGCCATCAGTGCCAGATACTAAAACAGGATTTTTATAGCGATCAAGCGGCAATTCAAATAGCGAACCAAAACCACCCAATCCAGCCATAACACCAGCTGTACGGGTCTTTGCCGCAATAGGTTTGATGCGCTCAATAAGTGCATTGCCTGCCACAATATCAACGCCTGCATCTTTGTAATTTAAACCGCTTTTATTTTCTACATTCACAAGTATTTTCTCTGCATTTAATTTGGATCTGGATAGGTTAAGTAGGCTGTTTGCCGCCATGCAGACGAATAAGCAGCGCCGCTTCATCGTAGCTGATTTCAGATTGGCGCATTAACTCTTCAATGTTTGCCCCATCTCGAATTTTACGAATATCAACATTATAAGGGCTATTTGGATCAATGGGTTCATATTGACTCAATGCTGACATCTTTTCAGAAATTTGAGAAAGTTGTTGCTTTACTTCATGTAATTTTTCATGAATCGTACCCGTATTCTCATTCACACTCAGCGCAGCAGAACATAAACCAAATATATCATTTTTATTGCTTTGTGTGGTGGCTTCAAGCGTGATGTAGTTTTCTTTAATCGTTAAATACAGACGACCAAGCCAAGCAACAGCGACAAGCAGACCAACAACTAAAATGGCTAAAACAATAATGGTTGTTTCGTTAAGCATGGATGTCGATATGTTCGCTAGGGGTTGTGTCATCGTGTTCTTCCTCGTAATCGTCGCTTAATTTCAGCTTACGCTTGGGTGATTTTTCTGGCATACGATAGTCATCTTTATGAATTTTTTTAGATTTTTTCATCGGGTAAGCGGCTGAAACAGCTTGAACTTCTAACATTTTATAATCTCCGCAAAAGGTATCGTTTTATGCGTTTGAAATTGTTTATTGATAAAAAATTTACATCACCCAAGTATTGATAAAGGCAGAGAAGGTGTCGCATTAATGCTCACTCTCTCCGCCTTTTCAAGGTTATTTTTCAATTCAAGATTTATCATGCCTTAAATTTTAAAATTAGCGTCTATATTTCAGCACAATCCTACAATAATGCGCTGATTATCACGGCTAATAGGTTAATATTCAATCATTATTTAACCAACCGCCCAATCGAGAGCGTAAACGCAGCACAGCTTGTGAACTAATTTGACTGACGCGTGATTCAGTTAAATTCAAAATTTTCCCAATTTCACGTAAATTTAATTCTTCGTCATAATAAAGCGAAATAATCAATCGTTCACGTTCAGGTAATGCCGCAATCGCAGCACTTAAAGCACTTTGAAAGTTCTCTAATGTTAAACTTTCAAGCGGCGTATCATTCACGCTTGAGGATTCTTCTAAGTAATTATCACCAGTTTGCGATAATTCTTCAATACTGAACACGCGACAATTATTTGAGTCTTGCAAAATATGATGATATTCATCCAAACTCATATTTAAATATTCAGCGACCTCGGCATCTTTAGCCGCACAGCCCGTTTCATTTTCAATAATGCGAATTGCATCGCTAATAGTACGTGATTTTTTGTAAACTGAACGAGGCACCCAATCACATCGGCGCACTTCATCAAGCATCGAGCCACGAATACGAATGCCTGCATACGTGTCAAAACTCGCACCTTTGCTCAAATCGTAATTACGCAAAGCTTCAAGTAAACCGAGCATACCCGCTTGAATTAAATCGTCTACCTGAACCGAATTAGGAAGTTTGCTTAACAAATGATAGGCAATACGCTTAACAAGTGGTGCATGTTGCAGAACTTGCTCGTCAATGCCTCCAACTTGCACAGAACTGTACATTGCTACTGCGCTCATGCGACCTCCCATTTGTTAAAAGGTTCATTGATAAAAAGTAGCAGCCAATTTTTTGACTGCAATATAGCCAGAAATCGTTTATTCATGCGACATCCTTTTGAGAAGCGTATTTGACCATCCGTTCAATAAAGAACTCAATGTAGCCACCCGCTTGCGCTTTAATGGGCCAACTGTCAATTTTTGTCGCAATGGCTTTCATCGCTTGCGCAGATTTGCTGCGTGGATACGCTAAGACCACTGGATTTTGTTTTTGTACAGACTGGCGTAAATATTCGTCATAAGGAATCGCGCCAACAAATTGCAAGGTAACATCCAAATAATTATCTGTCACTTTGTTGAGCTTTTGAAATAGCGATTTACCTTGCTGAACAGATTGCACCATATTCGGCAAAATATGGAAATGATTACAGCCATAATCACGGTGCAGTAATTTAATAAACGCGTAAGCATCGGTTAGTGACGTGGGCTCATCGCAGATCACAACGATGATTTCTTGACACGCTCGAGAGAAATTCACAACACTTGATGAAATCCCCGCTGCTGTATCAACAATCAACACGTCAATTTGCTGGTCAATTTCACTAAATGCGCGAATCACCGCCGCCTGCTCTATAGTGGATAGCTCTGTCATTTTCTGGATACCTGACGCGCCGGGAATGAGTTTTAAACCCGATGGCGAAGTCACCATGATTTCGTCTAACGTTTTCTCACCCGTTAACACATGCGACAAATTGTATTTTGGATACACACCCAGCAAAATATCGACATTGGCAAGCCCCATATCCGCGTCCATCAATACAACACGTTGACCCATTTTTACTAAAGAGATACCGACATTCACCGAAACATTCGTCTTCCCAACGCCACCTTTGCCACTTGCAATGGCAATGACGCGTACAGGTTTACTTTTGTTTAGTTTACGAATGCCCGCTGCTTGATCTGGTTGTTTAAGCATAACCTTGAGCCACCCATGCTTCGTTGTTTTCTTCACTGTAATCGTCTACAACATCCAATTCAGTAACGCATTGTGCAATTAATTTTCTTGCACAGGGATGACGCATGTCTTCGGGGACTTGTTGACCGTTGGTAATAAAAGAGATTGGTAAATTATGTTCAATTAGTGACGAAATGGCTGAACCGACAGTGGCCGCTTCATCAATCTTCGTTAAAATTGCCGCGTGAGGTTTAAAAATATGAAACGCATCAATAATTTCATTCATTGCTTTGTACTCAGTTGCTGCTGACATAACGAGATAAGACTTAATCATCAAATCATTCTCTTTGAGCGTATTGATTTGTTCAATTAGTTTCATGTCGCGTTGACTCATTCCGGCTGTATCAATTAACACCAATTTTTTGTCAGAAAAACTATGGATTAGATGACTTAATTCTGACGCACTTGACGCGACTCGTACAGGAATATTTAAAAGTCGTCCATAAGTGTTTAATTGCTCATGGGCGGCAATACGGTAATTATCTGTTGTAATTAAAGCGACTTGATTAGGGCCGTGCTTGATGGTGAATTGTGCTGCAATTTTGGCGACACTTGTTGTTTTACCAACACCTGTTGGCCCCACAAGGGCAATAATACCACCTGTTTCAAGCAAATTATCTTCAGCAATAGGCAATACTTTTGAAAGTAATTCTTGTGCTTGCGTAAAAACAAAATCGAAATTGGTATGATTCGCAAAACGATTCGCAATTTTGACGCTTAATTTTTTTGAAATACTCATGCCCGCTAAGTTTTTCAAAAGCTCTGTGCGTACAGGAATCGCATCTTTGTTTTGAAGATGATGTGCAAAGTTGATGCTAGATAACTTACTGTCAAAAGTATTACGCAGCGATTTAATTTCTTTGCTCATCTGAACAAGTAGTTTTTCAGATGTATTTTCTTTCTCTTCAACAACAGGTGCAGAAACCGCTGTGTCAACAACAAATTGCTCGCCTACTGTCGCAGTAGGTTCAACGTAGGCTTGTTTTGTATTGGGTGTGTAGAGCGACGTTTCTTCTTGAAAAATATCGTCAAAATCGTCTTCATAATCATCTTGGAATAAGTGGCGTAAATCACGCGCTTCCGCCCCCACTTCACTGCGTAGTGCCTGACGTGCTTGTGGCATAATTGCTTCACGTTGAGCTTGCGCAGGCGCAGCGGCTTTTTTAGGCACTTTAATCATCACCGATGGTGGCGCCGAAGTTGGAATTGGAGCGGGTGTTGTAAAATGATGCTTAACGGCATCTGGATTGCCACGCAACTGTACTTTTTCTGCGTAACCAACATATTGATCGATTCCGCGTCGCGCTGTATTGCGACCCATTGCTTTATCTTTTTCTTCTTGTTTACGAGGACTACTAACGACATGCAAATGATTTTTTTCAGCTTCAAAATCAGGCAACGCGACTTTTTTCACTTGTTTTGCACTGATTGTTGGCTTGATATACTCTTGCGCCGAAGATGATGACTTACTTTGTGAAATCGCTGAAGCTGGCATTGTGCGAATAACTTCTTGCTCATCGAAATCACGTGCAGCGACAATTTCAACACCACCATCTACACTACGATTAGACATAATCACAGCATCTGCACCCAATTCATCGCGAACCATCTGCATGGCTTGACGTATATTTTCTGCGAAAAAGCGTTTAATTTTCATTTAGAAGTCCTTAAATTCTCTATAAATCAGTTATGCCCGTCGTCCAACATTTGCAATAACTTTTACCTGTTTATCTGCAGGGATTTCATTATATGCAAGGACGTGTAAATTCGGAATCGAATGACGAACGAAGCGTGATAACCAAGGTCGAATATAGGAAGACACCAACAGAATCGGTAATTGTCCATCCATTTCCATTTGCTGCGTGTTCTCTTGCAACGATTCGTGCATTTGATCCGCAAGGCCTGGTTCGACGCCGGTACCACTTTCGCTCGCCGTTTGTAGAGACTTCTGCAATATCTGTTCCAACTCGCTATCTAACGTGATAACGGTTAATTCTTCTGCGGATCCAGTAATTTCATGAATAATTAATCTGCCAAGCGCGGTGCGGACTGCAGAGGTTAAAATGTCGGTATCTTGACTTTTTGAACCATATTCCGCCAGAGTTTCGGCTATTGTACGCATATCGCGGATGGGCACTTGCTCGACAAGTAAATTTTGAAGCACTTTTGCCACCACGCCAAGAGAGAGCGTTTTGGGTACCAAATCTTCCACGAGTTTTGGCGCTGTTTTTGCCAAATTATCAAGCATACGCTGCGTTTCTTCATAGCCAAGTAGCTCATGCGCGTGTGACTGCAATAAATGACTTAAATGCGTCGCCACAACCGTGCCAGAGTCAACAACGGTATACCCCATGGTTTGTGCATAATCTTTTTGATTTGGCTCAATCCAGAACGCTTCAAGTCCAAACGCAGGATCTCGACACGGTTTACCCACTAAATCACCAAATACACGCCCAGGGTTAATGGCCATTTCCATTTCGGGAATAATTTCAGATTCACCAACGGTAACGCCCATGAGTGAAATACGATAGGTTGTTGGGCTTAAATCCAAGTTATCTCGAATATGGACAGAGGGAATAAGAAAACCCAATTCTTGAGATAATTTTTTTCTCACCCCTTTAATACGCGTCATTAATTGACCACCTTGGTTTTTATCAACCAATGGAATCAAACGATAACCCACTTCAAGACCAATAATATCAACGGGCATAACGTCTTCCCAGCCAAGCTCTCTATTTTCAGCTGGCATAAGTGACGAATCGGCTTTTTTAGGATCTAATTTTTCCAGTGCGGTCACTTTATTGCGTTTATCAATGTAATAAGCTGACGCGCCTAAAGCAGTCGACAACATGATAAACACCATATTTGGCATACCGGGAATTAATCCCAATGCGCCAATAATACCACTGGTAATCATCAATGCTTTTGGGTTATCAAATAATTGCGCACTAACCTGTTGGCCAATGTTTTGACTTGTTGCCCCCACTTTTGTTACAACTAGCGCGGAAGCCGTCGATAGGAGCAAAGAAGGAATTTGCGCCACAAGACCGTCACCAATGGTTAACAAGACATATTTCTCACCCGCATCGGCAAACGTTAAGCCATGTTGCAACATACCAATTGAAAGGCCGCCAATGATGTTCACAAAGAGAATAATAATCCCCGCAATCGCATCACCACGT
>JBDLQG010000036.1:0-15097 GCA_039800705.1 Pseudomonadota bacterium
AAAAAAACGCCATAACACATCGAATAAACTGAATCGAAATCATAAATTAAATATACAAATATCAAATCAACTACCGGACAAGTCAATATTAGACATTTTTTGCCACCCCTTTTTTTCGGATTCGACCTACTGCCTCATCCGATGCTTGCTCTAATTCAGCCATCCCTTTGCGTATCGTTTTTGGATCAATATCAAAGAGCTTTGAAATATAATCAGTCCCTCCATGATTTAATTTCTCCGCTTCAATGGCGGCATATCGGCGTTTATCCTTTTCCGATAACGCGACAAAGAGACGTTGCATTTTTACTTCAATGTGCTTTTCATAACTGATCATTTGATAATTTGCCATGAGAAAAAATTTAGGGTCTTATTATCTCATTTCTCCTATTCATATCGGGATGTTATTTTTGACTGTATCCTTACCATCTTCACCACTTAAAAAATCGTTTCCAAGATACCCATCTAACATATCGTTACCATATCCGCCGGCAATCATATCGCTACATTGAGAACCCATTACCGTATCATTGCCAGCAAACATAACAATGCTATTACCGGTTTCACCGGGTCTAAGATTTGAGTCACGAAACCAATTGATATTAATTGATTGATCGCTGTTGTTGTTTAAACCATTAAAAGCTGTCATAAAATGTACCTCTCTCATAAGTTAATAATTTAAACACACTCTTCAAATAACAAAGAGCAAGCGCATTTTGCCTAATTATTTAATAATAACAATGTGGCTAATTGTCGCATGACGCGATTACGCAATATTAGGCAGATCAAACACATATAAGATTGCGCAAAACAAAAACAATTTGCTATGCTAGGTCACCTACGAAACGTAACAGACACAACTATTTTCCATGACACAATTCAAAGCGTCTTTCCTTCTTTATTTATTTTTCAGTCTCAACGCAGCAAAAGCCGAAACCTTAGAGGAAGCATGGGGAACAGCATTAAATAGCAATCATCAAATTAAAGCCGCTCAAGCGAATACGCAAGCTTCTCAAGAGAGTTTATTGGCCGCGCAAGGTCAAATGTTGCCGCAACTCAATTTTCGCAGTGGCTACACGCAATATAATGAATCACCAGGTGCGAAAACAACTATCGAAGGACAAACCGTCAACTTTACTACCCAGCAAGCAGGTAGCGTTAATGCACAAGCATTGGCAAGCATTCCGATTTTTACGAGTGGAAAAATTACGCAGAACATTCATGCTGCACAAGCGAACTTATCCGCCACGCAAGCAAATGAAACAGTAATAGAACTCGATTTAAAAATGCGCATTGCCGATGCTTATATTAGCGTTTTACGTGCAGAGAGTTTGCTTGAAGTCGTTAAACAGCATCTTGAAAGTCTGACCGCTCACGCACATGACGTTCAAAATCAATTTGAGCAAGGTATTGTGGCGCGTAATGATATTTTAGCGGCCAATGTTGAAGTATTAAATGCTCAGCAAGCGATTACTTACACCGCCACGCAACTCGACAACGCCAAAGCACAATACAATCAATTACTCACACGACCACTCACACAAGCCGTGCAATTAGCCAAAAAGTTTCCGTCTTTACCTAAAGAGAATGAGGAAACTTTAACAGATAATGCACTTAAAAATCGCCCCGAATTACTCGTATTAACACAAAAAATCGATGAATTAGAAGCACAAAAAGAAGGTGTTAAAGCGGATTTACTGCCGCAAGTCAGCGCAAACGGTGGCTATAATTATCAGCAAAATCGCTATCAAGCACATGAAGGTCTTTGGATGGCAAATGTGGGTGTAGAATGGAAAGCTTTTGACGGAACCACGTCACATAAAAGTGATTCTTTAACACGTCAAGTCTTAGCTCTGCAAGAGCAAAAAGAAACGCTACAAGCACAAATTCAACTTCAAATTCGCCAAGCGTGGCTCGAAAGTCAAGAAACTCAGCAACGCATTACCGTTGCGCAGCAAGCGATTACGCAAGCCAATGAAAACAGCAAAGTCATGAATGATCGCTATCAGCAAGGTTTAGCCACGCATACCGACGTTATTCACGCTGAAGATTTGCGTACTACAAGCTATCAAAATTGGCATCAAGCCACTTATGATTTAGCTTTAGCAACACTGCGTTTGCAACGTGCTCTTGGCAATTTATAGTTGCTCAAAACCGCTGAAAATAACAGACATAAAAAAAGCCGCTACGTCTTTTCGATATAGCGGCTTTTTTAACAACTCAAAGACTTAAACTAATGTTACGTCTTCAGCTTGTGGGCCTTTTTGACCTTGAGTCACTGTGAATTGGACTTTTTGTCCTTCGTCAAGTGATTTAAAGCCTGAACCATTGATATTACGGAAGTGAACGAATACATCTGGACCACTTTCTTGTTGAATAAAACCGAAACCTTTTTCAGCGTTAAACCACTTAACTGTACCTGTTGCCATTTTTGTAGCCTTTTAAAATTTTTTGATGATAAGCCTTTTCAGGCGGTGGCGCTGTGAAATTTACGATTACTTCATGGATTAACAGGACGAGCAGTATAACTAAAACTTCGTAGAGATAAGCATAACGGTAAAGCAATTTCGAGCTACGTTAATTCTATAGAGCCACCTAGGTAAAGTCAACGATTTCATTATTCCCAACAATGCTGTGTATCGGGCGCAGACCCTTTTGCCCCCTTAATGCCAGTAGAATTAAGGGTTAATGTCCCGCATTCGTCTGCATCTTGTGGCAAAACAGGTGTTGCTGTTAGCGTATAGGTGGTTTTATCTGCCACAACACTTAATGAATATGTTTTCGTTGCACCGCTATTAACAGGCACTTGATTAGCAAAAATAGCGGTCGCTCCTGTGCCTAAGGTCGCATTTGTATATTCATTATTATTTTCAAGTCGCCACTGCTCCATTGCGCTCGCTAAACTTAACAGCGTAGCTTGCGCTTCTGCGCGTTTGGCTTTTTGAATATATTGGACATAATGCGGGTAGGCGATGCTGGTTAAAATACCAACAATCGTCAAGGCAATAAGTAATTCAACTAATGTAAAACCCATTTGCTTTACTTTCATATCTACTCCAAAAACGGTATTAATGTGTTAATGGGGTTGGGTTTGCATCACTTAATAATTCTGCAACACGCATTCCCGTATCAAATGAATCATCATAATAAAACCGCAGTTCTGAGATATGGCGCAGTCGCATGCGCTTAGCTAACGCATGACGAATGACGGGCGACATATCATTGAGCAGACGCGTACTGGCTTTTTTGCCTGCCTCATCTGAGTTTAAAACGGTGACATAAATTTTTGCCACCGCCAAATCTTTTGTTACTATCACTTCGTTAATGGTCACAAATCCCAAGCGGGAATCGTCAATCTCGCGTTGCAAAATTAACGATAACTCCTTTTGCATTTGTGAAGACACGCGAGCGTGACGACCAAATTCTCTCGCCATTACAGTTCCCGTCTAACTTCAATGCGCTCAAATACTTCGATTTGATCGCCAGCGCGAACGTCGTTGTAATTTTTCACGCCAATACCACACTCCATACCCATTTTAACTTCAGCAATATCATCTTTGAAGCGACGCAGTGATTCTAATTGACCTTCATAAATCACCACGTTTTCGCGCAGTACACGAATGGGTAAATTACGTTTCACAAAGCCGTCAATGACCATACAACCCGCAATAGCGCCCAATTTAGGTGATTTGAATACTTCACGCACTTGCGCTAAACCAACGATTTGCTCTTTAATTTCAGGAGCAAGCATACCGCTAATGGATTTTTTCACTTCATCGATGGCTTCATAGATAATGCTGTAGTAATGCAAATCAACGCCGCGCTCTTCAATCATACGACGTGACGTTGCATCAGCACGCACGTTAAAGCCCATCAAAATCGCACCTGAAGCTAATGCTAAGTTCACGTCGCCTTCGTTAATACCGCCCACGCCACCGTAAACGACTTTCACTTCCACTTCATCATTTGATAAATCAATCAATGAACTGCGCAGTGCTTCTAAACTGCCTTGTACGTCGGTTTTCAGTACTAAATTCACCGAAGCTAATTCACCTGATGTCATTTTTGAGAAGACTTCATCGAGTTTTGACGCTTGTTGCGCAGCGTGACGAGTAAAGCGTTTTCTGTCTTCACGATGTTTTGCCAATTCTTTAGCAATACGCTCGTTTTGAACGACTAAAAATTCATCGCCCGCATTAGGCGTGCTGGATAAACCTAAAATTTCAACGGGCTCACAAGGACCTGCTGTTTTAATGGCTTTGCCGTTTTCATTGAACATCGCACGAACACGACCATATTCATGACCACACAATACCATCTGACCGTTTTCAAGTGTACCGCGTTGAACCAGAACCGTTGCTACCGCACCACGACCACGATCAAGACGAGACTCGATCACGATACCCGATGCTGCACCTGCGACAGGCGCTTTAAGCTCTAAAATTTCAGTCTGAACGATTAAGGATTCAATAAGATCATCAACACCTTCACCGGTTTTCGCTGAAATTTTCAAGAATTGAACATCACCGCCCCACTCTTCGGCAATAACGTCAATAACAGATAATTCTTGCATTACCTTATCTGGATTCGCACCGGGCTTATCCATTTTGTTCATAGCAATAATAATAGGTACATTAGCTGCGCGGGCATGCTCAACGGCCTCTTTCGTTTGCGGCATCACGCCATCATCGGCGGCTACTACAATAATAACAACGTCAGTCACATCCGCCCCACGCGCACGCATCGCCGTAAATGCAGCGTGTCCAGGCGTATCTAAGAAGGTGACTGAGCCATGATCGGTTTTTACTTGATAGGCACCGATATGCTGCGTAATACCGCCCGCCTCACCTGCGGCAACACGCGTTTTGCGAATATAATCAAGTAATGATGTTTTACCATGATCAACGTGCCCCATGATGGTCACAATCGGCGCACGTGGTAATTCTGGATGATTATCCTCTTCGGTCACTTCAGCGAGCATTTCTTTTTCGAAATCATCATCACTTTGCATGACAGCAACGTGCCCCATGTCCTCAACCAGAATCGCAGCGGTATCTTGATCGATGCTTTGATTGATTGTCGCCATGATGCCTAGCTTCATTAAGTGTTTAATGACTAATGCGGCTTTCACGCTCATTTTATTCGCCAAATCTGAAACGATAATCATTTCAGGAATGGTCACTTCTTTGATAATGGGCGCACTCGGCATTTCAAATTGATGCTTCCCATCATTTTGAATAATGCGCTGAGGTTGTTGTTTCGCGCCTTTTTTCTTATTTCCACCTGCATTGTTGCGTTTTGCATCTTTACCTGATGAATAATTACCATTATCAGCCGTTTTCGCAGGGCGACGCGTACGATTATTGGTCGCATCTTGCGGTTTTGCTGCAACAGCAGCGGTGGCTTGAGGCTTATTCCCATTTTGCTGAGGCACACGCGCTTGTTGATTTTGAGCCGGTTTTGCCCCATTTTGCGCGGGACGCGCAGCTTGAGGATTTGCTGCATTTTTCTGTTTAGCAGCGGCTTGTTGACGTACTTTTTCTGCGGTACGTTTCACCGAATCTTCTAAGCGCTGCTCTTTTTCTAACTGGCTTTTGCGAAGCTCATCAGATTCTTTTGCACGAATTGCTTTATCCTGCTTCACATTTTTATCATCTTTAATTGCAACAGCAAATTTTGCTTCTAAAACGACTTCAGGCTCTAATTCAAAATCAGCCGTATCTAAGATAACGGCTTTTTTTGTTTTGGGCGTAACGGGTTCCGCATTATCTTGAGAAGACGAATCAACAGATGATACTAATTCATCATGCGCTGTTAATACAGATTCGTGAGTTGCACTTACTGTTTCATGGGTAGTTGTTTTTTCAACTTGCGTATCTTTGCTTATCACTAAATTTTCGCTGCTGGTTAAAGAATCTGTTGCTGGCACAGGTTGCGCAACGGGTTCGCTTTGAGCGGTAACACCAGGTGCCACTGTGTCGTTTTTTTCCAACTCACTATCTTTGGTTTCTGTGCGTTTGATATACGTTTTTTGTTTACGAACTTCAACGCTAATGGTTTTTGTTGCGCTACCAGGCACACTTGCTTGCTTGAGTTCACTGACTTTTCGACGCTTTAATACAACGCGACTCGGTGAGTTTTCTCCCTCAGACGTTGCTTTTCCATGTCGGTGACGCAAATGCGCTAACAGTTTTGATTTTTCATCTTCGCTGATTTCGTCATCCGCGCTAGACGCGTTTAAACCAGCTTCTTTTAACTGAACTAATAAACGATCTAACGGAATTTTGATAATTTCGGCTAATTGGCGTACTGTTTTCTTACTCATATTCTTGTCTCCTCGTTATGTGCTTGCTAAGTCAGCAAACCAAGGCTCACGTGCCTTCATGATTAACTTCGCTGCACGGTCTTCATCAACCCCTGTAAATTTCAACAAATCATCTACAGATTGCTCAGCTAAATCATCCATGGTCACAATACCTTGACTTGCCAGTTCGTATGCCAATTCACTATCGACCCCATCCATTTCCAGCAATGATGCAGCAGGTTGAGCAATTTCAATACTTTCCTCAGCAGCAATAGCACTAATTAATAGGGCATCTTTTGCACGACTACGCAATTCTTCAACGAGTTCTTCGTCAAAGCCCTCTATTTCAAGTAATTCATTTGCAGGTACATACGCAATTTCTTCAACGGTATTAAAACCAACTTCGACTAAAATCGCAGCGGTTTCAGCATCAATATCTAATTGATCGATAAATAATTGCATGATTTTATTCGCTTCAGCTTCGCTAGTTTCTTCCGCTTTAGATGCATCGATGACATTAAGCTCCCACCCAGTCAACTGACTCGCTAAACGAACATTTTGCCCACTGCGGCCAATTGCTTGTGATAAATTGGCTGAAGCTACCGCTAAATCCATGCTGTGTTTATCTTCATCCACAACAATTGATTGAATTTCAGCTGGCGACATCGCGTTAATGACAAACTGCGCTTCACTTGGGTGCCAAATAATAATATCAACACGCTCACCTGCGAGTTCATTGGTCACAGACTGGACACGTGAACCACGCATCCCAACACACGCGCCCACTGCATCCAAACGTGGATCATTACTTTTCACAGCGAGTTTTGCACGTGATCCGGGATCACGTGCAGCGCAAATAATACTAATCGTTCCTTCCGCAATTTCGGGCACTTCTAAGCGGAAAAGCGCAGTGAGCAATTCAGGCGCTGTGCGACTCACAAATAATTGTGGCCCACGACTTTCAAGACGCACTTCTTTTAAATAACCACGGATACGGTCACCAAGACGCATTGATTCACGTGGAATCATATCTTCTTTTGCAATATAGGCCTCAATATGACCGCCCAAATCGATGTAAACACTGCCTCTCTCAATACGTTTCACAACGCCCGTAATCAACTCACCAACACGTGAGCGATAGGCTTCAACAATTTTGTTACGCTCCGCGTCGCGCACTCTTTGGATAATGACTTGCTTGGCTGTTTGCGCCGCAATACGTCCAAAATCAACCGATTCAATTTCTTCATAAATCACATCGCCAACGCTGACATTATCATTATCAAATTGTGCTACTTCTAATAAAATCTGACTCGTGGGAAATTCAACATCGCGCGGCAAATCTGGATTTGGCGCAACCACATCCCAGCAACGGTGCGTCACATAATCGCCTGTTTTGCGATCAATACTCACACGCGCCTTAATATTCCCGCCGTAACGTCTAACCGTTGCAGCCTCTAATGCGGATTCGATAGCTTGAAACACAATTTCTTTTTCGATTTCTTTTTCATTAGCAAAAGCATCCACTACTAATAAAATTTCTTTATTTGCCACTACGTCCTCCTTTATTGAGTAGATAATTGGGAACTAAACGCGCTTTGCTCATTGAAGCAAAGGGAATATCAAATGCTTGTTCATTTTCTTCTAATGTCACCACGTCATTTTCAACGTGTACAATTTTGCCTGTGATTTTGCGACGACCATTCACCGCAGCAAAGAGATGTACCATCACCGTACTCCCTAAAAATTGACTAAATTGACGAATTTTAAAGAAAGGGCGATCCTCACCGGGGGATGAAATTTCTAAATGATAATTATCAATAATAGGATCTTCAACGTCCAATACACCGCTGATTTGATGACTCACTTTAGTGCAGTCATCCACTAAAATACCATTTTCATGGTCGATATAAATGCGTAATAGTCCGTGCTTTGGATGCGGATTATATTCCACGCCAACACAGTCATAACCTAAACCTTCAACCACAGGTTCAATTAACGCAAGCAGATGTTCTGGCGCCTGCTTCATGATATCCTCGCTTGATTTTACTCAAAAAAAAAGAGCCTGCGGCTCCTTCCAATAATAACTGTCATCCATAGGCTAAAATTAATTAACCCTGTTCTGGCATGCAGAAAACAAAAAACCCCTAAATGGGGCTTTGAAAAATCTGGTTGCGGGGGCAGGATTTGAACCTACGACCTTCGGGTTATGAGCCCGACGAGCTACCAAGCTGCTCCACCCCGCGATTGATGTACACATTATATAAGATTTTGCGGTAGTGGCACAATCTATTTTTTCAAAATAGGCGTTTTTACATTGTTTTTCATTTACATTTAGAGCTATTTTTACCGAACCATCTATCCTTGAGGCATAGCCTACTTATTTATCGTAAAGATTCTTTTACGCACTCAACGCGCCAAATTTCAGTCAATACACACAAAATCCCAACCTAACTTAAAAATAAATTGGGATTTTTTCTTCAAACGTGCGAATGAAAGCTTATTCGATTATCGTCAAACCACCCATATATGGACGCAGAACCTCTGGAATCTCAATGCGCCCTTGCGCATCTTGATAATTTTCCATGACTGCAATTAAAGTTCGACCCGCTGCAAGACCTGAACCATTGAGCGTATGAACTAATTCGGGTTTGCCCGTCTGTGGATTACGCCACCGTGCCTGTAAACGACGGGCTTGAAAATCCCTAAAATTACTGCACGATGAAATTTCACGATACGCATTCTGACCGGGCAGCCATACTTCTAAGTCATACGTTTTACTTGACGAAAATCCCGTATCGCCGGCGCATAGCAACATTTTACGGTACGGCAATTTTAATTTTTGCAAAATCATTTCAGCATGCAACGTTAATTCTTCATGTGCCTTCGCTGAATCTTCAGGCTTTGTAATTTGAACGATTTCCACTTTTTCAAATTGATGCTGGCGAATCATGCCGCGCACATCGCGCCCATAAGCGCCCGCTTCACTTCGAAAACACGGACTGTGACAGACAAATTTCAATGGTAAATTTTTCTCATCCAAAATCACATCACGAACAATATTGGTGACAGGCACTTCTGCCGTTGGAATCAAATATAACGCGGGATTTTCACTCGCCTTAAATAAATCAGCTTCAAATTTTGGTAATTGCCCTGTCCCGCGTAAACTGTCCGCATTAACTAAATAAGGCACATAGGTTTCTTGATAACCATTTTCACCGCTGTGCGTATCGAGCATAAATTGAATCAACGCACGCTGTAAACGCGCCAATTTACCGTTTAACACCACAAAACGTGAACCGGTAATTTTGGCACCCAATTCAAAATCCAATAAATCACGTGCTGTTCCCAAATCCACATGATCTTTCACTTCAAAATCAAATTGCGGTGCATCGCCCCAGCGACTCACTTCTACGTTATCGCTTTCATCTTTGCCTTCAGGAACAGATAAATCAAGCAAATTAGGAATGCCAGCCATTAACGCATCCATGTCGCTTTGAATCGCGCTCAATTCGGTTTCGGCCGCTTTTAATTCTTCGCCTAAATTAGCCACTTGATCGAGTAGTCCTTGCACATCTTCGCCTTTGGCTTTGGCTTGACCAATGGCTTTTGAACTGGAGTTACGCGCATTTTGTAATTCTTGGGTTTTGGTTTGAACCACTTTACGACGTGCCTCAAGTTCGCTGTAACTTTGCGGATTAAAAGCGAAGTTTCGTTTTTTTAATTGTGTCGTGACAAAGTCCAACTCATTTCTAAATAAATGCGGGTCTAACATATAAAAAAATACCTTATGAAAATAAAAAAATAAAGAAGCACTTTTGCGCCTTATAGCTAGCGACTAAAATTGTTTCCCAATCAATAATCCCAATCCAATTGAGCCGCTGCACAAAACACTATTGGCAACAAACAGTGTCAGCATGAAATACATTTGCGTATCAAACGCAAAACCATGCTCAATTAAGAATAAAATTAAATATAAACCTGAAAACGTTAAATACACACCAATAAGCAAAATCAACAACGTAGCACGCTGTTCAATAGGTAATGCAATTTTCTGAAGTAAAAATGCCGCAACTATGCCTATAAGCATTGCGCCAATCAGATTTATCGCTATCATGCCAAACGGAATAGCACTATTAGGCAAATGTAAAACGCCATTGCTATACCAAAATAATCCACGCCCACACAACAATCCGACCCACACAGCAACTAAACAACTGCTAACACTTATCAAAATATTCAATACCGCTTTGCTTAACTGCCCTTGTTCAAGCAAATAAAACGTTTCAAGCGAAAATGTAGAAAACGTTGTGAACGCACCAATAAATCCCACCAAAATAGCGGCTCGATAATCTAGTGCAATCGTCACCCGCTGCAGAACCAATGTTTCGCTAAGCAAGCCAATCAAGAACGACCCAATGACATTAACCAGTAATGTACCGTAAGGAAAACCACGCCCAATCCATTGATAAAGACCTGTCGACACTAAAAAGCGCATCACCGCACCAAACGCGCCACCAATAGCAATGACAATTAACTGATTCATTCGTTAGAATTTCATCAAATGTTGACGGTAATAACGCAATTCTTCAATCGACTCGATAATATCATCGAGGGCTTGATGCGACGATTCTTTACTAAAGCCAGCTTTGATCTCAGGTGCCCAGCGTGCCGCCAGTTCTTTTAGTGTTGATACATCAATGCTGCGGTAATGGAAAAATTCATCGAGTTTTGGCATATAACGCACTAAAAAACGTCTATCTTGCCCAACACTATTACCACAAATAGGCGATACTCCCACATCAAGCCAGTGTGATAAAAAATCGACTGTCGCTTTTTCTGCCTCTTGCGTGCTAACCGTTGACTGCCTAACCCGTTCAATTAATCCTGATTTTCCATGATGCTCTTGATTCCAGTCATCCATGGCCGCCAAAATGTCGTCGGATTGGTGAATGGCAAGCACTGGTCCTTGCGCAAGAATAGTCAAGTCTTTATCAGTCACTATCGTGGCTATTTCAATGATCACATCAACCTCAGGATTGAGTCCTGTCATTTCCAAATCAATCCAAATTAAGTGCTGTGCATTTTTAGTCATTGTTATCCTTGAAGTTTTAATCGTTGAATTCGTGATTGGCGAAGTTCAAAAAGTAGTATAATTAGTACGTATAATAACATTAACGCACTTGCTAGGCATCCTGATTGCCAACGAAGTAGCGGCTGTAGCTCTATACTAGCAAAATATAAACCAATTCCAAGAGTCATATAACCCACCACGCTTTTCATGTCATAAGCCACGGGATAATACTTTTGCCCTAACGCATAAGACAAAGCCGCCATCGCCGCATAACAAATAAGCGTTGCATACGCGCTGCCCATGTAACCGAGCAAAGGAATCCAGTAAAAATTTAAAGCAATGGTCAATCCAGCGCCAAACAATGACACCCCTGCCCCCATTAAGGTTCTATCACTGAGTTTGTACCAAATAGATAAATTGACATAAATACCTAAAAATAAATTTGCCAACAATAAAACAGGAACAACTTTTAAACCCGCTCGAAATTCTTCACCAATAAAATATTTGAAAAAATCCAAATAAAGCGTGACCAGCAAAAAGATAAAGACACAGAAAATGGTGAAATAATGCAGAATGCGTGCATACATAAGCGTTGCATCGCTCTTTTTAGAATAGGAAAAAAAGAATGGCTCGACCGCATAGCGAAAAGCTTGAATAAATAACGTCATTAAAATGGATAATTTATAACATGCACTATAAATACCTAATTGAGCCAAATTGGTTGCGTTGTCATAAGGGAGAAGATATTTGAGCAATGCTCGATCAAGCATTTCATTGATAATACCCGCAAAACTTATCACCACAATGGGCAGCGAATATTTTGCCATTTTTTTAAAAAGCGACCAATCAAAGCCCGCGCTGATTGCCTTTAATTGAGGACTTAAAAATAAAAATTTACTTGCACTTGCAATCAAATTAGCTAAGAAAATATAGCCTACGCCAATTTCTGGATGGTAAACATAAGAAAGCCACGGGATATTTTGCGCTTGTAATTTTGGACAAAGCACAATAAAAAAAAGACTGAATGCAACAGTAAGTAAAATTTCAACAATTTTAATTCCTGCAAAACAGAGTGCACGATTTTCTGCACGAAGTTTTGCAAAAGGCAATGCCGCTAACGCATCTAAGCTTAAAATTAAGGCGAAACAAATCACATATTCAGGATGCGTCGCGTAATTTAATGTATTTGAAATCATGCCGTTAAACGTTAAAAGTAACAGTGCAATACTGACATTAAGCAATAAAATGAAGCTCAAGGCTGTGGAATACGCTTTTGGATGATCGCTGCGAAAGCGAAAATACCCCGTTTCAAAACCAAGTAATAGAAAAACAGATAAAAAACCCGAATACGCATAAAACTCGGAAACAACACCGTATTGCGCAGCTGTAAAATAATACGTGTAGAGCGGAACGAGTAAATAATTGAGAAATCGTCCAAAAATACTACTAAGGCCATAAATAGCAGTTTGGCTGGCAAGTTTTTTAAGCATGAGTTCTTAATAATTGGGTAAATAAGAAAAAGTACATTATAGCGATTTAGACATGGGATAATTGAAACTATTTTTCATCAAAACTCAACAACCGACGCAATGAAACTCATTCCAGTGATTGATTTAAAAGACGGCATTGTCGTTCATGCAAAATATGGGCAACGCGATAACTATCAACCTATACACAGCGTATTATCAAAGCAACCCGATATTTATAGCGTCTTAAATGGTTTGTTGCAGTTATATGCTTTTGATACGTTATATATTGCAGATTTAAACGCGATTACAAACACGGGCGATAATACAGAAATCATTCATCACACTCTCAAAAACTTCCCTGCGATAACGTTTTGGATTGATGCAGGTCGGGTCGCGCCACAAGCGTTTCCACAAAATTACCTACCGGTTTTAGGCAGCGAATATATCAATGAAAACAGCGTCGCTTATCTTGCGCAGTTCCATCATCAATTTATTTTATCGTTAGATTATGGTGCAAATAGTGAAAGACTCGGAGCAACAGAGCTATGGCAAGAGCCTAAATATTGGCCCAAAGAAGTGATTATCATGACGCTAGCAAGAGTAGGAAGCTCACAGGGCATTGCAAGCGAAGAACTTAAGCACTTTAGTGAAACTTATCCAAACAGACAATTTATTGCGGCAGGTGGTATGCGCAATATGAATGATGTTGCTATATTGAAAAAATATAATGTAAAGGCGGTTTTGTTGGCAAGTGCTTTTCATTCAGGTGCAATCAGCACAGAAGATTTAAAATTTGAACAAAAAAATACCCCAGCAAGCTGAGGTATTTTTTGCTCATTCGCGTTAAGCCTGAAGGCTTAAGGAAAATTAAACGTTGTTTGCAGCAAATGGGTGTTTTGCTTCTTTTTTAGCAGCAACAACTTCTTTCGCAGTTGGAGTGCCAGCAACAGCGCGAGCCAAAGCTTCTTTAGTTGCTTTGTAGTTGAATTCTTCGATTTTTGCGTCGTCTTCAGCTAACCAGTGAATGAATACACCAACTGATACAAACAAATCATCAGCTTCGTCAGCTGGGATTGTGCCGTCTTCAACTGAATCAGCAATAGCCATAGCAACAGCACGTTGTGCAGGACCAAACATTTGAACAGCTTGTTTAGAACCTTTGATTGTTACTTTGTTGAATAAAATGGTTGCTGGTTTAACCATCAAGTTAGGAGCAACAACAGCTAATAAAGTTGAGAAGCCGTCTTTGTTGTTGGTTAACGCGTTTGCGAAAGCTGATTCAGCTGCGCTACCACGTGGGCCAATAATTAAATCGATGTGTGCGATTTCGTTGCCTTCGCCTACTAATGATTCACCAACGCGCAAGTTATTGATTTTTGCCATGCTATTTTTCTCCTTAGAACAAAAAAATGATAAAACTGAATTTAATACGGACATTTCTCATGTCTCCGACTTGTCTCTACGCATAGAGAGAACATTCTAAAAATACGGCTAATACTGTTGCCACTGTCAAATCAGCTGAAGTACCTGGGTTCAAGCCTTGAGATTTGAGCTCATAATCCATCTGATAGAGCAATGGCTTAACCTGTTCAAGGGTATCAACGCTGTGTAGCTTTTCACAAAGCTCACGCATCATTGTACTGATCCCTGCAGAGTACCGACTCCCAAATTTTCTCTCGATATGACTATCAGGAAATTGACTCAGCAACTCAGCATACACTGCAACTGCTGCCCAACTCTGTTTACCCCACCGATTGAAGTGCGTAGTATAACTCAAAACACCTAAATCGAAAATATCTTTATACTCTGTAATGTATTGCAAAGCGACTCTATCTTTCTCGCAGGCCATACGCATCGCAACTTGCAGGGTAACCGTGGCACTTTGCGTAATATCTTGATCGTCAACTGTACCCATTCCAGCCGGAGACGCTAACGCAATGGCGCGGAACGCCCAATTTGCATCTTCAATTGTCGTATTGTTTAACGTTTTTGAAAGAGCAACACGTAGCGTATCATCCGAGCGAGTTTGAACTGCATGGACTAGCGGAGCACATAATAAAATAATACCTAAATTAGTATTACATCCCACGGCATCACGTGTCGCTTTGACCGCATAAAATATTTTTTCACCTAGCGAATACTTTTCTTCGCACAGTGGTTGCGCACTCACTCGCGCACTGCGACGAAAATCATCAACCGTCATATCATGACCATCTGCGTAGACGCTCACATTACCGGGTTTAAACGCTTGTAATT
>JBDLQG010000037.1:0-14973 GCA_039800705.1 Pseudomonadota bacterium
ACGTAGACGATATAACACTTTCAGTGCATTTTCATTCACTTGCTGACGCGATACGCAATGCGCGGGACGTGCAATAACCACTGCTCCAGTATGCTTTTCATCAATGACATCAAAGACTTCTGACTCAGTGTTATCCAAACTTAAAATATTTTTTAGGAAGGTTAAAATGGCATTCACACTCAATTGGTTTTATTCACAATGTTGACTATATCATTGCAATTCACGCACGGTTAATCAACACTTCTTTTCTTTTACATTGCCCTTTTGAATAGGGTAAAATCAACGCACTGATTTTAGCAAGTAAAAAGAAAAATTATTACTTATCTTAAATCACTGTTTTCTACTTCTCTACATACGCGAGTATGTGTATTTCAGAAATTGGAGTTTGTTATGTTTAAAAATATTATCACCAGCTTAATTGACCAACCTATTTTAACCAGTTTTTTTGTTACTGATTTATTGATTTTATTATTCCACCGTCCACCGTTCTTCTTTTCATTGCTCATGTTTAGCGCATTGCTTGCGATAACGATGTATTTTGGACAAAAATTGGCTTTATTCAAACTATAATGCTCTATTTTACGCATTTATTATGATATCGCCACCGAATTTAGTACGACGTTTAGCGGCTATTATTTATGATGCGCTACTTCTCATTAGCGTGCTTTTTGTCGCCACCGCGTTAATTTTGCCTTTCAACGCGGGGCAGGCAATTAGCTCATCACAATTGGGATTTTATTGGTTTTATTTATTGACCATTAGTTTTATTTTTTATGGTTGGTTTTGGACGCATGGCGGCCAAACATTAGGTCTGCGTGCTTGGAACATTCGAGTACTCACCACTCAAGGACAACGTATTTCATGGCTACATGCTTTTTTGCGATTTAGTTATGCCATACTGTCTTGGAGCGTCCTAGGTCTTGGTTTTTTTTGGTCACTTATCGATGTCGATAAACGTTGCTGGCACGATCAATTATCGAAAACCGCCTTATTTTATCAACCTAAAAAATAAAATCACTTTCTACTCGTTAATCATCATATTCATCGTCATCCTCGAAATCATCTTCGATATCTATATCTGATAACCCATTAGTCGTTTCGAGCGCTTGCTCTTCAATATCGTCTAATTCGTCATCTTCAAAAAGTGTTTTTAAATAGCGATAAAGTAATTTCGGTGATTTAGCTGGTTTATTCGCTGCAATTTCTTTTTGCGCGTTACGTACTAATTGCCGCAGATGTTGACGATCTGCATGCGGTTTTTCATTCAATAAATCCGTTAACGCATCATCATGATGCTCACCAAGCAGTCGATCACGCCAACTTTCCACAATATGGTGCTCACGCACAGCATGGCTACTTTTGTTTTTAAATTTAGCCACTTTTTCTAAAATAGGCTCTAAGTTGTCCATTTTATAAAATTGCTGTGCAATAAATTTCAGCTGACGTTTACGTGCTGCTTTATGCGGCATTTTAATAATTTCACGAATAGCATTTTCTAACTTTTCAGGCAGTGCTAAAGCGCTAATTTGTGTAGACGGCAACGAGGCGATTTCTTCACCCAAAGCAAGCAATACGGCAATTTCTTTTTTTATTTGCGTTTTATTTGGACGTACTGCGTAATAAACGATATTTCCTTCATCGTCATATTCGTAGTCATCTTCGTCTTGATCGGTATTATTTCGAATTATATATTCAGTCATTTTTAAAGAGTAAAGGTTAAAACAGAAAAGGTGAAAAATACACCGATTTTTCACCTATTTTTTCATTAATTTCGCACGTCGAATTCAATTTTCCAGCGTCCATTATCAACGTTTGACATGGCTTGCAATTCCAATGTGCCCACTTCCGTCACAGCAGAACCTAAATGCACAGGAATAATTTCACCAGCGCGACGACCTTCTGTATCAAGTGTCACTTCAATTTCATTAAGTTCAGATAATTCATCGTCTTGCCAATAATCTAGGCGTGTACCAACAATATCTTCTCTGCGTGTTGTCGATGCAAAAAATTTAAAACGCACTTGCTCGCCAATCACAAGACCAAACTCTTCATCTGGCAATTCAACCTCCGAACCCTCTTCCATGCCAAAAGGTGCAATACACAACGCCTGTATTTCAGGAGGCATTCCAGGAACGGCGGGCATTGCGCTTTCAATCCCAACGTAATAAGCGGCGGCAGTGCCCCCCTTAATACGAACCCCTTTACCTTTACGCACAAATCCATAATAAGCTGCGCCACGCGCCACGGCTAAATCTAAATCCACACCGGCAAGTAAACGTGCCTCTGGTGCATGTTCAATGCGCAGCCAATTATTTAATACCTCCATCAAACGCGCAGTCAACGCCGGCGCTTTGAAGACGCCACCATTAAAAAGTACGGCCGTAGGATGCAAAAATGTGGCGTTATCTGGCAAATTGATCGATTCAAAATCATCCACTGCATTTTGCTGCTTGGCTAAAAATGCAGCAAGATGGCGCGTAATACCGGCATCTTGCGCATAAGGCAGGCCTGTTGTGCGAAGACCTGTTCGCGTTTGCGTAACAGGACGTTCACTCACAGCCACTTTAGGCAAGAAACCTTCAATTAATACCCGATTCACTTCATCACTCGTCAACTCACTGCGTAAAACGCCATCGATCAGTGATGATCCTCGACTAGGCACGACGATAGGCACGCTCTTCACATCAGTAGAAAGTAATTTCTCTTTTGCGTCACGACACCCATGCGTCAACGCCTGTACTTGCCAAGGCTCTAAACGCTTGCCCTCTTTTTCAATTTTCGCTTTCACGGTATAAGCTAATGCTAAATCCATATTATCGCCACCAAGCAAAATATGATTTCCCACCGCAATTCGTGTTAAGTCAAGCACACCTTCTTTTTCAGTAACAGCAATCAACGATAAATCCGTTGTACCTCCACCCACGTCAATAACGAGAATAATATCCCCCGTTTTTGCTTGTTTGCGCCATTCTCCGTGAGTTTGATCAATCCAGCTATAAAGCGCTGCTTGTGGCTCTTCAAGCAAAATAGCTTGCCCTAAACCCACTGAACGCGCTGCTTCAACAGTGAGTTCACGTGCCGCAGGATCAAATGATGCTGGCACCGTAATCACCAAATCCTGCTGGTTTAACGGCGCATTAGGATGCAAACGCAGCCACGCAGCACTCATGTGCTCTAAATAAGCTTGTGTAGCTTGAAAAGGTGATATACGGGCAACATCATCAGGCGCATCAGGAGGCAAAATAGGTGATTTACAATCCACCCCAGCATGACACAACCAACTTTTTGCACTCGACACTAAACGAATAGGCGTTTTACTACCCAAATTTCTCGCAATTTCTCCCACGATGTGCTCTGGCTTTGCATTCCATGGAAGAACAATCGAATTTTCAGGTAATTCAGCACTGTGCGCTTGATATAAAAACGAAGGTAATTGTAACTTTTCTTCAATGACGCTCGGTGACGTTAATTGCGATATTCCCATCACTTGCTGTGTAAAATCATCACCACCGTCTGTAATATCGGCATAAGAGAGTACACAGTGCGTTGTTCCTAAATCAATACCAACAACAAATTTTTTACCCACTGCATTATCAATCGCACTTGTTGACGAATGAGGGTTCGTTGATTCAGTGGTAACTTCTGGTTTGGGCGATGCGATAGTATCCGATTTCACTGACGGTGATTGAGACACCATTTCATCTTTCTTTGGTGCAACCGTTTCAATAACAGATTGCTTAATAGGTTCTGTGGAACTGGCTTCTTCTTTCTTAGGCGATGTTTCCACCGCCTTTTTTTTCATTTGCTCAAAAAAACTCATAGTTCAACCTCAGCAGGCGCAATGATATTTGCATTGTAGCCTTGTACTGTACTGGGTAAACGAACATCTGTAATTTGCCAGCCTTTGTGAATAACCGTACCTGTAAACGGCGGATTACCCACGATATTACCCGTCACACGCACTTTAGCAGCGTCATACCCTTCTGATAACACAATGCTGTCACCTTCATTTTCTCTGCAAATAGACGCAAAACTGAAATGTTCATCAAGCACTTTATTGCAACCTTCATGAATAACACGTGCCACCATACCAACATCTTCGTCACTATGCTCGGTCATATCTTCTTTAATGAAGTCGATAAAACGCGCGTCGTTTTGCAACAAATAAAGTAATTGCAATGCGGCATCTGGACTAGACTCTTTTAACACAATCGGTGCGGGAGCAGGAGCCTGAACGATTTTTTCAACAATTTTTTCAACTTCAACAATTCGCTCAACAGGGACTTCAACTATTTTCTCAACAATTTGCACCACTGGCTCTGCATGTACCACTTTTTCAACGATTTGAACTGCTGGCGCTGCCACTTCTTTGCGACGTGATAAACTCGCCACCATCATAAACATGATAATAATCAATAATCCCGCCAAAACAGCGACTGTGCCCGCTAAACAAACATGCCATAAATCAAATGTGGTTGGTTTGATTGTTAAATCAATTGCATAAGTTGTTATATCCATTTGTAAAGACCTCTTTAATTTATTGTTTATAATTATTATTTTGTCGTTGAACGTGCTGCTTCATTAAACATCATATCTTGGAGAACAAGACGCGTTGTTTGCAAACGCATTTGTTTCAAATGCCTATCGGCAATCACTTCAGGCACTTTTTCGGTAATGTAAACGTCCCGCATTTTCGCTAACACCGATTCACACTGTTTAACGATAGCTTCGGTAGCTTTGCGACTTTCTTGTGTTTGATAAGGCGCTTTTCGCATTTCATCCGCAACACATTTTTTGTAAGCGTATTTTGATTCTTGAATCTTTTTAATTGTCGCATCACTAATTGTTGTATTTTCCCACTCATCATTTGCACTTGGCTCGGCAAATAAAGTGACTGAAAAGAGCAATAAGGGTAATAAAAATAGTTTTTTCATAGCATTCCTGCAAGAGTGAAACAAAGTGGCATTCTAATTTTACGCGAACTAGCGAAAAATAAATAACATTTATCTAACTAGATAAGATTTGGCTTGATAAGGTAAGATACGCATTGTTTTTACTTTTATCCTAATCTTGTTAATGTTATGACACACTCCTTTATTTCAAGCAAACCTATTCCCGTTAACGAACGTTTAATCATGGCACTAGATTTGCCAAGCATTGAGGAGGCGCAAGCACTTGTCATCGAGCTTGGTGACAGCGTTATTTTTTATAAAGTAGGCATGGAAATTTTCATGTGCGGTGATTATTTCGGTTTTATTGAATGGCTCAAACAGCAAGGCAAAAAAGTCTTTGTTGATTTAAAATTTTTTGATGTTCCTGCAACCGTGGGTCGCGCAATTGCCGCCCTTAGCCATAAAGGCGTGGATTTAGCCACCATTCACGGTAACGATGCCATCATGGAAGCCGCTGCAGCAAATAAAGGCGATTTAAAAGTGCTTGCTGTCACGGCGCTCACTAGTTTAGACCGTGGTGACTTGAATGATTTAGGGTTTGATTGCGATGTACGCGACCTCGTTTTATCGCGTGCTAAACGCGCACTAGCCATTGGCTGTGATGGCATCGTATCTTCTGGGCTTGAAGTGCAAATGTTGCGTGAAGAATTAGATCATAAATTACTTGTGATCACGCCCGGTGTTCGCCCTGTTGATAATCGCGTGGAAGATGATCAAAAACGTGTCGTCAGCGTTGAAAGTGCGTTCCAAAATGGTGCGGATTATATTGTAGTCGGTCGCCCTATTCGTGATGCAAAAGATCCAAGAGCGATGGCGCAAACTATTCAATCACAAATTGCTCAGCAATTTTTAGCGCACTAAACTCAATTTATGTTATTTGATCCTAATTTTACTTCGTCATTTTTTGTTGCTCTGCTCATGGGACTGTTTAGCAGTTTGCATTGCATTGGTATGTGTGGCTCGATTATCGGTTCATTGACGTTTAGTTTAAGCCCTGAAATTCGCCAAGATAAAAAGCGTCTATTTCCTTTTATTTTAAGCTATAACGCGGGACGCATTAGCAGTTATGCTATTGCGGGTGCAACGGTTGGATTAATTGAAGTTCTTATCTCTTTTCCATTAGGAGAAGCACATGGACACAGACTTCTACAAATTATTTCAGCGCTTATTATGACTGGCGCAGGACTTTACATTGCTGGTTGGTTTCCGCGTTTTGCGTATGTTGAAAAACTCGGACTTCATTTCTGGAAACGTATCGAGCCATTTGGACGCAAATTAATTCCAGTTAAAAATTGCAAACATGCGTATTTATTTGGCATGGTTTGGGGATGGTTGCCATGCGGTCTTGTGTATGCAGCACTTGCGCTGACTGCGGCAACGGGTAGTATTCTTCAAGGCGCACTGACAATGATGGCCTTTGGCCTTGGAACACTGCCTGCTGTCATGGGCGTTGGTGTCATGATTAGCGTACTCACTCAGCTTGCAGCAATGCGTCAATTCAAACAAGTGGTGGGAATCGTTATGATTACACTTGCCTTTTTTGCAGCATTCCCTTCACTTAATCCCATGGCTCTCACTAATTTGCATTCAATGCACCAATAGAAAGGCGATTTTTCAATATGAATCATTTTTCAAGTATTATTGGGCATTCACCTGAATTAGAAGCGCTTATTCGTAGTGCGGAGATTGTCGCGGCAACCGATGTCACTGTTTTATTAAAAGGCGAAACAGGAACAGGCAAAGAAGTCTTTGCGCATGCGATTAAGAACGCGAGTAAACGTGCAGAAAAAGTATTTTTAAAACTCAATTGCGCTGCTTTGCCAGAAAGTTTGATTGAATCCGAATTATTTGGCCATAAAAAAGGCTCATTTACCGGTGCAATTCATAATACACAAGGTTTATTTAAAGCCGCAGACGGTGGCACACTTTTTTTAGATGAAATCAATTCGCTCCCTCTTGCCATTCAAGCAAAATTACTGCGTTTCCTAGATTCAGGCGAATATTTAGCTATTGGCGATGTGCATGTTCACAAAGTCGATGTACGCATTATTGCTGCAACAAACTCAGATTTAACTACGCTGATTAAAAATGGGGAATTTCGAGCTGATTTATATTATCGCCTCAATGTAGTGCCATTAGAATTACCCTCATTAACGGCTCGAAATCATGATATTGAGTTACTTGCTATGCACTTTTTTAAATTATTTGAAAAAAACCATGACATCAAATCCCCCAAATTAAGTAAAGCCAGCCTCAAAGTACTAAAACAATATCATTGGCCCGGTAATATCCGCGAATTGCGTAATTTATGCGAGCGCTTAAGTATTTTATACGCCGAAAAAACCATTGAGCCTGAAAACTTACCCCACGAATTTCGATGCAATATGCCCGAAGTTGAATCGCAAGATTTTACACTGCCTACTTCTGGGGTGAATTTAGAAACGCTCGAGGCGAATTTAATCCTTCAAGCCTTAGATAGAACGCATGGCAATCGCAGCAAGTCCGCGAAATTACTTGGCATTTCGCGTGACACACTACTTTATCGCATGCAAAAACATGGTTTTTTTACCTCACTGTGATGCGTGCAACCGTGCTTTTTCCATGATATTTTTTAAATCAAAAACCGTTTTCTCTAAACCCGAGAAAACAGATTGCGCAATAATGGCATGCCCAATATTGAGTTCCACAATTTCAGTAATAGCGCAAATATCTTGGACATTATGAAAATGGAGTCCATGCCCCGCATTCACTTGCAGTCCTGCCGCCTGCGCATAATGTGCAGCGTGCTGGATTCGTGACAGTTCATGTAACTGCTCTGTGCGTGTGCGTGCATCGGCATAATGCCCTGTATGCAATTCAATAACCGGTGCGCCTGCCGCGACAGCAGCGTCAATTTGTATTTTATCTGCATCGATAAATAACGAAACTTCAATGCCCGCATCTGCTAATTGATGACATGCCAATTTTATACGCGGTAAATTTTCATGCACATTAAGGCCGCCTTCCGTCGTTAATTCTTCACGTTTTTCAGGAACAAGGCAACATGCAAACGGTTTAACGCGACGGGCAATGGCAATCATGTCATCCGTCACGGCCATTTCTAAATTGAGGCGTGTGTGGATATTGTTTTTGAGCAAATCAATATCGCGGTCTTGAATATGGCGTCGGTCCTCGCGCAAATGCGCGGTAATACCGTCCGCCCCGGCTTGCTCAGCAATTAACGCTGCCTGCAAAATATCGGGATATCGTGTGCCACGCGCTTGACGCAATGTAGCAATGTGGTCAATGTTGACGCCTAAAAGAATGGGATTCATAACAGTTAAAGAGATAAGTTGATAAGGGGCGACATGATTGAAAAATCACAATCCAGCTAACGTAAAAAACCACTTTTGTGCGATATAGAGTGGATATTCAAGCAGCACATTTAATATTTTCGTGTAGAGCAAAACTAATAAAATAACAAAACCAAAACGCTCTAATTTATTAAATTGCCACGCCCAATAACTTGGCAGCATACCTGATAAAACACGGCTACCATCAAGCGGTGGAATGGGCAGCATATTGAGAATCATGAGCACTAAATTAATGGAAATACCCGCAACACCTGTATAGATAAGCGGCAAGGCAATAGCTTCATTATCATGACCAATTGTGACGCCAATACGGGCAATTAACGCCCACGCAATCGCCATTAATAAATTGGAAATAGGGCCTGCAAGCGCGACAATAGCCATATCGTGACGTGGCCTTTTAAAATACCTTGCATCAACGGGTACGGGCTTTGCCCAACCAAAAATAAATCCGGTTCCCGTCATCAATAACAATCCGGGTAAGATAACTGTCCCAAACCAATCAATGTGTTTCATCGGATTGAGTGTTAGGCGTCCCATCATAAAAGCGGTATTATCCCCATATTTTTTTGCCACCCAGCCATGTGCTACTTCGTGAACTGTAATCGCAAAAATAACGGGCAGAATCCACACTACAATTCGTTGTATCCACGTTAATTCATTCATCATTGTCGTAATTTCCATCTATAATTGGTTCAACATGGGCGCAAGTCCCTTGCCTTGACGTACAATCACGCAATTCCCCTCTGTACAATCGATAATCGTCGTGGGCTGATATTCAATCACACCAGCATCTATAATCAAATCAACTAAATCATCTAAACGCTCTTGAATTTCATAGGGCTGTGATAGTGCCTGCTCATCTGAGGGCAAAATGAGCGTTGTCGTAAATAATGGCTCGCCTAACTCATCTAGCAGTTTTTGAGCAATAATATTTTTGGGAATGCAAATACCAATCGTTTTTTTCTTGGGATGTTGCAGACGACGCGGAACTTCTTTTGTTGCTTCTAAAATAAAGGTAAACGCATCGGGCGTGAGGGATTTAATTAAACGAAACGCATCGTTGCCTATTTTACTAAAGCTTGATACTTGCGCTAAATCCTTACACACAAGCGTAAAATTGTGTTTTTCATCTAACTGGCGAATACGGCGAATACGCTCTAACGCCTGCTTATTATCAATTTGGCAAGCTATCGCATACGCGGAGTCCGTTGGGTAAACAATCACGCCACCGCTGCGAATAATTTCAATCGCACGATGAATGAATCGCAACTGCGGATTTTCTGGGTGAATTTGAAGATAATGAGCCATAAAATTTTAATTTGCATCTAAAAAATAAATAGGGGCAATTATAACGCATTTAAGATGGACTTCTTTAAGATTGCGCTTTTTTACTACCCAAAATACCATGAATTTAACTCTTTTCCCCATAGCAGTGCCAACCAACCTGCAATCGCTAAATAAGGCCCGAAAGGAATAGGCGTTTCTCGCTTTTGTTTATTGAGTGAGATTAACGTCATCCCAATAACCACGCCCGCAAGCGAAGAAAGCAAAATAATCAGCGATAAATGCTGCCATCCAAGCCATGCACCAAGCATGGCCAATAATTTAAAATCGCCCTGCCCCATACCTTCTTTTTGCGTGATTAATTTAAAACTGTGATATACCAGCCACAAAATTAAATACCCACACGTAGCGCCCAAAATGCTTGCTTGGCAATCTGTAAAAACGTCGAAGACACTAAGTAGCAATCCTCCCCATAAAAATGGCAATACCAATATATCGGGCAGCAATTGATGATCTAAATCAATAAAACTGAGCGCAATTAGTACCCACGTCAATATCAAACTCGCTAACGCTTGTGCACCAAAACCAAAATGCCACGCCACAATCATTGACGTACACGCGGTTAGTAATTCAATTATAGGGTAGCGAGCTGAAATTTTTTCATGGCAATAAAAACAACGCCCACGTAACCATAAATAACTTATTACAGGAATATTATGTCTTTTTAAAACAGGCAATTGACAATGAATACAATGCGATGCAGGAAACGCTAAATTAAGTTTTACACTTGTTGTTTCATCGTGAGGAAGTTTTAAATAATCGATACACTCTTCGCGCCATTGCCGCTGCATCAAAATAGGCAATCGATAAATCACGACATTTAAAAAACTGCCTATGAGCAATCCCACAACACCCGCTAACAACGTAAATGCAGAAGGCGTTGTAAAAAATACCCATTCGCTAAATGACATATTCAATGAATTGCTCCGCCAAGTTTGAAAACAGGTAAATACATCGCCACAATAAGTCCACCGACTAAAACGCCTACAACACTCATCATAACGGGTTCAATTAAACTACTTAGATTATCAATCAAATTGGTTACCTTTTCCTCATAAACATCGGCTATTTTTGAAAGCATATTGTCTAATGTGCCGGATTCTTCACCAATAGCGACCATTTGCTCAACAATATACGGAAATAAACTGGAAACGCGCATCGATATATGCAAACGCTGCCCTGATTCAACATCTTCTCGAATTTGCAAAATCACATCACGATAAACAAGCGTACTAGACGTCTGTGTCGTCAATTTCAACGCATCCACTAACGGGACACCTGCTGTTGACAGGGTTGAGAGTGTCCGCGTAAAACGTGCAACTTCCGATTGATGAATGACTTTTCCTACAATAGGCGTGGTTAATAACAGTTTATCAATCAATAGGTTAAATTCGTGATATGTCCGTTTAAAAAAACGTAGCCCATAAAATACCGCCACTAAAAACAGAACAACTGTCCACCAAGAATGCTGCATCCATTTAGACTGTGCAATAATTAATTTTGTAAAAGGTGGTAAATCTGCGCCAAAACTTTGGAATAAGTCTTCAAATACCGGCACCACCACGACAAGCAAAACCATCGTAACAATAAACGCAATGACCATCACAGAAACAGGATACACTAAGGCTTTTTTAATTTTCTGTTGCATCGCTTCACTTTTTTCTTTGTATGTCGCAATTTTATCAAGCAGTGATTCCAACACACCTGCATGCTCACCCGCTTTAATCAAATTGCAAAATAAACTGTCAAAATAACTCGGATGTTTACTTAACGCATACGCTAAACTTTCGCCATTTTCTACATCAGTTTTAAGCGTTAAAAGTAAAAAGTGCATACTTTTATTTTCATGGCCACGCCCGATAATATCAATCGATTGAACAATCGGTATGCCCGCGTGTAGCATCGTTGCTAATTGACGCGCAAAAACTGCAATATCAGCGGATGTGATTTTTTGATTTTTCTGTCTGAAAAGGACAGGAGCTTTTTTTGATAGCCTATTTGCATTAATCCCTTGTTTGCGCAATTTATTACGCGCAGCATCCAAATCAACGGCAAAGATTTCGCCTGAAATCGGCATTAAATGCTGATCTTTACCTCGCCAGACAAATGCCTGTTCTTTTTGAGCTTCTTTTTTGATGGTGGACATGATGTTTAACTATCAAGTGTGACGCGATTAAGTTCTTCAAGACTCGTCACGCCTGCCCGCACCTTATTTAGCCCACTGACGCGTAAATCATCAATACGCTCTGCGGTAGCTTGCTCAGCAAGTTCAAGCGTGTTTGCGCCTTGCAAAATTAACATACGCATTTGCTCACTTAATGGCATCACTTGATAAATAGCAATGCGTCCTCTAAAACCATGACTACACAATCCACAACCTACGGCTTGAAATAAACGTAAACTTTCACTTTCTTGCTCTGTAAAACCAGCAGCTAATAACAAACTTTTCGGGTAATACGCCGGTACTTTGCACGTTTCGCATAAGCGTCGAACTAGGCGTTGCGCTACGATTAAGTTAATTGCTGAGACAACATTGAAAGCTGGTACCCCCATCTGCATTAAGCGATTAATTGTCTGTGGTGCATCATTGGTATGTAGCGTTGATAACACCAAATGCCCTGTTTGCCCCGCTTTAATTGCAATTTCAGCAGTTTCCAAATCCCGAATTTCACCGACCATAATCACATCAGGATCTTGACGCAAAAATGCACGCAATACAGGCGCAAAAGTTAACCCGACTTTAGGATTAACATTCACTTGATTGATGCCCTCAACGGTAATTTCGACTGGATCTTCAACGGTTGAAATATTGCGCTCTGGCGTATTAAGTTTATCGAGTCCAGTGTAAAGTGTTACCGTTTTACCACTGCCTGTTGGTCCTGTCACTAACACCATGCCATAAGGTTTATTGATAGCCTCCAAAAACAAGGATTGCTGTAATGGCTCAAAACCCAATTTTTCAATGTGCCACTGCGCATTAGCTGCATCTAAAACGCGTAAAACCACTTTTTCGCCAAACAATGTCGGGCATGTATTCACGCGAAAATCAATCGATCGATTTTGCTCAAGTAAAAAAGTAATACGTCCATCTTGCGGCAGGCGGCGCTCTGCAATGTCCATTTTAGACATGACTTTAATGCGCGAAATAAGCTGATTTGCCATTTTAAATGGCGGTGAAATAACAGGCGTTAAGACACCATCAATACGGTAACGAATACGACACGACTTTTCATAACATTCCACATGAATATCTGAGACGCCTTGTTTAATAGCTTCTAATAACAGTTTATTGACAAAACGGACAATAGGCGCGTCATCTACATTATTATTGATGATTATATTATTTTCGTCTTCACTGCTAAATGATGTTAAATTTTCCTCATGACTCGCAGAAAAGAAATCACCAAGCGACACCTGTTCATTTTCAGTACGTTTATGAATGAAGTTTTTTAATTTGTCTGCTTCAACTAAAATAGGCTCTGGATTTAGGCAACTACTAAATCGTATTTCATCAAAGCCCTGGAAACTTAATGGATCTGAAATAGCAATAAAAAGCGTATTTCCACGAATTTTTACCGGTAGAATGCGATATTTTTCAATCAACGAATCATCAAGCAAATCATTAGGCAAATTTTCAATGACAAGCGAATCTAAATCAAATAAAGGCAAGCCAAACGCAACAGACATTTTCGATGCGATAACACGGGAAGGAACGATATTTTTCGCCACTAAATAATCAACAAAAGAACTATTTTGACTCTGTGCATCACGATAATAATCGCTAGCACTTTGCGTAGTTAAATACTGAGTTTGAATAAGGTCTTCAATAAAACTGTTAAATTGCAAATCGTGAGTTAACGACATAAAGTACACACTCAAAAACAAAAATCAGGTGAAAAAAATGGTTACAGATTCAATATTAGCAATGACAAAACCGCATTGCACAGTGCACTAAAATACTCCTTATGACTATGTCAAATTATCTTGCTTGTCCTGAATGCGATTTATTACTGCGGGAAGTCATTTTTCAAAAAGGCGAAACAGCACATTGTCCACGTTGCCAATATTTACTGCGTCGCCCAAAAAATAACAGTATTTTACATACATTTGTTTTATCGTTAACGGGACTTTTTTTAGCTCTGCCAGCAAATATTTTACCCATCATGAGTATCAAAGTGTTAGGTAACACGCAAGATGGTACTTTGTGGGGCGGGGTTGTCACACTTTTTAATGAAGGTATGTGGGGCATTGCAATAGTGGTTTTTCTAGCAAGCATGCTATTCCCTATTCTAAGCATCCTTTTATCATTAGTTATCAGTGCTCACTTATATTTTAATCGTTTTAATCGCTATTTAATCTTGAGCTTGCGCGTTTTGCACCATATTGAAGAATGGGCCATGCTGGAAGTCTATTTGATGGGGATTATTGTCGCCTGCGTCAAATTATCTTCTATGTCCGAATTAAAATTTGGTTTAGGTTTAAGCGCGTTTGTATTGCTGCTTATTGTATCAATCACCCTGTCGAGCAATTTCGATAGTGCATTATTTTGGCAAAAAATGGATCAACTACGCTCAAAAAAAAGGATATCTCAACAAGCACATGATTAAAAAAACAGCACTTTCACAAGGCATTATCCGCTGCCATGATTGTGGGCAATTAGCACACAAAAACAAAGAATTCACGGCATGCTCACGATGTGGAAAACAATTACACGCTCGTTTACCACACAGTTTTCAACGCACACTTGCTCTTCTTTTAAGTAGCTACGCACTTTATATTCCCGCCAATTTATTTCCCATTATGACATTCACACGTTTTGGTGTAGGTGAGCCGCATACGATTGCCGGTGGTATTGTTTCACTCATTCATAGCGATATGTTACCTATTGCATTACTCGTTTTGGTGGCCAGTATCCTAGTGCCTTTATTGAAATTATTAGGGCTTAGCTTGCTACTTCTTTGTGTTCACTGTCGCTGGCAGGTACGTGCACAGCAATGGACAAAAACGTATCGCATTATTGCTTTCGTTGGTCGTTGGTCAATGCTCGATATTTTTATGATTTCTATTTTGGTATCAGTGGTCAATTTAGGTGGTGTTGCACAAGTTATTGCCGGCACCGCTTCCACTGCGTTCGCTGCTGTTGTGGTGTTGACGATGTTTGCGGCAAAAAGCTTTGATCCGCGTTTAATTTGGGATGTACAAGAATGATTGCATCCACAAGCATGTCAATTGACATGCTTGTGGATGCGCTTGTATTATTTTTCAGTTAACGCTTCTGATACACGTTGAAGCGGTCTTAAAATATATTCCAATACCGTTTTATG
>JBDLQG010000038.1:0-14927 GCA_039800705.1 Pseudomonadota bacterium
ATCATTATTCAAAAACTTTTAGCAAATAGACCGTAAAATAACATTAAAAAATTAATTATTTTTAAGGCAATCTTTGCGGTTACATCCATGTACAGCTAAGTATAGAAGTAACTTTGCCTGATTAAAAAAAATGCTCTTTAGACAAGTTCGCTTCTCAATTTAACGCGCAACCCCATAAAACATATTACTCGCTACAATTAAATTCAGTAAAGCATTGTAAGTAAATAAGTAACTATGATAAATTTTTAAAGTAGCCGGCTCAGTATTGATGACGTTTAACTATCTGCAAGGCATTAAAAAAGCCCTCACTGCTTTGCAACAATGAGAGCCTTTAAATTCAAACAAACTCAAAAAACACTTTAATACTCACTCACCAATAGTATCTGCAAATTCAAAAATTAGCTCAATACGTCAAATGACTTATTTAAATGGATTTGTACGCAAAAAAAAGCTCCCATTACTTCAGCAGTAATGAGAGCAGAAAAGTCAAACTATGAGAGAACTGTGTTGTGAAGCAACTAAAAATAGATGTTAGACCGCATTGCTTTCAATTTGTAAATGGGTACTACTGAACTTACTGGTTATAGCAAACAAAATTGATGCAATGAATTGACCTAAAGCAATACCTACAATGCTCGCAATTCCCAAAACAAACATCAAGCTAATCAATATGTTTCTATACAGCGTTTTCATAACATGTACCTGCAATTGATAAACAAACTAAAAATATCTAAGTTGCTGTTTACTATACAGATGTACTTAATCATGAACAATATACTTATTTATTGATATATAGTTTCAATATTGAATACAATTAAGCAATAAATTCATCTGCAAGCGTTACCGTGGTAACGCTTATATGTCCCTCACCTTTTATTCTGTGCCTCTGTATTAAAATCACTCAAATGAGTGATTACATATAACAGATTCTACTGTAGAAATGCACTCAACTAAAAATCAGCTATGGACATAAAATGGGTTACGAAATTAAACAAAAAGATTGGCAGACGTTGTCTGAAGATGCGCAACGTGAAGTTTACAATTATTTTTTATTCATCAAACAACGCGCTGAAATGCCAAGCCACAACGATGCTGACGTATTTACGCTTACCAGTTATGAAACTCGTAACGTTGAATACTCATCTGACTTAGCCAAATTGCCTAACGATGATGTAAATGAAATATGGACGATCAGCAAATAAATTCGTGTGGATGATTGAATTATTGAAAATGGCGTAAGAAACAAAGATGCACAAAAGGGGACTCTTTTGCTAAAAAGCATCAATGTTTCTTACATGACATTTTATAGATCGTTACTGCGGCAACGCTTGTATAACCTACTATATTAAACTAACACGCAAAAAATTTTGGCTAATTACCAATGCGTATCATCACGATAAAATTGATTTTCTTCATATCTGGAATGCGGCTGGCGTTCTAATTCCCAGCGTCGTCTACGCCAATATTGTTCATCCCTCTCCTGCTCACGCCATTCATGTTCTTCATGCTCATCTTCCATACGCTGCCGTAAATAGCGCTCTTGATTATCTCGCCGTGTGATATTAGGGTAAATCATAATTTGAGGTTGCTGCTGATAAACTGGTGCTTGACGTTTGTTACTTCTATAAACATCATTGTTGCTTCTGAAAACATCATCGTCATTATCATTACGACGTATTTCATGTGGATAATTAGTCGAGTATTCATAAGCATACAGCGAGTCTGCTTGGGCGTATGGCGTAACAACTGCTAACAATACCAAACTACTTATAATCATCACCTTATTCATCTAACTCTCCACGAAAAATCTCAATTAGATTATTCTCACAGAAATAATTTAACTTCTCAATAAGTTCTGATTGAACGACAAACACATCAGCCAAATAACGAGGAATGTTGAATTGAAAGCAACACGCCGACCTCGTGACAATGCGGTGTTTTGGGAAAATTGGACATCCATGCAACACCGCGTTATTTTTGATTTTGATGATGGGTTTAACTTGGTGGAAAGCGGGAAATACCATGTACCGCTTGAAACAACTATTTGGTACTTCATTGGCATCCAGAAAATTGGTAACTCAACAATCTGAAGTTCATGCACGACTTACGGCAATGAACATCATGACTTATTTGGGCATGCCTATTTCTGTTCGGTTTGGGCTAAATCTGCCTTAAATTTAACCTTCTCGGCAGAACGCTTGTTTCGGTCGCTATTTATGCACCAACGCCCTTGGTTTTTCATAACCTTATCCCCACCCACGCCAATACTCATGATGGGAGTATAGGCCTTATTTGCTAGAGTAGCTGTTCTTTGTGAGTAATTAGGTATTTTTTAAATTAATAATTTACCCACGCGCAAACAATTCGCGCATTTTCTGCCCGGGATACTCAACACGCATAAACGCTTCACCCACCAAAAACGCATAAACCTCATTGGATAACATCAATTCCACATTCTCGCGTGTATGAATGCCGCTTTCAGTAATCACTAATCGATCACTTGGAATGGCTTCTTTTAAATCGAGCGTCATTTGCAAATCGGTTTCAAACGTCCGCAAATTGCGATTATTAATGCCAATCAATTTGGTATCGAGCGTTAACGCACGTGTTAATTCTTCAGCGCTATGCACTTCAACCAAAACGTCCATGCCGAGTTGCGTGGCTAAATTCGCCAGTTCATGCAGTTTTGCATCATCAAGTGCTGCCACAATCAATAAAATACAATCTGCACCCAGTGAGCGCGATTCATAGATTTGATAGGTATCAATCATAAAATCTTTACGCAATACAGGCAGTGGCACACGGTCATGAACCATTTGCAAATACGCTTCTGAACCTTGAAAAAACGTTTTATCTGTTAAAATTGAAAGGCAAGCCGCGCCGTTCATTGCATAATCTTGCCCAATATTAACGGGCTGAAAATCTTCACGAATAACCCCCTGACTTGGCGATGCTTTTTTAATTTCGGCAATAATGGCGGGTTGTTTATCGATGACTTTGCGTTGCAATGCGGCATAAAAACCACGCGGTTTTTCAACACTAGTCGCAATATCTTGGAGAAGTTCAATAGGCGTTTGTACGCGACGACGCGCGACTTCTTCTTCTTTTTTTGCAAGAATGGTTTGTAAAATATCTGCAGGAGTTGTGCTCATAAATGAATTTTTAAATAATAAATTTTAAGAAAGTGCTATTTTAACAGTATTGCACCCAAAGCACGCTTTAGGTTTAAATGGATTCTCTTTTTATATTCTCTGATACACAAATTTCATGGCCAAAATTCCGTTTTTCATTTTATGTTTACCGATATATTTACTGAGTGCTTGTAGTCTATTTATGCCACGCGACGCGGTAACACCTAGAAATACGGAAAATTTATGCGCGGTATTTAAAGAAAAAAACGAGTGGTATCAAGCGAGTATGAATGCGTATAAAAAATGGGGGGTTCCAGTGCCAGTTCAAATGGCAATTATGCACCAAGAATCGCATTTTGTGTCGGATGCGCAGCCACCAAGTGGCACATTATTAGGGTTTATTCCATGGTTTAGCGCTAGCAGTGCTTATGGTTATCCGCAATCAAAAGATGAAACATGGCATGATTATCAGCGCAAAACGGGGAATACTTTTGCACAACGCGATAATTTTTCTGATGCCTGTGATTTTGTGGGATGGTATTCACATACAAGTTACAAAAAACTGGGCATTCCCAAAACGGATGCTAAAAACCTCTATTTAGCTTACCACGAAGGTCATAGCGGTTTTCAAAACAAAAGTTATCTTCAAAAACCGTGGCTGGTAGGTGTGTCTGGAAAAGTGGCGCAACGCGCTGAACTTTTCAAACAACAACTTGCCAATTGCGGCATAAATAGCGCGTCAAAATAATCGTGTATGGCGTATCATTGGTACATTATCCCGTCTCGGCATCTTACTATTTTAGTCAGAGGCGTTTATACCCTAGCGTTACTAGCTTGTTTTATGAATGCGTTAACGTTTTTTACGCAAAGTCTTCTCGCGTTGTTTGTTATTTTTCATGGCTTACGCTATTTCAACGCCACAGACGCATGGCAACTTTTTTATAATGACGAAGACGGCTGGCAAATAGCTGTTTTGAATATCCAAAACACCATTGCTATTTTGCCTTCAACGGTTGTGACAAGACAGATTATTTTTTTGCATTATCAATTAAACGGAAAAAAAAATTATCGGATAATCACAAAAGACGCGATTATGTCGGATGTAAACAATTATCGGCAACTTATTGTTGCGCTAAAAACCTGCACTTAATTAGGCTATCATGACAAACTTCACATTAAGCGATATTTTTATTTATCCCGTTAAATCACTGGGCGGTTTTCGAGTTGAAAAATGGGAAGTCGTCAACACGGGTTTAAAATATGACCGACAATGGATGTTAATTGATAAGCAAGGGCACTTCCTCAGTCAGCGAAAACTGCCCGAAATGGCGTTGATTCACACACAAATCACCCATGAACATTTAATTATTAGCGCACCATTGCAAGAAGATTTAATGCTATCGCTCACACCAGAATTAGGTGAGGTCATGCAAAGTACCATCTGGGGAGATACCTGCTCTGCGCACATAATTTCCACAATCGCTGATGCGTGGTTTAGTCGCTTTTTGAAAACACCTTGCCATTTAGTTTATCTTCCAACGCAAACAAAACGTGGTGTCGATTTAACGTATGCACAAGATCATGATCGAGTGAGTTTTTCAGATGGATTTCCCTTTTTAATTGCCTCTGAAAATTCGTTGAACAGCTTAAATCAAGGACTACAAACGCCCATTGAAATGGTACGTTTCCGCCCAAATTTAGTGATTAGGGGATGTGAAGCGTATGCCGAAGATACATGGCGCGAAATAACAATTGGTCACATAGATTTTAGGCTGCCAAAACCGTGTTCACGTTGCGCGATTCCTGGTATTAATCCCCAAACGGCTCAACATGAAAAAGCACCACTCACCGCATTGAGTCAACGGCGAAAATGGCAAAATAAAACCTATTTTGGACAAAATGCGCTACATAATCAATGCGGTGAATTAAAGGTGGGTGACGAGTTAACCATCACGCTTAGTGGCGAAAAACAACCGCCCATTCTTTAAGTTAACGTTTAATGTCAAATATTGGAATAAACATTAATATACTGCTCTGCACTGCTTTGCCATGAAAAATCCCTACTCATTGCATTGACCTGTATTTGATGCCAAATATCGGGAAGACTATAAAGTATTGCCGCACGTTTAATGGCTTCAAGTAAGGATCCTTCACTGGCTTCGTTAAAGACAAATCCTGTCGCGGTTTTATTTGCAATGGTACTTGGTAGCGTATCGATGACCGTATCTGCAAGTCCACCTGTCCGGCGGACAATAGGCAGTGTTCCATAACGCTGGCTATACATTTGATTCAAGCCACATGGCTCAAATCGAGACGGCATTAAAAAGACATCAGCGCCCGCTTCAATTAAATGTGCTAAGGCTTCGTCGTAGCCTAACGTCAATGATAATTTATGTGGATTGGCACTCGCAAATTCACGTAATTGTTTTTCAAATCCTTTATCACCACTCCCCAGTAATACAAATTGAATAGGGTAACTAACCATTTCAGGTAAACACCCAAGAATCATGTCAATACCTTTTTGCTCAACCAATCGGCTAATTAAACCGATAAGCAATACATTTTCATCAACCGGTAAATTCAAATGCGTTTGCAACGCTTTTTTATTTTCTTTTTTATCAATTAACGTATCAACGGTGTAATTTTTAGCGATCAGCGGATCATCGTGTGGATTCCAATCGTCATCAATACCGTTAATAATGCCAATTAAATCTTGATCTCGATAAACCAGCAACCCTTCTAAACCATAACCTAATTCAGCCGTTTGAATATCTTGCGCATACGTTGGACTGACTGTTGTAATTTTATCTGCATACGCAATACCGCCTTTAATAAACGAAATCATGCCGTGAAATTCAAGGCCATCAGGGGTGAGTAACTGACCTGGAAGTTGCAGCGTTGCTGCCATCAAACCGTTAAATATGCCTTGATATGCCAAATTATGAATCGTAAATACTGTGGGTGGACATTGATATTCAAGCGAAAGCAAAGCGGGAATTAACCCCGTTTGCCAATCATGGCAATGGACAATATCCGCTTTCCAATTTAGGTCAACACGGTTCATGGCTATTTCAATCGCTGCGCGACAAAATAAGGCAAAGCGCTCCGCATTATTGCTATACGCATTCCCTGCATAATCTACATAGGGGTTACCCGAAATATCAAAATATTCAGGGCAATCCACCAGCCAAATGCGCACATCACTGTCGGGTAGCATCGTTTCAAGTAAACGTACCGTATGCGTACCAATTTTAAATATACTCCGCTCTGAGACGGGCTCGTGTATCTTTAATGCGTGATAGTTTGGGATAACTAATTTCACATCTTGCCCTGTTTGCGCAAGCGCCTTAGGCAAACTGTTTGATACATCTGCAAGTCCACCCGTTTTAATAAGTGGATACACTTCACTTGTCACAAAAAGTATTTTTTTCATAAAAGCCTTTTTTACTTATTCCCTTACATTTTTAAAATAATGGCACCCAGTGGTGGCAACGTCAAATTGAGCGAGTAGGACTGATTCATCCAAGGCTCATCGGTGGTTTGTATATTGCCATTTCCCGTATTTGTACCAGCATAATAATGTGAATCCGAATTGAATATTTCTCGATAAACGCCTTTTTGCGGTACGCCAATATGATAATTTTCACGCACAACAGGCGTAAAATTCAGCACAACAATCACGTGTGTTTGACCGTGTTTTCGCTGGAAACACAAAACCGACTGCTGCACATCATTGCAATCAATCCATTCAAAACCTTGCTGCTCAAAATCGTGGCGATTAAGCGCGGGTTCGTTTTTATAGAGATGATTTAAGTCTTTAACGAGTGATTGCACACCACTATGGAGTGGATAATTTAGAATATACCAATCCAGCGTTTTATTTGCATTCCATTCTGTCCCCTGCCCGATTTCATTGCCCATGAATAATAATTTTTTACCCGGATAAGCATACATGAACGTGTAGAGCAATCGTAAATTAGCAAAACGCTGCCATTCATCACCACGCATTTTGTTCAGCATGGAGCCTTTACCGTGAACGACTTCATCGTGCGAAAAAGGCAGCGTGAAATTTTCAGTAAACGCGTAAAGCATACCAAAGGTTAATTGATTATGGTGATATTGGCGATGAATAGGGTCTTGCTGCATATACGCAAGCACGTCGTGCATCCAGCCCCGGGTCCACTTCCTTGAAAAGCCTAGGCCCCCCGCCCATGTTGGACGCGTGACTTGTGGCCACGATGTTGATTCCTCGGCCATAATCACCGTTCCCGGATGCTGCTGATGGGTAATCGTATTTAACTCACGGAAAAAATCAATCGCTTCTAAATTTTCATTTCCACCATAGCAATTAGGCACCCAATCATTGGCTTCGCGCGAATAATCAAGATAAAGCATCGAGGCTACCGCATCCACACGTAGGCCATCAAGGTGATATTCTTCAAGCCAGAAAATCGCACTCGCAAGCAAGAAATTACGCACTTCATTGCGCCCGTAATTATAAATAAGCGTTCCCCAGTCACGATGCTCCCCTTTACGTGGATCTTCATGCTCGTATAACGCGCTGCCATCAAATCGCGCTAAGGCAAAATTGTCTTTGGGGAAATGCGCAGGTACCCAATCAAGAATTACGCCTATATCGTTTTGATGACAATGATCAATAAAATAGCGGAAATCATCTGGCGTCCCAAAACGGCTTGTCGGTGCAAAATAGCCTGTCGTTTGGTATCCCCACGAATCATCAAGTGGATGCTCAGTAATGGGCAGTAACTCAATGTGCGTAAAGCCTAATTGCTTAACGTAATCTACTAACTGCGACGCAATATCGCGGTAATTTAAAAAATTCCCCTCCGCATCGCGTCGCCATGAGCCTAAATGGACTTCATAAATTGACATGGGTTGATGCAGCCAATCATATTGAGAACGCTGTTTAAGCCACGTTTCATCGCGCCACGCATAAGTTTGATTATCCACTACAACAGCGGCCGTTTTGGGGCGATACTCAAATTGCTGGCCATAAGGATCTGTTTTGACAATGACTTCACCACTTGCGCGGTTGAGTAATTCAAATTTGTAAAATGTCCCCGCGTTTAAGTGAGGGATAAATAATTCCCAAATACCGCCACCGCCTAAACTGCGCATTGGATGGCATCGCCCGTCCCATCGATTAAAATCACCCACAACGCTGACTCTACCCGCATTAGGCGCCCACACCGCAAATAAAACACCTTCAATACCGTCTGCTGTATGCAAATGTGCGCCGAGTTTTTGGTAAATATGCCAATGCTTACCCTCGCCAAATAAATGTAAATCAAATTCAGGAAGTTGTACGCCAAAATCATAAGGATCGTAGGTGTCGTTTTGATGCCCTGCTTTGTCTGTCCATGAGATAACATAATGAGGCGGAAGCTCCCCTTTTTTTGCTAAATACTCAAAAAAATCAGTGCCTTCGATTCGCGGAATGTTGATATTGTTATGCGCAAATTTGACAGATTCAGCATACGGTAAATACAGCCGCACATGAATTTTATTGTGCTTGGGATGGCGACCTAATACACAAAAAGGATTATGATGCTGCGCTGCAGCAATTTTCACTAAATCAGAATCCAAAACGGTTTTTTCAGTTAAGGTGTCAGGAGATTGCTTTTTCACTAGGAATAGCCTCAATGTAGTAGGATAATGTTTGTGAAGTTTAACAAACTAAAAAAAAGTTGGGTATCTATATCAAAAATTATGGGAGATATAAACATGTCAACATCACATGATTCACATACTGATCGCTTTATCAGTCAACTTACACGCAACACGATCGCGCTTATTTTAGCTGGTGGACGTGGGTCGCGTTTAAAGGATATGACAGACTGGCGAGCCAAACCGGCCGTACCATTTGGCGGAAAATTTCGTATTATTGATTTTCCTTTATCAAACTGCGTGAATTCAGGTATTCGTAAAATTGGCATTCTCACTCAATACAAATCCGATTCCCTTATCCGCCATATTCAGCAAGGTTGGGGGTTCTTACGTGGTGAATTTGGTGAATACGTTGATTTAATGCCCGCGCAACAACGTCACAGCGAAGATTCTTGGTACAAAGGCACCGCAGACGCTATTTATCAAAATATTGATATTTTGCGCAGTCGCCAACCAGAGCATATTTTAGTGCTTGCAGGCGACCATATTTATAAAATGGATTACGGCGCGATGCTTGCCGATCACGTAGCCAAACGTGCCGATTTAACTATTGGCTGCATTGAAGTATCACTTGAAGATGCCAGTGCGTTTGGTGTTATGGATATTGATGATTATCGTCGTGTTCGCGCTTTTGTTGAAAAACCTGAAAATCCACCCATTATGCCCGGTCGAACCGATACTGCACTGGCATCTATGGGGATTTATATTTTCAATGCCAATTTCTTATTTGAACAATTAATTAAAGACGCGGATTGCGAACTGTCAACGCACGATTTCGGCAAAGACATTATTCCAGCGGTCATTGATACCCATTTAGTGAATGCGTATCCCTTCTTAAATCTACAAAGTGGACAACAAAGTTACTGGCGCGATGTGGGTACAATTGATTCATACTGGGCCGCCAATATGGAACTCATTGGCGTGAAGCCCGATTTAAATTTATATGATAAAAAATGGCCGATTTGGACGTATCAAGAACAAACGCCTCCAGCAAAATTTGTCTTCGATGAAGAAGAGCGCCGTGGTGTTGCTATCGATTCGATGATTTCGGGTGGTTCTGTTGTATCGGGTGCGACGGTGCGTCATTCATTATTATTTTCCAATGTACGCGTAAATTCATATAGCACTATTCAAGATTGTGTGGTCTTACCTGAGGTTAATATTGGGCGTTATTGCCGCATCACCAAAGCGATTATCGAGAAAGGTTGTGATATTCCAGAAGGAACGATTATTGGCGAAGACCCTGTTGCCGATGCACAGCGTTTTCATGTAAGCCCCGGTGGCGTTATTCTTGTCACACCAGAAATGTTTGGTGTAAGAAGGCATTATGTTAGATAAAAAATTGAAACTAGTTTTCTGTTGGCACATGCACCAACCTGAATATCGAAATTTGCAATCGGGCGAATTCAAGCTGCCGTGGACCTATCTACATGTTATTAAAGATTATGTCGATATGGTTGCACACCTAGAAGCCGCGCCTGATGCGAAAGTCGTTGTGAATTTTGCGCCTATTTTACTTGAGCAAATTGAAGAGTATGCACGGCAAGTTAACAGTTATTTGCATGATAAAACGCCCTTTACAGACCCTTTGCTTTTTGCCTTAGTGGATGATTCGGGCATCACTTCTACGCCACTCAAAATTATTCAAGACTGTTTACGCGCGAATAGAGAACGCCAAATTAATCGCTACGCACAGTTTAAGCATTTGGTTGAAACAGCTGAGTTGCTTATTGAAAAAGACATTACTCATTACGCCAATACGCAATTCGTTGTGGATTTATTAATGTGGTACAACTTAGCGTGGCTGGGCGAAACGGTTAAATTAACGGATTTACGCGCTCAACGCTTACTCGAACAAGGCACTAATTATTCTCAATCTGATCGCCTTGAAATGCTCAATATTATCGCTGACCAGCTTTCACACGTTTTGGGACGTTATAAAACACTGGCGCAAAAAGGACAAATTGAACTTTCGGTCACGCCTTATGCGCATCCGATTATGCCGCTTCTGCTCGATTTGAATACCACGCATGAAGCGATGCCAACAGCGCCCTTACCTGAACTTTCTGCTTATCCTGATGGCGAGGCGCGAGTCATGTGGCATTTGCAAAAAGGTGTGCAAGTCTTCAAACGCTTTTTTGGTTTTGAACCCAAAGGTTGTTGGCCTTCTGAAGGCGCCGTTAGTGAACAAACGCTGAAAATTTTAGATGATTTTGGTTTTCAATGGGCGGCCAGTGGCGGCTCGGTACTGGGAAATAGTTTAAATTGTAGCGAAAATACCAGTCCCGAAAGCACTTATCATCCATTTACACTTAAAAATGGCAAGCTGAATTGTTTTTTCCGTGATGATGGCTTATCGGATTTAATTGGTTTTCAATATTCGAAGTGGCATGCAGATGATGCCGTTAGCGATTTAATTCATCATTTAGAAACAATTGCGGATCGAAAAATTCCTGATGCCGTCGTTTCCATCATTATGGATGGTGAAAATGCGTGGGAATACTTTCCCGAAAACGGTATTTATTTTTTAAGTGCACTGTATAAACGATTAAGTAATCATCCAAAAATTCAACTGACTACGTTCTCTGAATGTATCAATCAAAAAGTGGAAACCAAACCCTTAAAAAAACTCGTTGCAGGCAGTTGGGTTTACGGTACATTTTCAACATGGATTGGTGACACGGACAAAAATCGTGGTTGGGATATGCTTGGTGATGCAAAAAAAATGTTTGATCGTGTCATGCTAAACACAGACATGGACACAGCTTTGCGTGAAAAAGCCATCCTGCAACTTGCTGTTTGTGAGGGCTCAGACTGGTTTTGGTGGTTTGGTGACTATAACCCCAACGATGCAGTAAGCAGTTTTGAAAAACAATTCCGATTAAACTTGGCCAATTTATATTACTTGCTTGGCGAGGAACCACCCGCCTATTTATCCCTTTCTTTCACGCAAGGTTCCGGTTCGCCAGCAATGGGTGGCACCATGCGCCACGGAACTGAACATTAAGCGGATGTAATATGAAAGCCAATATTAATCAACGTCGTGCAGGTGTTTTACTGCATATTACCTCCCTGCCTAGTCGGAATTTAGGGAAAGATGCTTATGCTTTTGTCGATTTTCTCCATGAATGCGGTGCAAGTGTCTGGCAAGTTCTTCCTCTCGGTATTACGCACGAAGATAATTCACCTTATCAGTCGCTTTCTGCGCATGCAGGAAACACGGCTTTAGTAAACTTGAATGATTTAGTATCGCAAGGTTGGCTAAATGAAACAGAATGCTGCGAGGAAAAAACCTGTCATCGAAGCACGCATTTTTGGCGTCATTGTTTATTTGCAAAAGCCTTTGATAATTTTGAGCAAGTCGCCTCTATTGAGGAACAAATCGCTTTCGCCACATTTTGCCAAACCAATCGTTTTTGGTTGGATGATTTTGCTCTTTTTAGCGTTTTACGTGAAAAATTCAATCAACAAAGCTGGAATACGTGGCCAATTGAATTTAAAGATCGTAATCTCGCGGCATTAAACGATATTCGATTCTTCTCTCAAGCCGCAATCAATATCGTTAAATTTGAACAATATATTTTCTTCAAACAATGGACGGCTTTAAAAAATTACGCCAACGAGCGAGGCGTGTTGTTATTTGGGGATTTACCCATTTTTGTTTCCTATGATAGTGTTGACGTATGGGCAAACCGAAAAGTATTTAAACTCAATGACGAAGGCGAAATGTCAGTGGTTGCGGGCGTGCCACCTGATTATTTTTCGCAAACAGGTCAACGCTGGGGAAATCCGCATTATGATTGGACTTATTTACAATCGACTGGATTTAATTGGTGGATTGAGCGTATGCAAACGCAAGCCGCCTTATTTGATATTGTCCGAATAGATCACTTTCGAGGACTCGAAGCCGCATGGGAAATTCCAGCAGACGAGCCTACAGCCATAAAGGGTCAGTGGGTTAAAGCTAGTGGAGAGGCGTTATTGAGTGCCATTTACATGACATTTCAAGATATTGCACTTGTAGCTGAAGATTTGGGTGTGATTACCCCTGAAGTGGATGCACTAAGAGCAAAATTTAATTTAGCTGGAATGAAAATTTTGCAATTCGCCTTTAGCGGTGAATCGGATAATCCTTATTTACCAGAGAATCATACGGTCAATAGTGTCGTATACACCGGAACACATGATAATGACACGACGTTAGGTTGGCTAGAATCGCTGACACCTGAGCAGCGTTTGTATATTAGTAGCAAACTCGGTGTAGAAGAAAATGAGATTCCTGACGCGCTTATTCAATGTACATTAGCCTCTATTGCAGAATTAGCCATTATACCCATGCAAGATATTTTAGAACTTGATGGCACACATCGCATGAATACACCAGGGACAACTGAAAACAATTGGCAGTGGCATTTTCAATGGAAACAACTGTCAAGCAAATATGTCACGCAATTGACGCGACTGATTGAACAATCTAATCGACAATGCCGAAAAAAAGGTTTGTGAGCCTCAAAGTGAGTCGAATTATTATCAATAACCTTAAAAATTCATAATGTTAAACTATTTTTTTGTTTTCTTATTTTCCTTTTTATGTCCAACAAGCGTATTTGCTGCTGATGAATCTGTTTTTAAATCAATCGATTTAACGCAGCATACCGTGGGGTATATTGCATTGATTTCATTTGTCGGGGCGTATTTTTTAGCTATTACCGAAGAAATTACAGAATTGCGCAAATCCAAGCCCATGGTATTTGCCGCAAGTGTAATATGGATTGCTATTGCCGTATTTTATGTCAGTTTAGGTACGCAGGAACAAGCAGGCATTGCATTTCGCGCATCCCTTGAAGGTTACGCAGAGTTGTTTCTGTTCATTATGGTATCAATGACCTATTTGAATGCCATGGAAGATAGAGGTGTTTTTGAAAATTTACGCGTTTGGCTACTGAGTAAAAATTTTACTTATCGCCAATTGTTTTGGATTACAGGCATACAAGCCTTCTTCATTTCATCGGTTTGCAATAACTTAACCACGGCCTTATTAATGGGGTCTGTTATTTTAGCCATGGGGAAAAATAATCGACAATTTGTGACCTTGGCGTGCATTAACGTTGTCGTAGCGGCTAATGCGGGTGGTTCATTTAGTCCCTTTGGTGATATTACCACTTTATTGGTATGGCAAAAGGGCGTTGTGCCTTTTGGTGATTTCTTTTCATTGCTACTTCCGGCCATTGTCAATTTTGCTCTACCCGCAGCAATTATGAGTTTTTGGATCCCAAAGGAGCGCCCAGAAGCGGTTGAAGAAGTTCAAGACATTAAACGTGGCGGTGTCACCATTATTGTTTTATTTTTACTTACCATCGTGACAGCTACGTGCTTTGAAAATTTCTTTAGTTTACCGCCAGCAGCTGGCATGATGCTTGGTTTGACGTATTTGCAATTTTTTAGTTTTTATCTACAAAAAACACGCAAAAATGAAGATGTGCAAAGTATTCAGCACGCAGTCAACTTAGAAGAACCGCTTTACTCTATTGATGAAAAGCACACAGAAGAATTTGATGTATTTAAAAAAGTGGCCAATTTAGAGTGGGATACACTTTTATTCTTTTATGGCGTTATGATTTGCGTAAGTGGTCTGAGTTTTATTGGCTATTTAGACCTAACATCACACTATTTGTATGGTGAAAATAATCCAACTATTGCTAATATCTTGGTAGGCATTGCCTCTGCTTTTGTGGATAACGGTACTATCATGTTGGCCGTTCTCACCATGGCGCCCGATATTTCACAAGGCCAATGGTTACTTGTGACGTTGACTGCGGGTGTAGGTGGTAGTTTACTTGCGGTGGGAAGTGCTGCTGGGGTGGGTTTAATGGGGCAGGCGAAAGGCATTTACACATTCACTAGCCATTTGAAATGGACACCTGTTATTGCACTTGGCTATGCAGCGAGCATCTTTCTGCATTTTGCTATGAATGGGCGTTATTTTTAAATCTAGCTGTGTAAAGTATGTGGTGCGCCCGAGCGGATTCGAACCTCTGACCTCAGCCTCCGGAGGGCTGCGCTCTATCCAGCTGAGCTACGGGCGCGTCACGAATGCTTATTCTAAAC
>JBDLQG010000039.1:0-14863 GCA_039800705.1 Pseudomonadota bacterium
GAAGAAGATTTAAACGGTCGTATTCGCCGTAATTTACTCGACACACGCCGCGCTCTCTCGTTTTTGATGCGTGGAAAATTTTTATCTGAAGAACAACACGAAGATGTACGCGAAATTCTGCGTGATATTGAATCGCTTGATGGCCATACCTCGTTTTTGTTTAACAAAATCAATTTCCAAATGGATGCCACGGTCGGTTTTATTAACGTTAATCAGAATAAAGATATTAAACGCTTGACCGTCATGAGTTTGATTTTTATGCCGCTTAATGTGTTAGCAGGTATTGGCGGTATGTCTGAATTCTCTATGATGACAACGGGTATTCCATGGCAAATTGCCTATAGCAGCTTATGTGTTGGCTTAATTTTTGTGGCATGGTCTACTTATGTGGGCGTGCAATTCTTCGAGCGCCGAAAAATCAAACGTATTGCTATCGAAAATCAGAAAATTCTAGCGCGTTGACCACGGTTTTCATTATTGCAAACTCTGCGCGAATGCTCGCGCAAATGGCGCGGCATGAAGGATTTTCGGTGCTTGCCATAGATTGTTATGGCGATTGTGATACGCGCCATTACGCACTCGATTTCAAAAAAATCGATTCACTTTCGCAATCAGATTTACTACCTGCCGTCTCGTATTTTTTAGAAAATTATCACATTGACTATGCTATTTATGGCAGTGGCTTTGAATATTTTAATGACAGCTTGCACTATTTAGCCTCTTGTTTACCGTTAGTAGGCAACACTCCTGCGACATTCTCGCAACTACAAGACAAAAAACACTTTTTTGATACATTACAAAAACTCGACATCCCTTTTCCAAAAAGCGTTTTTTCACCACCAAAATCAATCCAAAATTGGTTGATGAAACCTATGAAAGGATTGGGTGGTGTTGGTATTTCAGCATTATCGAAAAACGCTGTTTCAAACGCGTCCGTCTATTTCCAACAATTTCAAGCAGGCAAAAGTGGCTCTGCATTATTTTTAAGCGATGGCGAAGACGTTGACATAATTGGTTTTAATACCCAATTGACACAAGATGATTTTTTATTTTCTAGTGTCATTAACTATTCTGCATTAACGCCCGTGCAGCGCAATGTAATCACTCATTGGATTTTGAAATTAAGTCGTTTTTTCTCGTTAAAAGGATTACATTCCCTTGATTTTATTGCAAATAAAAATGCTTTATTTACTTTAGAAATCAATGCACGACCACCCGCCAGTGCGCAACTCTATGACGCAAGCTTAATCACGCGCCACATTGAGTCAAGCTACCAAAAACGACATTACACACCGTTTATACAAACCCATTTTTCAGGTTATCACCTTGTGTACGCAAAACAAGATACGATTATTCCAAAGCGTTATTTATGGCCACCTTATTGCGCTGATTTACCCCCACAAAACGCAATAATTCGCCAAAATTCGCCTATTTGCAGTATCATTGCACACAAAAAAACGATGCACGACGTGCAGCACACATTTGCAATTATTCAACAACACATAGAAAGGTCTCTACTTATGACACAAAAAGCAAGCGTTAATCAACTCGCCCATCCTCTTGTTAAACAACTTATTGATCAAGCCGACAAATTGCGCGTTGGTGTTGAAATATTAGAAAATGGTTGCACAATCATTGATGCAGGCATTCAGCACGTTGGTGGCTTAGAAGCGGGTCGTATTATTGCTGAAATTTGTTTAGGCGGTATGGGGACGGTCACCATTACACATAGCACATACACAGATAATTGGCCTTTATCGGTTAATGTTCACACAGGAAATCCAGTACTCGCCTGCTTAGGCAGTCAATATGCGGGTTGGAGCTTGTCGCATGAAAAATACTACGCACTCGGTTCAGGTCCTGCACGCGCGATGGCAACCAAGCAAAAAGACGGTCAAACGCTACCTGTTGAAGAACTCTATCAAGAACTCGCTTATCACGATGAGAGTGATTGCCCCGTTTTAGTGATTGAAAATGATGCGATTCCACCTTTAGCGATTATTGAAAAAATCGCTGCGGCGTGTGGTGTTGAGCCATCAAAATTAACAATTATTGTGACGCCAACAAGCAGTTTAGCTGGTGGCGTTCAAGTGGTTGCGCGTGTATTAGAAGTTGCCATGCACAAAGCACACGCGCTGCATTTTCCTTTAGAAAATATCGTTGATGGCAGTGGTTTTGCCCCTATTTGCCCTCCCCATCCTAATTTTGTTAAAGCAATGGGGCGCACAAATGATGCTATTTTGTTTGCTGGTCAAGTACACATTTTTGTTAAAGGCAGCGATGAAGACGCTAAAAAACTAGCTGATGCGCTACCTAGCTCAACCTCCAAAGATTACGGTAAACCCTTTGCGGATATTTTCAAAGCCTATGAGTATGATTTTTTCAAAATTGATGCGATGTTATTTAGCCCCGCGAGTGTGATTGTCACCGCCGTTGAATCGGGTAAAACGTTCCGTGCTGGTCATATTGATAATGCCTTATTAGATCAATCATTTGGATTGTAACAATTTAGATAACACAATCGCTTTTAATTGAGTATTACACACGGTCAATAATGAAAATTCTCATAATTGCACCCGCATGGGTGGGTGATATGGTCATGGCGCAAAGTTTGTTTATTGCGCTCAAAAATACACATCCTAAGTGTCAAATTGACGTCCTTGCGCCCGTATGGTCGCAAGGCTTGCTTGCGCGTATGCCCGAAGTTTCGCAAACATTTGTCATGCCGCTAACACATGGGCAATTTGGTTTAAAAGCGCGGTTTGATTTAGGAAAAACACTTCGCAGCGAAAAATACGACCAAAGTATCGTACTACCTAATTCATGGAAATCTGCACTGATTCCTTTTTTTGCTAAGATTCCTAAACGCACTGGTTTTTTAGGCGAATGTCGTTTTGGACTGTTAAATGACATTCGATTGCTCGATAAAAAGCAATTAACGATGACCGTGCAGCGCTTTGTTGCGTTAGGCTACAAAAGTGAGTCACCATTATCGGTTTCCTATGATCTACCTGCATTAAAAGTGAATGAAAGCCAGCAAAAAGCTGTCATTAAAAAATTCAATTTAGCATTGGAAAAACCGGTTTTAGTGCTGTGTGCAGGGGCGGAATACGGAAGTTCAAAGCGTTGGCCTGAAAATCATTTTGCTCAACTGGCTAAACAGAAACTCGAAAAAGGTTGGCAAGTATGGTTAATTGGCTCCGAAAAAGATCAAAAAATCACGCAAGCCATCAATGAGCTGTGTAATGACGAGTGTCACGATTTCGCAGGAAAAACCAATTTAACACAAGCTGTCGATTTACTATCGCTTGCGCATACGGTTGTCACAAACGATTCGGGCTTAATGCACATTGCCGCCGCGCTAGATAGAAAAGTCATTGCGCTGTATGGTTCATCAGACCCGCATTTCACGCCACCGCTGCATGTAAAAGCACAGATTATTTCGTTAAATTTGGCTTGTTCACCGTGTTTTAAACGCGAATGTCCACTGGGGCACCGTCAATGTTTAACCGATATTCTACCGCATCAAGTGATTGCGTTAATTGAACGATGAAAAAAATTGCTATTGTTAAGTTGTCTGCTTTAGGTGATATCGTCCATGCGATGGTGGCACTGCAATTTATCAAAAAACAATTCCCTGATAGTCAAATTGATTGGCTTGTTGAATCGCGTTTTGCTGAAGTTTTAGCGCATAACCCGCATATTCATCGCATTTTAACGGTTAATTTAAAAGCAGTTAAACAAAACAAAATTGCCATTTTCAATGAAATTGAGACCGTTAAATCGTATGCTAAAAACAATTACGATATCGTCATTGACGCGCAAGGGTTACTAAAATCTGCGATTACTGCACGATTTTTAGGCAATACGATTGCAGGGTTTGATGCAAAATCCATTCGTGAGCCGCTTGCGAGTTTTTTTTATTCGCATAAAATTGCAAGTGCTTATGGTAGCAATACCATTGATCGCAATGCAGCAGTGTTATCACGGTCGTTAGGTTTTTCTATTTCACATGACGCTATTTTGAATAAAGAACCTTTTTTATTCTTTGAATCACCACGCGTTGATTTCAGTTCTTTTTTGCGCTCAGATTTGAAAAACATTGTGTTTGTCATTGGCTCAACATGGCCTAGTCGCAATTATCCAGCGGAGAAATTTGTCGACGTCGCTAATGGACTTAAACAAAATTGCCTTATCATTTGGGGCAATGAAAATGAACGCATAGTTGCTGAAGAGATGGCGCGCCAATCGGATTTTATTCGCGTCATGCCAGCACTGGATTTAAATGATGTCAAAGCATTACTATCAGAAGTTGATTTAGTCATCGGTAATGATACAGGACCAACACATTTTGCATGGGGACTCAACACACCCTCAATTACTCTATTTGGATGCACACCGGTGAGCCGCGTTTATCAAACCGACATCAATAAAACACTCAAATCTTCGTCGATAGTAAATCCTAAAAAACTTAATAAACAGGACTATTCTATTAGCGAAATAGCCCCTATTCGTATTATTGACTTAGCAAACGAATTATTACACTTGTGAGGCGCGTAATTTGTGGTAATCTCACCAGAATAATTAAACCTATTTTTTACTCTTTTTGGCGATATATTTATGCGTTTAATTCACTTTTTAAAACCTAAAAAAGTTCTTTTTTTTGTTGCGGTAATACTCTTTAACCAAAATACATGGGCAGCCGCCACGATTGAACATTGGCAAACAGCAAAAGGCAGCCGCGTGTATTTTGTTCCAACAGATAGTTTGCCGATGGCAGATATTCAAGTTGTTTTCGATGCTGGAAGCGCACGCGATGGGGCGCAGTTTGGTTTATCCGCACTCACTGCGGGTTTACTTGATACGGGTGCGGGTAAATGGAACGCGGAGGATATTGCGCAACGCTTTGAAAGTGTCGGTGCAAATTTTGGTGCAAGCAGTTCAATGGACAGTGCAAGCGTATCGTTGCGCACACTCACTGAAAAGCCTTTATTTGATAAAGCCATTGACACCATGCGCGTTATTTTAAGTGAACCACGTTTTGCAAAAGCGGATTTTCAACGCGAAAAAAGCCGTACACTTGCAGGTTTAAAACAGCGTGAAGAATCGCCGGCAGAGCAAGCCAATCTACTTTTTTATAAAACGATTTATGGTGATCACCCTTACGCACACCCTACATCGGGCAATTTAGACACCGTTGAAAAATTGACGGTCAAAGACAGCGAAAAATTTTATAAAACGTACTACACCGCAAGCAATGCCATTGTGGTGATTGTAGGGAATTTGTCAAAAGCTCAAGCAGAGCAAACCGCTGAAAACTTAGTTTCAGCCTTGCCACAAGGTCAAAAACCAGCTCCATTGCCTGATGTTCCCGCGCTCACACACGCCACAACACAACACATTGAGTTTCCTTCAACGCAAACGCATGTTTTAGTCGGATTAAAAGGCACTTACCGAAAAGATCCAGATTATTTCTCACTTTATGTTGGGAATCATATTTTAGGTGGCGGCAGTTTAGTGTCTAAACTTTTTGATGAAGTGCGTGAAAAACGTGGCCTTGCCTATAGTGCATCGAGTGCATTTGTGCCATTTTTGAAGGAGGGTGTTTTTGTGGCGAGTTTGCAAACGCGAAATGATCAAACGCAACAAGCCTTAGCGGTATTAAATCAAACCTTAGCAGATTTCATTGACAAAGGCGTCAGCGAAACGGAATTAACAGCCGCAAAAAATAATATTGTGGGTGGTTTCCCGATGCGTTTTGATACCAATAAAGAATTGGCAAACTATGTCACAATGATTGGTTTTTATGAAATGCCGCTCGATTATTTAGATACATTCCAAGACAATATTCAAAAAGTCACTGCTGCCGATATTGCTGATGCGTTTAAACGTCGTATTAATTTGGCGAATCTGCAAACAGTCACAGTTGGAAAAACGAAATAATTATGGCAGATAAAAAAACGAAGAAAAAACAAGAAGGACAAAATTCAACGATTGCAAAAAATCGTCAAGCGACGTTTGAATATTCTGTTGAAGAGCGTTTTGAAGCGGGATTAGTGCTTGAAGGTTGGGAAGTGAAAAGCTTACGTGATGGACGCGTTCAACTTAAGGAAAGTTACGTTGATATTAAAAAAGGCGAAGCGTGGTTACTTGGAGCGCATATTTCCGCCCTACTTTCCGCTTCAACGCATATTAAACCCGAAGCGGTGCGTCGAAAAAAATTGCTACTCAACCGACATGAACTCAACAAATTGATCGGCAGCGTTGAACGTAAAGGCTACACGATTATTCCACTATCGATGTATTGGAAAAATGGGCGTGCAAAACTCGAAATCGGCCTAGCCAAAGGCAAGCAACTTCACGACAAACGTGCCGCATCCAAAGATCAAGACTGGAAACGTGAACAAGCACGGATTATGAAAAAAGGCTGAGGTAAAAGTTTAATATGAGAATTGCTATCATTTTGGGTTTAATAATTTATATCGCAAGTCAAAAATTTTCTTGCGATAACAACAATTCAAAACCAATGTATGGTGAAGAAACAGGTTTACCAAAAAATTGTCGTGCAATTGTTCAAGCTAATATTGATGGAATAAGATCGAAGCAATACACTGTAAATGACGCATTATCGTCATTGGAGAGAAATTGTGGAGCAAACGGATATTCTTGGAATGAATAAAGCTAATTATAGAGAGGATAAACAATGATTATTAACGGTGTCACCATAGACGCGACCTTTGCGGAAGCGTTTCCAATGAAAGGAACGCGGGCAATTATTACCGCGCAAAATGAAAAATGGGCCATGATTGCCGCGCAAGCAATGACAGGCTTTGCAACATCTGTCATTGCGTGTGGGTGTGAAGCGGGCATTGAGCGTGTATTAACGCCAGATGAAACACCCGATGGTCGCCCTGGTGTGTCGATTATGATTTTTGCAATGGGTGGTAAAGGCCTTGCAAAACAACTTGAAACACGCGCTGGACAATGCGTATTAACGTCACCGACGTCTGCTTTATTTGCTGGCATTGACGGTGGTATTCGCATTCCACTGGGTAAAAATCTACGTTATTTTGGCGATGGTTTTCAAACGTCTAAAGTCATTTCTGGTAAACGCTACTGGCGTATTCCTGTCATGGATGGGGAGTTTTTAGCGGAAGCAACGACCGGTCAAGTGGATGCGGTTGGTGGCGGAAATTTCCTCGTACTGGCACAATCACAACCTCAAGCATTAGCCGCTTGTGAAGCGGCTATTGAAGAAATGAAAAAAATCCCTAACGTCATTATGCCCTTCCCTGGTGGAGTGGTACGTTCAGGTTCAAAAGTGGGTTCAAAATACAAAACCCTCAACGCGTCAACCAATGATGCGTTTTGCCCAACATTGAAAGGTTCCACGAAAAAAACCGATTTATCACCCAATATTGAATCTGTTATGGAAATCGTTATTGATGGGTTAACCAAAGAAGATATTGATAAAGCCATGCGTGTGGGCATTCAAGCCGTTTGTGATTTAGGTGCGGCGAACGGTATTGAGCGCATTAGCGCAGGTAATTACGGTGGAAAATTAGGGCCGTTTCACTTTCATTTACAGGAGATTATGGCATGAGCGCATTAACTTTTACGCTAAAAAGTCGCCCCGATCAACGCGTTGATATGTCACCGCTCGTGTGTCAGTTGCTGGCAGATTTAGAACCTACGCAAATTGCGGCTATCGAGTTGCAATGTGGTAAACGAAAACTACGCGTCGATGAATTATTTTCGATTAGCGGTTTTGACACGCAAAAAATTATAATTAAAAACAGTTTTTCAAAACTTGATTACATTGGCAAAGAACTCCGTGGCGGTGAAATTCACGTTGAAGGCGATGTCGGAGCTTATTGTGGTATCAGTATGCAATCGGGGTTGATTAAAATTTCAGGCAATACGGGAATTTATGCTGGTTGCGAAATGAAAAAAGGTCAAATCGAAATTTCAGGTGATACTGGCGACTTTTTAGGTGGCGCACTTCCTGGAAATAAAAATGGTATGAAAGGCGGTGTCATTTTAGTGAAAGGCAACGCGGGAGATCGTGTTGGGGACCATTTAAGACGCGGTACAATTTTAATCGAAGGCAACGCGGGTGATTATTGCGGTTCGCGCATGATTGCAGGCACCATAGCTGTAATGGGAAATACAGGAAAACATATTGGTTATGCCATGCGCCGTGGTACGCTCCTGCTTTGGAATCAACCTAGTTTATCTGCAAGCTTTAATGATTGTGGCCAGCATACCCTCGCCTTTTTGCCGATGCTATTCAAATCATTTACGAATTTAAATTCATTGTTTGCAAACAATGCAATTGCCTTTAATCGTGTGCGTCGCTTTGCTGGCGATATGTCCGAAATTGGACGTGGTGAAATTTTAGTCAAAATTTAATTCACTGGAAATGTGGGATAAACCCAATGTGTTTATCCCAAACCCTTAATTAAAATAGTAAATCTACTGTGAAGTGCGTCACACATTTGACTTTATTTTTTGCATCAAAAATCATTGATAGGTAACATCAAGAATTTCCTCGATAATTTAAAAAACAAAGGAATTTTCCCGATGAAATTTACCTCACCCAACACACAACAAGGTTTTACACTCATCGAATTGATGATTGTTGTCGCCATTATTGGCGTGTTAGCATCGATTGCCGTGCCGAGTTATCAAACCTACATCAAAAAAGCGAAATTCTCTGAAGTGGTGATGGCAACATCCCCTTACAAAACAGCTATTGAGTTATGCGCCCAAACCACATTAGCTTCTAGCGCAACTGCGATTACAGGTTGTATAGGTGGCTCAAATGGTATTCCCGCCGATATTTCAACTAGCAATGGCAATGTAGCGTCCATTGCGACAACAACCAGTGGTCTTATTACTGCTACAGCCATTGGTACTAGTTCCACAGCAGATAAAGGCTTAAATGGAGAAACCTATGTTATGACGCCCACTATCAATACAGGGAAAGTAACATGGATCAACTCAGGCACTTGTGTTAGCGCTGGTATCTGCTAATTTCTACTCTAGTTTCTAATAATTCATTAAAAAAGCCGCTTTTAGTGTTATCTAAAAGCGGCTTTTCACGTTTCGGCTATAATAATCGGCAGGTTTACTCATTTATTTATGCTTAATTTGGAAACTATAAATCAATAAAATACCATATTGTTAACTAATAAGCACATCTGTATAGTAGCGACCAAGTGAGTTAATTATATATTTTTTTACAACAACCTTAGGTACACTATCATGAATACATTATATAGAGATATATTGATTGGTTTGATATTTGTCGTTGGCATTGTTGGTTTCATTTCTGGCGAATTTGTGATATCAACTGTCTTATTTGCTTCGGCAGCTATTTTAAGCAATGTTTATCTAAACCGTGAATTTTACGGTTAAGCGTTACCCCCAAACATACTACCTCCTGGTATTTACTGCAAACATTGACTCCTCATTGTTCTTGTTTGACCTCTCAGCTCTCATGTGTAAGAACATTGAGAGCTTTTTTTTGCCTATCATTTGCGTTAACGTTGTAAAATAGACACTTTTTATTACTTTAAAACACACTGAACTCATGCGTACGTCTACTTTCCCTCTAAATACCGTCAAAGAAACACCGTCCGATGCTGAAATTATCAGTCATCAATTGATGATTCGCGCTGGCCTCATTCGCAAACTGGCGTCAGGCTTATACACTTGGTTGCCACTTGGGCTGCGCGTGTTGCGTAAAGTCGAAAAAATTGTGCGCGATGAAATGGAAAAATCTGGTGCGCTCGAAGTCCTAATGCCCGGACTTCAACCCGCTGAACTTTGGCAAGAAACAGGTCGCTGGGAACAATATGGTGCTGAACTCGCGCGACTTAAAGATCGCCATCAACGTGACTTTTGCTTAGGCCCTACGCACGAGGAAATTATTACAGATTTAGCGCGTCACGAAATTAAAAGCTATAAGCAATTACCGATTACTTATTTTCAAATTCAAACAAAATTCCGTGATGAAATTCGTCCGCGTTTTGGCGTGATGCGAGCGCGTGAATTTATTATGAAAGATGCGTATTCGTTTCATTTAACTGAAGAAAGTTTACATGAAACGTATGAGGTTATGTATAAAGCTTACACGGCTATTTTTAACCATTTTGGCTTGAAATTCCGCGCGGTTATCGCAGACTCTGGCTCTATTGGTGGCGCGATTTCCCATGAATTCCATGTTCTTGCTGATTCGGGCGAAGATGCGATTGCTTTCTCAACGCAAAGTGAATATGCCGCAAACGTAGAAAAAGCACAATCATTAATGCCAACACAAACGCGTTCAGAGGCTACGCAAGCATTGACATTGAGTGATACACCTAATCAACATAGCGTTGATGAAATTTGTGCATTCTTAACTATTTCACCAACACAATGCGTTAAAACGTTAATTGTGAAAGGCAGTGAAGAAAATAGCCTTGTTGCGTTACTTGTGCGTGGTGATCACGAGTTAAATGAAATTAAAGCAGAGAAAATCGAAGGCGTTGCGTCTCCCCTTCAGCTAGCAAGCGATGAGGAAATTCAACGCGCGTGTGGATGTAAAGCAGGATCCATTGGCGTGATTGGATTAACTATTCCCGTGATTGCCGATTATAGCGTAGCTATCATGTCTGATTTTGTATGCGGTGCCAATCAAGATGGCAAACATTATCAAGGTGTAAATTGGGAGCGTGACGTGGCATTACCTTCACACGTTGCGGATTTGCGTACTGTTGTCGAAGGTGATTTAAGTCCCGATGGACAGGGAACATTGACGATTGCACGTGGTATTGAAGTCGGGCACATTTTCCAACTTGGCACAAAATACAGTGAAGCAATGAAAGCGGGTGTGATTAACGAAGCAGGTAAAAATCAAATCATGATTATGGGCTGTTACGGCATTGGTGTATCGCGCGTCATTGCTGCCGCCATTGAGCAAAATCATGATGGACGTGGCATTATTTGGCCAGTCAACCTTGCACCTTTTCAAGTGGCAATTTGTCCAATGAATATGCACAAGTCAGAGCGCTTAAAAGAGTATGCTGAAAAGCTGTATCTCGATTTAACCCACGCGGGAATTGAAGTGCTGTTTGATGATCGTAAAGTACGAGCAGGCTTTATGTTCTCGGACATGGATTTGATTGGTATTCCACATTGCCTTGTCATCAGTGATCGTGGTCTTGATTCACAAACGGTTGAATATAAAGGTCGCTGTGATGAGACCGCCCAAGATATTGCAATGACGGACATTCTGTCATTTATCCAAGCGAAATTGTAAATTTTTACACACAAAAAAGGGCGAAATGATAATCGCCCTTTTTTTATTATTGAATCAGTTTTAAATATTTTTCATAAAGTGATTCTTTATCTTCAACATGTTTACCGTCTTTGCTGATACAATCGACAGGACACACTTCTATACATTGCGGAACATCATGATGACCGACACATTCAGTGCATAAAGTGGGATCAATAACGTAAATATCCTCACCTTGTGAAATAGCGCCATTTGGACATTCAGGTTCACAAACATCGCAGTTAATACATTCATCGGCAATAATCAATGCCATAATAGATTTACCTCTGTTTAAAAAATTGTGTTTATTTTTTGATTTTAAACGTCTAATGACGCAAATTTTTCAATTAATTTTTCATGCACTTTTTCAGCAACAAAAAACGATACATTGCCTTTTAGGCGTGCAATTTCTCGAATCATACTCGAGGAAATAAATTCATATTGCTCTGCGGGCGTTAAAAAAACCGTTTCTAATTCGGGTGCAAGTCGACGATTCATTCCTGCAAGCTGAAATTCATATTCAAAATCAGATACCGCGCGAAGTCCGCGTAAAATCACCCGTGCACCATGCTCTCTTGCGCAGTCAACTAGCAAGTTATCAAACCCAATCACACGGACATTTGAGAAATTCGCAGTGACCTCTTGTGCAAGTGCGACACGTTCACTTAATGAAAAAAGAGGCGCTTTGGTTTTGTTGGCAGCAATGGCAATAATAACGTTAGGATACAATTGCGACGCACGCGCTACCAAATCTAAATGCCCATTAGTGATAGGATCGAATGTTCCGGGATAGATGGCCGTAATGGATGGTATTTGTTGCGTATTCACTATAGGTATTTTATTCGTGGGGCAATCTAACGGCAAGCACATCACAAGGTGCATGATGCAATACACCGCTCGCTGTTGAGCCAAGTAATAAAGCCAATCCGTGCCGTGCGTGTGAGCCAATGACAATTAAATCAACATTCTCTTGCGCTGCAAGCGTGGTGATTTCATCTTTGGGTGTCCCCCAAATTAACCAACGCTGACTCTCCGGCACGCTCAACTTGTCACCTAATTCATTGAGATTTGCTTTTTCTTGCTCAAGTAATGCGTTATCCGATTCATCGCCAAGTGAAATGATGGTGCCATAACTGGTATCGGGCATAGGGATATGATCTAAAATATGCACTAAACTGAGTTTTGCACCATTTTGAGTTACCATTTCAAGCGCACGGACGACAATATTGTCAGTATTCGCTGAAAAATCAACAGCAAGTAAAATATGTTTGTACATTTTCAGCGCTCCAATTTTACTCAAAAAAACAGCATGATTGCATTGAGAAAAGCACACATCCAAACGTATCAAGCGTAGAGATGTGTGCTGATAAAGACGATTTATTGTTTTGCAGCTTCTGCTGGCGCAGCATTTTCACTAGCAGGTGCTTGCTCAGTAGGCTGAACAGACTCAATCGTAGCAGGTTCTTCTGCTTTAGGCTTTTCTTCAGTGAGCGGAATTAACACTTCAACTTTTGCTGTTGAGCGCAACTCTTTGAGCATTGTTTCAATTTTTTGACGTTGCAAATAAGGTGCTAATTGCTCTTTTACTGCATCTAAAGGGGGTGGTGTTTGTGGACGTGACCCTTCACGTAAAATTACATGGAAACCAAACTGTGTTTGCACAGGTGTTTTTGTATATTTACCATCTTCTAACGCTGCAACCGCATCAGAGAAAGGTGCAACCATTTGCGCAGCGAGGAACCAGCCTAAATCACCGCCATTTTGAGCTTCTTTGCCATCTAATGATTTTTTATTTGCTAGTTTCTCAAAATCACCACCTTTATCGAGTTCAGCAATAATGGCTTTCGCTTCTGCTTCTGTTTTCACTAAAATGTGACGCGCTTTATATTCAACGCCTTTTTCTGCGCCCACTTTACTGTCATATTCTGCTTTAATTTCAGCGTCTGTGACAGGGTGATCTGCAATGAATTTTTGCAATTCAGATTGTGAAAGCAGTGCTTTTCTTGCATCGGCTAAACGCGAAATAAATTCAGGTGCTTGATCTAATTTTTTAGCCGTTGCGTCTTGAATTAATAATTCACGTTGAATTAATTCATCCACCAATTTTTCTTTAGGGAATGTTTGACCGTGGCTACGTTGCGCAATTTCTTTTTCAAGCTCTTCCAATGCCGTTTTTGGAATGTATTGCCCATTCACAACAGCAATCGCATCTGCTTTATTTACCACAGGCGCGGCAGGCGCAGACGTATTTTTTTGATCGCAGCCTGCAAGTAAAGCTGAACCAGCAATTAGGAAAAGCGGTAAAGTACGTTTCATCTAGTTTATCCTTTATTTTCTTCAGTTGGAGTAAGTGCGTTAATGCCTAAAGCATGAATTTCTTGTTTCATCATATCACCTAATGCGGCATAAATGAGTTGATGACGCTGAACTAAGGTTTTATTTTCAAATGCGGCGCTCACAATAGTGACATTATAGTGACCACCGCCTTTTCTTGCACCTGCATGACCTGCATGCGCGGCGCTATTATCAATAATTTCGAGCAATGTGGGTTTTAATTCTGTCGTCAAACAATGACGAATGGTATCGATAGTTTCGTTTGTCATGAAGGAAAAGTTTGTTTAAAGGGTTTCACGGTGACATGCGCATAAACGCCGCTGTCAATATAGGGGTCAGCATTTGCCCATTCTTTTGCATGCTCAAGTGAGGTAAATTGCGCAACAATCAAACTGCCAGAAAATCCAGCATCAGCAGGATTTTCACAATCAATGGCTGGATGGGGGCCGGCTAGGACAAGACGGCCTTCATCTTGCAGTGCTTGTAATCTGGCTAAATGCGCTGGACGTGCTTGCAACCTTTTTGGCAAGCTGTCTTGCGTATCTTCACAAATAATGGCGTAAAGCATCATGTTACACCTCGCTGTCAGGTAAATGCTTATAAAGAAAAATCATTTGTAAAACAATAAATACAGCCATCATTGCAGGCACAATAAAGGTCTTAAATGTCACCCAATCATTGGTATTGTAATGAAACATTACATAGACGTTTAAACACCCGACGCCAATGAAAAAACCTGCCCAACACAAATTGAGTCGCTTCCATATCACGGCAGGCAATGTGAGCTGACTTGACATCATTCGTTCTATAAAAGGTGCTTTACCAATGAATTGACTGCCTAAAAAAGCACCACCAAACAACCATTCAATAATGGATAATTTCCATTTCACAAATTGCTCATCATGTAAAATTAGCGTTAAGCCGCCCATAATAATCACCAATGCAAGCGTAATCCATTGCATTGTTTCGACTTTGCGATAGGTAAACCATGCGTAAGCCACTTGCAAAATAGTGGCGACAATCACCACTGCCGTAGCAACGTAAATATCGTAAAGTTTAAATGCAATAAAGAAAAGCAGGATAGGGAAAAATTCAACAAGTTGTTTAATCATTAAAATAGCGCTGCTAATAGGTAAGAGTGGATAACATAAAAAAGTCAAAGCACAACGCTTAAACTGAACTGTTATTGTAAAATCTTTGCTGCGC
>JBDLQG010000040.1:0-14825 GCA_039800705.1 Pseudomonadota bacterium
GCTTCACGCGCTCATGATTTAATAGAAGCCGGCCGCACGACTGGCAAACTGGTTCTTTCCATTTAATATAAAACGTAATTAGTTAAAGATGTTTGATTTCCTAGACAAAAAACACACCATTGCTGGCGCAGGTTTCAATCGCTGGCTTATGCCGCCTGCTGCGCTCGCGGTACATTTATGTATTGGCATGGCCTATGGATTTTCCGTTTTTTGGCTACCGCTTTCAAAAGCGATTGGTATCAAGCAAAGCGTTGCCTGCCCGCCTGACGTGAATTTTTTCGCTGAACTATTTATCACCACCTGCGACTGGAAAATTTCCACACTAGGCTGGATGTACACGCTATTTTTCGTCTTTTTAGGCTCGTCAGCCGCGCTTTGGGGCGGATGGCTTGAACATGTGGGGCCACGTCGCGCTGGCGTTGTCAGTACGCTTTGTTGGTGTGGCGGTATGCTCCTCTCTGCCTTAGGCATTTATACCCACCAATTCTGGCTCATGCTGCTTGGCTCGGGGGTCATTGGCGGCATTGGCCTTGGTCTTGGCTATATTTCGCCTGTGTCGATGTTAATTAAATGGTTCCCCGATAAACGTGGCATGGCAACAGGCATGGCCATCATGGGATTTGGCGGCGGTGCGATGATTGGCTCACCACTAGCTACACTGCTCATGGGACATTTTGCGAGTGAAACCGATGTAGGTGTCATGCAAACCTTTTTGGCAATGGCAGGTATTTATTTCATTTTTATGATGAGTGGCTCGCTCACCTATCGCCTTCCTGTGTCAGGTTGGCATCCCGCGCATTGGAACCCATCGCAGTTGCATTCGAATAAAAAAATGGTGACGCCCCATCATGTCCACGTCAAAAATATTTTTAAAATTAAGCAATTTTGGCTACTGTGGGGCGCATTATGTATGAATATCAGCGCGGGTATTGGCGTGATTGGAATGTCCTCTCCTATGCTACAAGAAGTATTTGGTGGAAAACTCATCGGCCTTGAGAAAACCTACAGTGAACTCGATAAACCCGAACTTGCCGCCATTGCCGCTGTCGCCGCTGGTTTCACGGCATTGCTAAGTTTATTTAACATTGGTGGACGCTTTTTATGGGGCAGTTTATCTGACAAATTAGGCCGAAAACTCACCTTTTTGATTTTCTTTGTCATCGGTGGCGCACTTTATTTGAGCGCAGCAAACAGTGCCTCAGCGGGTGATAAACTCTTTTTCATTGGCGCGATGTGCCTTATTCTCAGTATGTACGGCGGTGGATTTGCCACGGTTCCAGCTTACTTAGCCGATTTATTTGGCACGCAAATGGTAGGCGCCATTCACGGCAGACTACTCACCGCATGGGCAACCGCTGGCATTTTAGGCCCCGTGATTGTGAATTATATGCGTGATTATCAACTCGGTTTAGGTCTGCCGCGTGAGCAAGTATATAACCAAACACTTTGGATTCTAGCGGGCCTTTTAATGATTGGTCTTATGTGTAATTTGCTGATTTCCCCTGTTGCTGAAAAATGGTTTATGTCCCCTCAAGAACTCGCTGAAGAAAAACACCATGCGCGTGACGTAAAACATCAAGAAGAAATGAGCGAAACCGACGACATGGTAAAATCAACACCGATTATTTTTGTATTAACAGCATGGTGCGTTGTGGGATTGCCGCTTGCATGGGGCATTTACAAAACACTTGGCAACGTCAGTAAGTTTTTTGTTTAATCCCTCGCACCTAACCTACAGTCACTTTTTTAAAATTGAAGGAAACAGAGTCTCATGGAAAAAACGTATTCACCGCACACCATTGAACAACGTTGGTATCAAACGTGGGAAGATAAACAGTACTTTGCCCCCAGCGGAAAAGGGGATCCTTATTGTGTGATGATTCCCCCGCCCAATGTGACGGGTAGTTTACACATGGGGCACGCGTTTCAAGACACCATTATGGATGCGCTTATTCGCTATCATCGCATGAAAGGCTGCAACACACTCTGGCAAGCCGGTACCGACCACGCGGGGATTGCTACGCAAATGGTGGTTGAGCGTTTATGTAATGCCGAAGGGAAAACGCGACACGATTTTGGTCGTGAAAAATTTATTGAAAAAATCTGGGAATGGAAAGAAGAATCCGGTGGCACCATTACGCGTCAACTGCGTCGTATGGGGTCTTCACTTGATTGGTCGCGCGAGCGTTTCACCATGGACGAAGGCATGTCGGGCGCCGTGCAAGAAGTGTTCATCGAACTTTACCGCGAAGGCTTAATTTATCGCGGCAAACGACTCGTTAACTGGGATCCCGTTCTTCATACTGCGGTGTCCGATTTAGAAGTGCTGTCCGAAGAAGAAAACGGTTTTATGTGGCATTTACGCTACCCGCTTTCAAATGGTCAAGGGCATTTAATTGTTGCTACCACGCGCCCTGAAACCATGCTCGGTGATGCGGCAGTTGCCATTAACCCAAAAGATGAGCGCTACCAGCATTTGCTCGGTGAATTTATTGAATTGCCGCTAACAGGCAGACGTATTCCCATTATTGCCGATGATTATGTCGATCCCGAATTTGGGACGGGTTGCGTCAAAATTACGCCTGCGCATGATTTTAACGACTATGAAGTGTGGACACGCCATCGCCATACATCAGCCATTCAAGACTTGCCACACGGTGGTTTAATCAATATTTTAACGGTCAATGCAAGCATTAACGATGATGCGCTCATTCCTGAAAAATACCGTGGCCTTGATCGCTTTGAAGCGCGTAAACACATTGTCGCGGATTTTGAAGCCGCTGGTCTGCTTGAGAAAATTGTTGACCATAAATTGATGGTGCCGCGCGGTGATCGAAGCCAAAGCGTGATTGAACCGTTTTTGACCGATCAATGGTATGTCAAAGTCGCCCCACTCGCCGCGCCAGCGATTGCCGCTGTTGAAAATGGCGATATTAAATTTGTTCCCGATAACTGGAAAAATACCTATTTTGATTGGATGCGCAATATCCAAGATTGGTGTATTTCACGCCAAATTTGGTGGGGGCATCGCATTCCTGCGTGGTATGACGACAAAGGTAATATTTACGTTGGCAGCAGCGAAGCGGAAATTCGTGAAAAACACCATTTACCCGCAGATTACGCGCTAAAACAAGATGAAGATGTACTCGACACTTGGTTTTCATCTGCGCTTTGGCCATTTTCCACACTCGGCTGGGATGGCAAACATGAGCCCGATATGCTCAAAACTTTTTACCCCACAAGCGTTTTAGTCACCGGATTTGACATCATTTTCTTCTGGGTGGCTAGAATGATTATGATGGGACTCAAATTTCGTGGCGAAGTTCCCTTCAAAGAAGTCTATATTCACGGCCTTGTGCGCGACGCAGAAGGTCAAAAAATGTCTAAATCCAAAGGGAATGTTCTTGATCCTATCGACATTATCGACGGCATTGATTTAGAAACCCTCGTAGCAAAACGCACGTCTGGCATGATGCAACCGCATTTGCAGAAAAAAATTGAACAAGCCACACGCAAACAATTCCCCGACGGGATTCAATCCTACGGCACCGATGCACTGCGTTTCACTTTTGCATCACTTGCATCAACGGGGCGTGATATTCGCTTTGATTTAGCGAGAACCGAAGGTTACCGCAATTTCTGCAATAAACTCTGGAATGCAGCGCGTTATGTACTGATGAATACAGAAGAGCAAGATTGTGGTTTAACAGGTGAATGTGAGTTTTCACAAGTGGATCGCTGGATTGTGTCGCGTTTAAATCAAGTCATTGCCACAACCAGTCACGCCATTGACCATTATCGTTTTGATTTAGCCGCTCACGCGCTTTATGAATTTACATGGAACGAATACTGCGATTGGTATTTAGAGCTCGCTAAAGTATCGCTACAATCGGATAACGAAAACTTGCAACGTGGCACGCGAAAAACGTTATTACACGTACTCGAAACGATACTGCGTTTAGCGCATCCGATTATGCCATTTATTACTGAAGAAATTTGGCAACGTGTTGCACCGCTGGCAGGTATTGAAGGCGACACCATTATGTTGCAACCCTACCCGTTTGCTGATGAATCTCAAATCGATACCCATGCTATCGATGCAACGGATTGGTTAATGTCGGTTATTTTGGGTGTGCGTCGTATTCGTGGAGAAATGAATATTGCGCCAAGCAAACCGCTACCTGTTTTACTGCAAAATGGCTCTGAAAAAGATGCGCAGCGTCTTGAGATCAATCGTGTATATTTACAAAAATTAGCACGTTTGGAAACCATGACATGGCTCAATGTAGACGATACAGCACCTGAATCCGCTATCGCGTTAGTTGGTGAGATGCAAATTTTAATTCCGATGGCGGGATTAATTGATAAAACAGCAGAACTCGCGCGTCTTGATAAAGAAATTCAAAAAGTTCGCAACGATTTACCACGCGTTGAAGGAAAATTAAATAATCCTTCTTTTGTTGATAAAGCACCTGCGGACGTTCTCGAAAAAGAACGCGCGAAACTCGCCGATATGCAATCGCTACTGCATAGTTTAGAATCACAACACGCAAAAATCAGCGCGTTATAAGTTATAAATGCAACGCAAGATGCAACGAGCTTAAAAACGTCGTTGCATCTTGATAGCCAATCACGCGACGGCGTTTATCTTCTTGCTTGTCATTGAAGAATAAAATGGCTGGCGGTCCCACTAAATTAAAATGCGCAAGTAACGCCTTATCGGCTTCTGTGTTATTCGTGACATCCACTTGCAACAGTACAACATTCATTAACGCCTGTTTCACCTTTTTATCGGTAAACGTTTGGCTTTCCATTTCTTTACATGAAATACACCAATCTGCATAAAAATCGAGCATCACCCGCTGATGACGCGCACTAGCCAGCGCTAATTTTTTTTCTAGTTCATCAACTGACTTCACACGCTCAAACGCTAAACCCGAATCAACATGATTCTCTTGCGTATTCGCTAAGGGTTTCAGTGGATTGGTATGGCCTAAACTCACCCCAACAAGCATCAACGTGCCATAAATAAGCATAATAACGCCGATACTTTTCCAAAAAACTTGCCATGCTGTTTTCGTTTCGGGCAGTGTATCGAGCGCATTGAGATAAATAGCGGGCATAATGAGCCAGATTGCCCATAACAATAAAGTGACTGGTGCAGGCAAAATGCGACTCAGCAACCAAATTGCCATACCTAGCATGACAACACCAAACCCTTTCTTAATGGAATTGAGCCACGCGCCCGCTTTGGGCAAATATTTTTGGGCAGATACGCCAAGTAATAGCAGCGGCAACCCCATGCCAAGACCCAGCATAAACAATGCCGCGCCGCCCAGCAACACATCACCCGTTTGCCCGATGTAAATTAACGCCCCCGCTAAAGGTGGTGCCACGCAAGGCCCCACAATTAAAGACGATAATGCGCCCATGATGGCCGCACCGGCAAAACCTTCATGATGTTGATGGCTTGAATGATACAGTTTATTTGTAAACTTCTCGGGTAATCCTAGCGTAAAAAAATCAAACATGGATAGCGCAAGCATCACAAAAATGCCGCTAAAAATACTAATCACCCATGGATTTTGAAACGCCATTTGCAGGTTTTGCCCAAAAATGGCCGCTAACACACCAAATACGGTATACATCAACGACGAGGCAACGACATAGCTCAATGACAGTAAAAAAGCGCGTTGTGTACCGCGTTGCCCCACAATAATGCCCGATAGAATGGGAATCATTGGAAAAATACAAGGCGTAAACGCCAGCAACAAACCAAATCCCAGAAAACTAATTAACGTTAACGCAAAATTTCCTTGCGTGAGTGCGCTCACAATTTGATTTTGATCAGATTCCATTTCCTCGGGCAATGCACTAACGGTTTGTGCAACGGGTAAATTCAACACGACTTCTTTGGTCATGGGAGGATAACACACGCCACGATCAGCGCATCCTTGAAAACTGGCAACAAGCGTTAACGTTTGCTCACCCGAATTCTCACGTAGCAGCGGCACATCAAAATTCAATCCCTCATAGAAAATTTCTACTTTCCCAAATGCTTCATCATTTTTTGGCAACCCGTTTGGAATCGAATAATCACCAAGCTTCACGCCATTTGCATCGCGTAATTCAAGCTTTATTTTTTCTCGATACAGATAGTAATTAGGCGCAATTTCCCAATTCACATAAAGTGTATTGCCATCTTTAATACTTGCTGAAAATTCAAACGCTTGCTCAGGTTGAAGCAACTCATCTGCAAATAAATTTAACTTCACTTCAGAGGCGTTAAGCACCATTTCTTCAAGCGATTTCGCTTGTTTTTGATCAGAAAATACGGGTGCGTTAATAAACAACAATAACGCTGTGATAATCATTAAGACATAACGTGACATGAACTCGTAATCCACTGTAAATAATCGGGTAAACCGCGTTCAATAGGCAACGCGATAATTTCAGGTACATCGTAGGGATGATGTTGTTTTATAAAATCTTCGATAATGGCGTAATTCTCTGCAGGTATTTTAATCAACAGTAATTGCTCTTGCGCAGTTTCAATTTGACCTTCCCACGCATAAACAGACGTGATCGCAGGTAAAATGTTCACGCAAGCCGCTAACTCTCGCTCAACCAACGTATGAGCGCATTGCTTTGCTGTATCGATATTAGGAAACGTGCATAAAATGACTTGATAAGCCTTTGTCATGATAGATTTCGTAAAAATAGAGGAAAAGACATATTATCCTAGAAAATAGTCGACATTGCCTTTATATTGTTACCAATCTTTTACTTTGTTTACGCCAATCTTATGAAAATTTTTAGAGTACTTTTTATTGCCATTGTTGTGATGTCTTTTTTAGAACTGTACGTTCTCATCGCCGTGGGCAGCATTTTGGGCGCATTTCCCACCATTTTATTGATTATTGCCAGTGCTGGACTAGGTTCTTATCTACTCAGAGAGCAAGGAATTGCTACATGGCAGCGGTTCCAAGAAACGCTTGCGCGTCAAGAAGTGCCTGCGTATGAATTGATGGAAGGTTTTTTGATTTTAATCGGTGGCGCGTTGCTGTTAACACCCGGTTTTATCACCGATGCTATTGGTCTTGTTTGTTTGCTGCCCTCGCTACGCAAAACGATGATCAGCTATATTATGAAATATTATTTCATCGCCCCAAACGCTAGCAATGATAACGTATTAGAAGGTGAATTTCGCAAGGAAGAGAAATAACTAATTAAAAACTGCGCAATGTTTACGTATGTTGCGCAGTAAATGTGAATAGACCTAATTCCTACACTTTAAAATTGACGCGCCTTTTCAATCATTTTGCTGGTCGATTGCCCTTCGACAAAATCTAAAATTATCACTTCACCGCCATTTGCAATGACTGCCGCGCCACCCACAACCTCTTCAGGTTTGTAGTCGCCACCTTTCACAATCACATCCGGCAATAAAGCATTATAAAGACGCTCTGGCGTTTCTTCACTAAACGATACGACCCAATCGACACACTCAAGCGCTGCGAGTACCGCCATGCGCTCTTGCAGACCATTAATGGGGCGTGAATCGCCTTTGAGCAATTTGACCGATTCATCTGAATTGACCGCGACACATAATCGATCACCGAGCTTTCTGGCTTGCTGTAAATAAGTAATATGGCCAATATGCAGTAAATCAAAACAACCATTCGTCATAATCACTTTTTCACCACGTGCTTTAGCTCGCTCCAAACACTTTGCAAATTCATCTTCGCTGACAACACCAAACAGTGCATCACGATGCGTGTGCATTTCACGACTCAGCTCAAGTGCTGACACCGTTGAAGTACCGACTTTGCCGACAACAATACCCGCCGCCAAATTAGCAAGTATCATCGCATCACGGAGCGCTAAATCAATCGCAAGGCCCAGCGCCATGACAGCAATTACCGTATCGCCCGCGCCCGTGACATCGAAAACCTCTTTCGCCTGCGCTGGCAATGAATGTGTCGAGTTGACATCTATTAAACTCATACCCGCTTCACCACGGGTGAGCAGTAAATTATCAATACGATGCTTCGCTAATAAATCGCGTCCTTTTTGCATTAACGTCGATTCATCATGACAAGTTCCCATCACCGCAAAAAATTCTGATAAATTGGGCGTAATCAAATTAGCTTGCGCGTAACGTCGATAATCAGCGCCTTTGGGATCGACGAGTGTTTTCAGTCCTGCATTTTTAGCGAGCGAAATATAATCGGCCACATCTGCTAACGTACCTTTACCGTAATCCGAAAACACGACCACATCATGCGTTGCTAGATTGGCTTTCAGACAGGCTTGTAAATCGTCGGTATTGAGATTGAGTGGCGTTTCTTCAAAATCGACACGCAATAATTGTTGATGCTGCGCCATGACGCGCAATTTACAAATAGTTTGTGCATTGTCATCCATCACAAAATCACAGGTGACGCCCTCAGCATGGAGTAACGCTTGCAAACGCTTTCCATCCGCGTCATTGCCTATCGCGCCAATCAAGGTGACATTGCCGCCTAATTTAGCGATATTTAACGCGACATTTGCCGCGCCACCTACACGCTCTTCAATACGATTTACTTTGACCACCGGCACGGGCGCTTCAGGCGAAATTCGCGCAGCTTGACCAGACCAATAGCGATCAAGCATGACATCGCCGACAACTAAAATACGCGCGGCTTTAAAATCAGGCAAATTTGCTAACATCACTGCTTCCTTCGACGACACCACACCAGTAATGCCCAATCAAAATATGTGTTTCTTGAATACGCGCTGTCACGGTTGACGGCACTTTGATGGTCAATGTCGCCACATCAACTAACGCGCCACCACTCTCACCGGTTAACGCAATGACGTTTAACCCTTTTGCTTTGGCGGCGTGCGCTGCTTGCAAAATATTTTTGCTGTTTCCTGATGTTGAAATAGCAATCAATGTATCGCCAGCACTGCCAAGTGCTTCAATTTGCCGTGCAAATACACTGTCAAATTCAAAATCATTGGCGTGCGCGGTCAAAATAGAACTATCCGTCGTCAGCGCAATAGCAGGCAACGCGCGACGTTTTTTCTCATAACGCACCACAAATTCTGCAGCAATATGCTGTGCATCCGCCGCACTACCACCATTGCCGCATAATAAAACTTTATGACCACGCTCAAAGGTGTCGATTAATAGTTTTGCCGCTTCCTGCACAACGTCGCTACACTGCGCGGCACTTTGCATAACAGCAATATGCTGCGCAAGTTCGTCGTTAAACGTTTTCATGCATCCTCATTTTTGTGATACGTTAATTTTTTGGGGTTCTAAATAGGCAATATTTAAATGGTCTTCGATTAAATATTTTTGAGCAACAGCGCGAACTTGTTCAGCGGTCACTTGATTGATTTTTGACACATATTCACCGCTTTTTTGCCAACCTAAACCAATAGTTTCCATCATCCCTAGTTGCATCGCTTGATAAAAATTAGAATCGCGCTGATACACTTGTCCAGCTAAGACTTGCGCTTTAATACGATCAAGTTCAGCCGGCTCAATGAGTTTTGCTTGCAACTGCGCAATTTCATGTTTTAATGCCGCTTCTACATCCAGCACCGTTTTTCCTTCTGCTGGCGTGCCTTCAAGTTCAAATAAATCATCAAGGCGTGAACCCATGTTGTAGCCAGCACTCGCGGCCACGGCAATTTGCTTACCACGAATTAACGTGGCACTCAAACGCGCACTATTTCCACCATCTAAAACGCCCGCTAAGACTTCAAGCGCATAGACTTCGGATTCATCTTTAGCTGTTTTGAGCGTTGGGACATGATATGCAAGCAAAACAGAAGGCAATTTTGCAGGCACTTTCATGGTCATTTTACGCACACCTTGTTGAGGCATTTCAACTTGTGGCTTGAGCGGTACAATGTCACTAGGTTGCAATTCACCAAAATATTGTTGCGCCAGTTCAAACACCTCACTGGTTTTCACATCGCCAACCACCACTAATGTTGCATTATTAGGTGCATACCAGCGTTGATACCATGCTTGCAAATCAGGCGCAGTATAAGCGGCAATATCACTAGGCCAGCCAATAATTGGGTTTTTATACGGACTACTCGTATACGCCATCGCGGCAAATTGCTCCGCCATTTTTGCTTGTGGATTATCTTCAGTGCGCATACGACGCTCTTCAGTTACCACTTCTAATTCTTTTTTAAGTTCTTCAGGCAAAATATTCAAATGGCGCATTCTGTCGGCTTCAAGCTCAAAACTCACGGCTAATTTTGATGCTGCCATCGTTTGAAAATACGCCGTATAATCTTGTCCTGTAAACGCATTTTCTTCGCCACCATTTTGCGCAATAATGCGTGAAAATTCGCCTGCTGGATGCTTATCTGTTCCTTTGAACATAGTATGCTCAAGCATGTGAGAAATACCAGTAATGCCGTTAGGTTCATAGCTTGAGCCTACTTTATACCACACTTGCGATACCGCAACCGGTGAGCGATGATCTTCTTGCACAAGCACTTTTAAGCCATTTGAAAGAATATGTTCACTAATTTGTGGCGTTGCAAAACTCGCAGCGGGAAGACAAATAAAGACAATAGGAAGAAGGATTTTTTTCATTTTTTTCATAAGGTAATGCCAAAATAAAAACGGCGTATTGTAGAAACAATACGCCGAGTGAAAAAACGACAGCTTCAAAAAAGCGATTTAACCATCAGCGTTAATTTTAGCGATGATATTATTTAAATCATTGTCGCTATTTTCGTTTGCCACCTGACACGTTCCCGCATTCAAATGTCCACCGCCGTTGTAGCTAAGACATAATTCACCGATATTGGTATTTGACGTAAGATTCAAAATCGATTTACCAATCGCAAACACGGTATTTTGTTGCCACATACCCCACATGACGTGAATAGAAATATTACATTCAGGATAAATCGCATAAATCATGAAACGATTGACCGCGAAAATGGTTTCTTCTTTGCGCAAATCAAGTACCACTAAATTTCCATGAACGGTGGCGCAGCGTGTAATTTGATCTTTTGCTGCTTGTTCATGCTCTTTGAATAGTTCAACGCGCTCTTGCACATCGGGCAATTCTAAAATTTCGTCAATGGTGTGGTCTTTACAATAATCAATTAAATCCATCATTAATTGATAATTTGATACGGTGAAATTTTTAAAACGACCTAAGCCTGTTCTTGCATCCATTAAGAAATTCAAAAGTACCCAACCCGTTGGATGCAAAATTTCATCTTTGCTAAATTGTGCAGAGTCACCTTTATCCACCGCAGCCATCATTTCATTCCAATGCGCTGGGAATCTTGACTCGCCGCCATAATAATCATAAACCACACGCGCCGCTGAAGGTGCATCGGGATCAATGACATAATTGTCCGCTTTGCCGTTGCGAATGGTTTCACTCAAATGGTGATCAAACGCTAAATGAACACCACTCACATACGGTAAATTGGTCGTAATATCGTTATCGGTTATTTCAATAATACCGTCTTGCATATCTTTTGGATGAACAAACTTAATTTCTTCAATTAAATCTAATTCTTTCAAAAGCACCGCGCAAATTAAGCCATCAAAATCACTGCGTGTGACTAATCTAAATTTTCTGTCTGTCATGGTTTACTGCCTTTTTAAAAATAAAAAAATGCGATCGATCGCAACTTCACGAATCTTCGCCATTATAGCAACTTAAAACAACCCTGTAATTTTACCATCATCGTCAATATCAATACGCTCCGCTGCGGGCACTTTTGGCAAGCCTGGCATGGTCATCATGTCGCCCGCAATAGCCACAATAAAACCCGCTCCATTCGCCAAACGTACATCACGAATTTCAAGCGTGTGACCGCTTGGAGCGCCTTTCAAATTGGGATTTGTTGAAAAAGACATTTGCGTCTTCGCCATGCAAATTGGAAAAAGTCCATAATCTGCATTCCATGCACTCAATTGTGCTTTGACTTTTGCTGACGCGGTGACATTCGACGCGCCATACAATTTAGTAGCAATCGTTTCGATTTTTTCCCATAAGCTTAAATTTTCATCATAGACAAATGTAAATTCCGCTTCACGGTTATCGACAATATTCACCACTTCTTGCGCTAAGGCCTCTGCACCCGCGCCACCGTTTGCCCAATGCGTTGACACGATACACGTCGCGCCTAATGCCGCACATTTTTCTTTGAGTAATGCAATTTCAGCATCCGTATCAAACGTAAAATGATTCACACACACCACACAAGGCAAGCCGTAATGCGTGGTGACATTGTGATAATGACGCGCTAAATTTTCAAAACCAGCGTCAACCGCCGCGACATTTTCTTGATTTAAATCGTCTTTTGCCACGCCACCGTGGAATTTCAATGCGCGAATCGTCGCCACTAAAACAACCGCAGACGGTTTTAAACCCGATTCGCGGCATTTAATATCAATGAATTTTTCTGCACCTAAATCCGCACCGAAACCTGCTTCGGTGACGACATAATCGGCTAATTTTAACGCTGTTTTTGTTGCCGTGACGGTATTGCAACCGTGTGCAATATTGGCAAACGGGCCACCATGAATAATAGCAATATTATTTTCAAGCGTTTGGACTAAATTGGGTTTAATCGCGTCTTTAAGTAGCGCCGCCATAGCACCATGTGCTTTCAAATCACTCGCATAAACTGGCGTCACTTTATCGGATTTGTAACCAATAATAATGCGACCTAAACGCGCTTTTAAATCCGCGCGACTCGTTGCCAAACATAAAATGGCCATCACTTCCGAGGCGACCACAATATCGTAACCGTCTTCACGTAAATAACCGTTTGCCGCGCCACCCATACCGACAACGATATGGCGAAGGGCGCGATCATTCATATCAACGACGCGTTTCCATTGAATACGACGTGGATCAATATCGAGCGCATTGCCATGATTGATATGATTATCAATTAACGCTGACAATAAATTATGCGCCACCCCAATTGCGTGAAAATCACCCGTAAAATGCAAATTGATGTCTTCCATTGGAACCACTTGCGCATAACCACCCCCTGCTGCGCCGCCTTTGACGCCAAAACACGGTCCAAGTGACGGCTCGCGCAAACACATAATCGTTTTTTTATTTAATCGATTGAGTGCATCACCAAGACCTACCGTTGTGGTCGTTTTACCCTCGCCTGCGGGCGTTGGACTAATTGCTGTCACGAGAATTAATTTACCGTCTGTTTTATCCGCTAAACTATTAACGTATTCAAGCGAGAGTTTCGCTTTAAAATGCCCGATGGGATCTAAATGCTCTGGCGCGATGCCGTAATTTTGCCCAGCAAGCTCAATAATGGGTTTCATTTTGGCGCGTTGCGCGATTTCAATATCTGACATTTTTTATCCTGTTTTACAATATGAACTATTTTTATATTAAGTGCTTGTGTTGGATGAATTTAACCTAAATCGTTACAATAACCAAAACAAACGGGTTACGCAAATTGCGCAAAAACACATCTTTCTCAAATTAAACTAAAAAATGCTTATGACTTTATTTCGTGCCTTTTTATGCCAAGTCATTGCGCTGGCTATCACACTTGCCGCAGCGTATTTTTTGCCTATTTTACATTATTATCCAGCTATTTTTTTACTTTGCCAAAGTGCGCTTGCGGTAGCAGGTAGCCGATTTTTAGGACTTCCTAATTGGTGGATGATAATTCACCTGCTTTTTTTGCCTTGCGTCTTTATTTTTTTCATGTTTTCGCTGCCTGCGTGGGTATATCTTTGCGTTGTTGTTGTGATGACGCTGGTTTTTTGGGGAACCGTGCGTGGTGATGTACCGTTGTTTTTATCGTCGAGCGATGTTGCCCTCACCGTCATTGCGCTCATGGAAGAAGAAAATGTGAAAAAATTTGCCGATTTAGGGGCAGGCGTTGGCTCGGTTGCATTGCCTGTTGCAAAAGAATTTAGCCAAATCCACGTCGATGCTTGGGAGCGTGCGCCTATTCCTTGGTTAATTAGCGTACTGCGTGGCAAGCGATTAGTGAATTATACGGCCATGCGACGTAATTTATTCGATGCAAACTTTGCGGATTATGACGTGATATTTGCGTTTTTATCACCGCGCGTCATGCCTGAACTCGGCGAACAACTCAAAAAAACCATGCGCAAAGGCACGTTATTTATTTCATCGTCATTTCCTGCACCCGATTGGACACCTGAAAAAGTCTTGCAAATCCATGATCGGCGTAAAACGATTTTGTATTGTTACCGTATTCACTAATCGCTTACGATTGCAGTTTCAAAATATAATCCTCTAAATCGTCCATATCTTTGATGGTCGTTTCAGAAATGGCAAAGTGTGTCACATTCATTTTGGCGCGTTTGACACTATTCGCTTTTTTTGAAATCAGCGGATGCCAATCAAACAAAGGCTTTCCTTCATGAAGCAGTCTATAGGCGCAGGTGACGGGGAGCCACTGATATTCATCCGCGCTCATCTCACGCAAATCTAAACAGTCTTCGACCAAGTCGATACGATTTTCATATTGCGTGCAATGACAAGCATGAATATCGAGTAATTTACACGCCACGCGCGTGATATAAATGTCGTCCGTGTCTTCGTCTTGGATTTTATGTAAACAGCACTGCCCGCAGCCATCACATAACGACTCCCATTCGTCATCAGACATTTCATCTAATGATTTTGTTTCCCAAAAGTTTGTCACGCAAGCAATTCCCAAACGGGTTTAACGCCAGCGGGCAAAGGCGCAAGGCGTCCAAGCTCAATCCATTGGTTTGCTGGACTGTGAAAATCTGACCCCACCGACCCCGCCAATTCAAATTG
>JBDLQG010000041.1:0-14728 GCA_039800705.1 Pseudomonadota bacterium
TTATTACCTAATATAGTCCGAGTTAGTAAAGTGTAGTTGACGACAATAAAAAAAGCCCCGATGGCATAACGACGTCGGGGCTTTTTTATGTAAGTTTATTTTGCATAATCAAAAACTTTAGCTTGATTTTCAATCAATTCACTCAATAAACCGCCTGCCTCAACGCCTCAACCGCCCAATGATTAAGACTTTTTTCTGCTGCACTCGCAGCAATCGAAATCGCGGCGTGGTCTTTAGGCGGAAGTCATAACACAAATTTTCCTGAATACGATTCGTAAGTAATCACGGCTTTTACACCGTCAATCGTCATTTGGTTAATCATGGTTTTACTCCGTTATTTAATAACCAATCGCGCAAACTGGCTAATGCGCCTTTATCGGTAGTGGGGGTGGGATGTGGACGATAAAATACGCGCCGTTCACCAAATAATTTCACCAGCACCCGCGAACCTTCACGCTCTTCGATTTGTGCACCGAGTTCGAGCAATAAGGCTTCAATATCTGACCAACGCACGTTACAAGTACGACGCGCCGATTTATACAGTTTATTGCTTTGCCCATGAAATCGCATCTTGAATGCCTTGCTCGTTAATGCCAAGCGCCTCTAATTTTTCTCTAACTGCATCGGCTTTTTGAATCCGAACAGGCGTGAGAACAATGCGCCCTGTATCGACATCTACGTTGTAGTATTCACTGCAACCGACAGACATGACAACGGCTTTGGGTAATGTGAGTTGATTTTTGCTGGTTAATTTCGCTAACATGACAAATTTCCAAAAAGTAATGAAGTCAGATTATATTACTAGAAGAAACTTCGATTGCATCAAACTGTAGGTTTTTTTTCGATTCAAACAAAATAATTATCATCAAAAAACCTATAATTTTGGTAAGATTAAGAAGTGGATGAACAATTTAATTAAACCAATAACAAAAAAATCAGGGTGACCACGATGAAAAAATTTATGCTTGTTCTATTCGTTTTTATCTCCATCCAATTATCGGCTTGTCAATCCGACGTTTATGAAGAAAATTCGGTCATTATGAAAGAAGAATACAGTGAGTCCTCCAATGGAAACGGTATTTTTGAAATACTTGCTATACTTGGTGTCGTATACGTTTTGGTAAATCTGGGTAAGAGATAATCTTTTTACTTAATGAATTTGCAAGTCAGTGAAAAATTGTATTTAACGACTAATAACACTAAATACTCAAACGCAAATACATAATAAGACACGAAATAATTCGTTAAAAAATAAAAAACCGCCTTTATCACTTTTGCAATAAAGGCGGTCTTTTTTTAACTTAGCTTATAAGTCAATTGTGCTGCAACACAAAATCAGAAAGCTTTGTTGATAAATTATGGGTTTTTATACTGTTTCGAGGAATGTAAAAACTTGAAACAAAGTTTATCAAATTTTTTCAACCCTACAAGAAAAAAAAGTCAAATTTGTGACACAGTTCACACTTTATTTTATTTAAGCAATTTCATCATCCGTTAAATAACAACCACAATCCTCTGCCCAATAGTTCCCCGTAGTTTGCGCTGCGCGAACGCGGGTATTCCCATTGCAGATGGATAGAAAATGGCACGTTTTGCAGCGCCCTTCGAGCGGGCGCGGTGAACTTTTCAAACCAGCCATCAATGGATCGCTTGTATCGTGCCAAATTTCTGAGAAAGGGCGATCTTTCACATTCCCTAAATTGTAATGCCACCAAAACGTATCGGGATGCACATTGCCCGTATTATCAATATTCGCCACATTCACGCCTGAGGCATTACCGCCCCACTGCTCCAGTTTTGCTTGAATATGCTCAGCTTTTTCTGGAAAACGCGCCCTAACCCAATGCAGAAAATACACAGCATCTGCGTCATTATTGCCTGTCACAAATTCGCGTTCTTTTCCTTCTAGCAGCCAGCGATAACAGGTATCAAATAATAAATCCATTGCATCACGCGTCATGGCAAAATGCGCATCATCAGCGCGATTTCTATTACCCCGCCCGCCGTAATTTAAATGGGATAGATAAAATTTATCAATATTATAATCATCCATCAATTGCAACATGGCTGGAAAATCATGCGCATTTGATTGCGTCAACGTAAAACGAATACCGACTTTAATCCCTTTATTCAAACATAGCTCCACACCGCGCATGGCATCATTAAATGCGCCTTTTGAGCGTCTGAATGTATCGTGCGTTTCCTGAATGCCATCCAAACTTACACCAATGTAGGAATAATTCATTTCTGCAATACGATCAATATTATCCGCTGAAATTTTGGTCCCGTTGCTCGACAACGCCACGTAAAAACCTAAATCTTTTGCACGTTGTGAAATAGGAAATATATCAGGATGCAAGAGCGGTTCCCCCCCAGATAAAATCAATACCGGTACACGAAATGCCTTCAGATCATCCATGACGGCATAAATTTCAGGGGTAGTTAATTCCCCAGGAAAATCACGATCTGCTGACGTGGTGTAGCAGTGCTGACACGTTAAATTACAGCGACGAATTAAATTCCAAATGACCACTGGCGCAACGGGTTTGCGTGTGGGTTTAATGGGTGTTGGCGCGATAATTTCACGCATATATTGACTAAGACGAAACATGATATTTTCTCGTGAGCGTTAATTGTTAGAGCCAATGTACAGCAAGCCAAACGGTTTTTTCAGTAGCGGTTGTCCATGAAACCCGATGGCGCGTATTCGCAGGAATAAACAGATAATCACCGACTTTTAGCGTATGTTGTGCCATATTTTCATATTCAATGACTGCTTCACCTTGCAGCACAATGACCCATTCATTTTGCATTTGATCGTACCACTCACCTGCGGGCGTGCGTTGACCTTGCGATACAATGCGCTCAATGCGAACATTTTTGTCTTTTAATAAAAGACTGAAAATTTCTTCTGGAACGACGTCAGGGATGTTATCAAAAATATTCTCACTCATCCGTTTTCTCCGCTAAACGCCGTTGCCATTTTTCAATATTATTCTGAAGCTCAGTCATATCAAACGTCGTTAATTCACGTGATTTGAGCAAATGTTGCCCAGCCACCCATACATCAGACACTTGATTGCGATTTGCCGCGTAAACAATTTGTGAAATCGGGCAATAAAGTGGCTGCGTTTCCAGCGCACTTAAATCAATGGCGATGACATCCGCAAATTTACCGATTTCAAGCGATCCTATCTGTTTTTCAAGTCCTAATGCTTTTGCACCGTTAATGGTTGCCATGCGCAGAGCCGTCATCGCGGGAATCGCACTTGCATCCCCCGCTACCGCTTTGCCAATTAATGCTGCGGTGCGCATTTCGCCAAGCATATCCAAATCGTTATTACTCGCACTGCCATCTGTACCTAACGCCACGTTGATGCCCGCTTCTAAACATTTCGCTACAGGACAAAATCCACTCGCCAGTTTCAAATTAGATTCAGGACAATGCACAATCGATGCACTTTTTTGAGCCAGTAGCGCAATTTCATCATCATTGAGCTGCGTGACATGAACGGCAATCAAGCCATCGTTCACTAAACCTAAATTATCAAGACGCGCTAAAGGACGCTCTCCATGTTGCGTGAATGCGGATTCTACTTCATACACGGTTTCATGAACGTGAATATGTACTGGTAAATTCAATGCTTGCGAATGCGCTAAAACGTGTTTGAGCGGCTCATCTGAAACCGTATAAGGTGCGTGAGGCGCAAGCGTTGTTGATGTGAGTGAATGCGCCTCTAAAGATTCTGTTAGCGTCAGCGCTTTTTGAATATAATCGTTGCTGTCTGTTGCCCACACACTGGGAAAATCAATAATGATTCCACCAAAAACGCCACGCATACCGCGTTTTATCGTCTGCTCTGCCGCAATGTCTGGGAAAAAATACATATCATTAAAACACGTTGTGCCACCACGCAACATTTCAGCAATTGCTAAATCTGTGCCATCACGCACAAACTCTTCACTCATCCACTTTTGCTCAAGCGGCCAAATATGATTTTCCAGCCAATCCATCAACGGTAAATCATCAGCAATACCACGCATTAAACTCATTGCCGCGTGTGTATGTGCATTCACAAACCCCGCGAGAAGCGCGTGCGTTGTCATGTTTAACACGTCATCACTTTGGTAGCGTGTGTTGGCTTCATCTGTTGGCAAGCAATCTACAATTTTGCCTGCGTCTATAACGAGCGTGTAATTTTCATAGAGCGCATCGGCAGGTTCAATAGGAATAATCCAACGAGCATGAAGCAGTGTATCAACGTGTTGCATAATAAAATTACTCTCACAATATAAAGTCAAATTGAATCAGCCTATAATAGCAATGATTAGTCACTATTTTACACTGCTTATTTTCTTTCATGACGCATTCGCTTTTTTTATACGATTACGAAACCACCGGAACGCATCCACAAAAAGATCGCCCCCTGCAATTTGCGGGTGTTCGAACCGATTTAGATTTCAATATTATCGATGACCCGATTTCAATCTATTGTAAATTGAGTCTTGATATATTGCCTCATCCACAAGCGTGTTTATTAACAGGCATTACACCTCAAAAAGCCAATGAACAAGGCGAATGTGAAGCGAATTTCATGCGCATTATTCATAAAGAATTATCACAACCCAGAACGTGTACACTCGGCTATAACTCCATTCGCTTTGATGACGAAATCACGCGCCACAGTTTTTATCGTAATTTTTTTGATGCGTATGAACGTGAATGGCAACATGGCAATTCACGATGGGATTTACTCGATGTGTTCCGCGCTGCACATGCTTTGCGTCCATACGGAATTAACTGGGTCTATGACGACAATGGCATGGCTATTTTTAAATTAGATCAATTAACTGCCGCAAATGGTATTCTCCACGCAAATGCACATGATGCACTAGCGGACGTTTACGCCACATTAGCACTGGCTAAGACACTCAAGAATGCGCAACCTCGATTGTTCAATTTCTTTTTTGAACATCGCAGCAAAGCACAAGCATTAAAACTACTCAATGTGGGCAGTGGTATTCCATTAGTCCATATTTCAGGTATGTATCCTGCAACCAAACACTGCCTTGCGATTGTGCTACCGCTATGCGCTCATCCAACAAATGCTAACGAAATCGTTGTTTATGATTTAAGTGTTGAACCTAGCGCATTATTAACCTTAAATGCCGATGAAATAAAACAGCGGTTATTTGTCGCCACGCAAGATTTACCCGAAAATGTTTCGCGTATTGCGCTCAAAACGGTGCATATTAACAAATGCCCCGTCCTTGCGCCGTTGTCGGTGTTAACACCTATTGAAATTGAAAGACTAAAACTCAATCTCGATATTTGCCATGCACATGCTACGCAAATTATCGCTGCAGGCGATTTAACGCAAAAACTACACAGCGTTTTTGGACAATCGCCCAAAAATGTTTCGGCACTGTTAAATGTCGATTTAGGTTTATACAATGGCGGATTTTTCTCGTCTGTCGATAAACAAGCGATGATAAAAATTCGCAATGCGCCACCCGAGCAGCTTGCGACTTTATCTGTTCGCTACGAAGATGCACGTTTTGACGAGATGTTATTTCGATATCGAGCGCGTAATTATCCCAGCACGTTAACGACTGTTGAATGGGAAAAGTGGCGCGAATTCTGTCTTGCACAACTGATAGGCGCGACAAGTGATGCCAATATCACTTTGCACGATTATTTGCACATTATCAAAAACACGTTACCGCAAGATGAAAAACAACACGTAATGATACAAGCGCTACGCGATTACGCACGCGATAAACTTCGCCAATTAGATGTCGATAGTGATACTTTTTTAATTTAGGAAAAAATAAATGAGCGCGACTAAACGCATTGAACACATTGATGTATGGCGATTTTTTGCCGTGATACTCGTCATTCAAGAACATTTTTTATTATTTAGCGGCTTAGATCGCTATATCGCAGACATTGAAACGTATTCACTGCAAATTGAGCGTTTTGGTGAAATGGGTGTGTTGATTTTTTTTAGTATCAGTGGCTTTGTGATTTGCAATGGCTTGAATTCTGAAAAGAAAACAACGGGAAAGATTTGTTTAAGTGCTTTTTGTGCTCGTCGATTTTTTCGAATTGTGCCGCCCATGTGGCTTTATTTATTAACACTATGTATATTAAATTCCGCTGAATTAATCAAAATCAGCGGTGAACAATTACTGACCTCAGCGGCATTTTTATGTAATTTACCACTAACAAAAGGCTGCTCTTGGTACGCAGGCCACACTTGGTCACTTGCTTATGAAGAGCAATTTTACCTACTCTTTCCTCTACTTTTTATTTGGGCGTGGCGTGGAAATAGAAATGGGCGTATTTTTGCATCGATTGTTTTACTCACTGCTGTAGCGCTATTTTTGCACGCTAGCGGTAAAATTTTCTGGTCAGAATACTGCACTTACTTTTTATTTCTGTTGATGGGATGCTTTAGTGCACTACTGCCTTTTCACTGGATGAAACGCCTGCGTAATTTATCTTTATTTGAATGGTCAACGGCGACCATTTTACTCATGGGGTTACTGACTTTTTTACCCACTAAACAAGATGCCGTGTTTAAAATTCTCCTTTATCCGCTGCTTGTTCAAATTATTGTGTTTGGAACACCTACGCATTTTTCAAAAATCAAAACACTGTTCCACCATCCTAAATTAAGCTATTTAGGGCGTATTTCGTATTCTGTGTATTTGTGGCAAGAATTGGCTACAGCTTATTATACAGGCGTGCAATGGTGGCAAACGCTGATTTATTTAGGAATAGTATTTGGTTTTTCATCACTCTCTTTTACCTATTTTGAGCAACCTTGTTTACGCTTTGGAACATCACTTTCTAATAAACTCAAAGCGCGTGCGATTTAATCACTTTTTGCATTGATACACGTAGCCAATTTGTCCATTCATCGAAATTATCACCTTTTGTCGCGGAAAGCTCGATAATGTGAATGGATGGATTAACCTGCCGCGCGAACGTGATGCAACGATCCATATTGAAATCAACATAAGGCAATAAATCGATTTTATTGATAATCATTAAATCGGCAGCGTAAAACATATCGGCGTATTTGAGTGGTTTGTCATCGCCTTCTGTTACGGATAAAACGACCACTTTATGCGCTTCACCTAAATCAAAGGCAGAAGGACACACTAAATTACCTACATTTTCAATGGCTAAAAAACTGTTATTTTCAATGCCTAGTTTCGCCACCGCAACACCAATACCCTGCGCATCTAAATGACACGCTCTCCCTGTATTAATTTGCAAAGCACGAACTCCTGTTGCCCGAATGCGATCGGCATCATGCTGTGTTTGCTGATCCCCTTCAATAACCGCAATAGGAAAAAAATCTTTTAAGATTTTAATCGTTTCAACCAGCAAAGTAGTTTTTCCTGCACCAGGACTAGATACTAAATTGAGAACAAAAACACCATGTTCTTGAAAATACAGGCGATTCTTCGCAGCATAACTATTATTTTTATCGAGCAAATCCACTTCCATTTGAATCAAGCGGCTCTTGTCAGCACTTTCATCACCTTGGTTTGAATCATAAGACGTAAACAATAACGCGTTAGCTTTATTGACAGGGATAAATTTTCCTGAGAATGACATATCACTGCAACCACAAATTCCACACATATTAACGCACCTTCAGTTCCGTAATTTTCATTTCAAGTCCGCTCACTATTTCTAATCGGAAATGCCCACAATGCGTACAGACGTCATATAACTCAGTCATAGGCGTTAATTGCCCACATTCAAAGCAACGCCCTTGCCCCTCAATACGTTTAAATGTTAACTCAGCGTGCTCTGCGAGTGAATCTTTCATGACAGCCTCAAAAGCAAAGGTTAACGCCTCAAGTTCAACGCAAGACAATGCACCAATTTCTAAAGTGATATTTTCGACAGCCTGAAAATGTTGGCTACGAGCGTGCTCCTCCAAAATTGACCGCACATTTTCAAGTAGAGAAAGTTCGTGCATTTACTACGCTCCACGCCTATTAGCGTTTTAATTTTTTATATGCCGCATTGATTTGTTGTTGTTCTGCGCTCATCATTTGCTGAAGTGCTTTTGATTTATTCGCCCATTTATCAGGATGGGTGCGATTAGATTCGCGTTGATAGGCCGCTTTCAACTCCTCTTGCGTAAAATCCGGTGATAATCCCAACACCTCTTCAGGGCGTCGAGAATCAAACGACGACGTATTTTCGGCAGTCGTTGAAAATGTAGCATGATAACTCGATTGACTCGCCTCTCGTTTTTTGCGTGGTTGCAGAAAACGCATAGGACTTAAATAACTTAACACATCAAAAAATGAAATACTTTTGGCGAAATACAAGCCAAACGAAAAACCAATCACGGTGAGAACCATTAACATATTCGGGTTAAGCAATTCATAAGCAAAGGGCACAAAAAGAATGGAAACTAACCACGTTTTTAAAAATCCCATGCCATGCAAATTGCCAATCGCATAACCCGAACCAAAAGCCATCAAAAAATATAAAGCGATACCGCTGTTTTCAATAACCATTTACGATTTACAAATAACAAACATTATATTGTTTAAGATAATTTTTTTGCATTCTTGCGAGCAAGTTGCAATGATTTCAGTGCGTCCCATTTCCCTTCTGATGCTAATTTTGCTTGCTCAGTCCAAGTACTAGGATCGTAGGACTTAAATCGACTACCCGCATCATTGAGAATGTGTTGTAGTGTTTTAGTGGTTGAATTGGCTAACTCGGTAAATGTGCAAATATGTTGAGCAACGAGCAGTTCTGCAATTTTTTTACCAATACCTTCAATCTTAGTCAAGTCGTCAGCTTTTTGAACACTTAATGGCGCAGTGGATTGTTTCACGACAACTGGTACAATTAAACTGCAGTTATCAACAAAATGCCCTTGTGCATTGGTGTAAGGATTCGCATGTTCATCATTCACCCAGCGACCATCGCTAAGTAAATATCGATATTCATAATATTTACCCACTTCAAGCGATAAAGTGGCTTGTAAATCCCCATTTTTCTGCTTTTTCAGAACGATCCCATCGGCTTGGTTCCAGTGATTAAAATCACCAAGCAAAATTCCACCAGTTGCATTTCCTACTGTATCACTTGGAAGCGTAAACGTTACGTTAGTCATTATTAAATCTCCACTTGTTTATCAAAAATATGAACATTGCAACTCTAGCCATACACTCATCATAGTGTGGAACACAAAAATTAGGAATACGTAGTTTAGTGTCGTGCTTATTTTTTGTTTGTTGCTTTCGCTTCAACTGCTTTCGCTGGTGCTGTAGCGACCTTTTTCACTTCGGGCTTTTTCGCTTTTTTATCATCCGCTGGTTTCGATTCATTCTCGGTTTCTTGCGTTTCAGGGCGTTGGTACGCTTTTGCGAATTGACGCGCAAAAATATTATCTACAGTGACAATAGGAATTAATAAAATGACCAACACACCAATGGCCACAAAAGCGGGGTTCATAATTGTTGACAGCCAATATGCTGCAATTGCACCAAACAGCATCGTGCTAAAACTGGGCATTTTCACGAGCGCCACTTTTTTATCATGCTTGTCATGATTTTTGTCGTGTTTTTTGTCATGCTTGGTTGACGCGGGTTCTTTTTTCTTACTCATAATTCATTCCAAAAATATTAACGCAACGACGTTGCCTGCAGAAAACTGCTCAGTGATTGCCCAAAAGATGCCCCTAATCGCCCTGCAAGACGATCAAATAATTGCTCTCTTGGTGTGAAGTTTACTTCGTTTTCGGCACCAATAATATTTTTTGAAACGTCACGTTGTGTTGCAAAGTCATCCACCAATCCAATTTTCACCCCTTCTTCGCCACTCCAAACAAGACCAGAGAACAAATCAGGCGTTTCTTTCAATCGTTCACCACGTCCATTTTTCACAGCGGTAATAAATTGTTGATGTACTTGATTGAGTAAACTTTGCATATACGTTGTATCGTTTTCTTTACGGGGTGTAAAAGGATCAAGCATGGCTTTATGTGAACCGGCTGTGAGCAATCGACGCTCTACGCCTAATTTTTGCATGACATCCACAAACCCAAAACCGTCCATTAAAACACCAATAGAGCCTACCAAGCTCGCTTGGTTGACAAAAATTTTGTCACTCGCGGATGCAATATAATAGCAACCCGATGCACAAATATCACTGACGACGGTAAAAATGGGGAGCGAGGGATGCTCTTTTTTAATGCGTCGGATTTCATCATACACATACGCCGATTGCACGGGACTACCACCGGGAGAATTGGCGTGAAGAATAATCCCTTTTGTGTGTTTATCTTCAACCGCATCGCGCAAACCTTCGATAATCGAATCAGCATTAGCTGGTTTATCTTCCGCAATAGGGCCAATCAAATCAATAATAGCTGTATGATCGTCGCTTTTTGAGCCTGCATGGTGATCACCTAATTTTGGGTAAACGGTGACACCAAAAATGGCGAATAAGTACACAAACAATAAGCCTTTAAAAAATATGCCCCAACGACGAGCGCGTGTTTGCTCTGTTATAGCAGCAAGGGCGACTTCCTTAATTAAGTCGCGTTCCCAATCTGATTTAGATTCATGTTCCATAAACTATTTAACCGTAAAAAATATTTAAAAAAATAAGATGTTTCCTATTATAGAGCAGTTTATCGGCACGCGTATTAATGCTTATTTTGCATTGATTTTATTGCCCATAAATCATTTCAATAAGTTATGAAATGATTATATTGTATCGACGCTTTTGTTCCTATAAACTCTTTTTTGAGCATTAGCTCAACACATAATTTTTATAATAAATCACAAAGAGGGTATAGAACAATGAGCGAAGAAAATAGTACCAGTTTATTTGAGCAACTTGGCGGTGAAGCCGCTGTGGACGCCGCTGTCGATGTTTTTTACAAAAAAGTATTAGAAGATTACCGCATCAATCGTTTTTTCGGTAATGTTGATATGGAAAAACAGGCCGCAAAACAAAAAGCATTTTTAACCATGGCATTTGGCGGGCCAAGTCATTATAGCGGCAAAGATTTACGCGCGGGTCATGCAAAGCTTGTCAAAATGGGACTTGATGATAGTCATTTCAATGCTGTACTTGAAAATTTGGAAGCAACACTTATCGAATTAGGCGTTGCACAAGAATTAGTTGAGCAGGTCAATGCTCTAGCGGAAACGACTCGCCATGACGTATTAGGTAAATAAAAGCGGCGATAACACTCTCTACGCGCATCAAAGTCCGTTTCACTGTTAACTTTGATGCGTTACGCTCTATTTGCACCCAAATAAGAAACTATAAATCAATAAAAACCCATATTGTCAATAAATAGTCGCACCTGTATAGTAGCAACCAATCGAGTTACATTTATTTTTAGCTATTTTATAGGGGCATTTATCATGACTACTTTCTATCGAGACATTTTGATTGGCATCACGTTTGTCGTTGGCATCGTGGGCTTCATTTCGGGTCAATTTATTATTTCAACTGTATTATTTGCTATCGCAGCCGTATTAAGTAATACCTATTTGAACCGCGAATTCTACAAATCAGCGCATGGTTAAAAAGCGCTTAATTGAATCCTCAAAAATAGACTTCCTACCATCGCCGCTCCCATTATTATAAAAATAGTGGGAGTTTTTATTTCTGTTTTTTCTTTTGCGTTGAACAGCTATTTTTTCACGCTAATAGTTATTTTCGCTTGATTATCTGAATTATTTGCATCTACTTCATTTGATTTAACTGAAGTACTTGAACTCATAGCCCCCATTTCTTGCATTACCACTCTAATTGTTTTGCTGATATTCTCCCCAGAATTCAGATCCCCTACTTTACAAATAACACTGTCGCCATTTTTTTCACAATTATTTGATGCCGAATCATAACGCATCAAATTAGGTGTTAAATAAAAACTCAACATGGTGTCTGTTGCTGTCAGTTTACCTTTATTTGTGACGTTTAGAGTGTAATTGACATATTGACTGACTTTCGCTGGATTAGAAGATACTGTTAATGTTACCTTCAAATCACTTTGACCTACAGGTTGCACGGAATTTGATGGGCTTGAGCTTGCCAACAACGCTGCAGACGGACGGCCACGCACTAATCTGACATAATTGCCCGTTGATGCACTTGAACTTGCCGGTTGACTATTTTTTCCTGAATTCGTTAACACAATCCATGTCAACGATTGTGTCTTCGCAGCATATATCGTAGAGGAAATAAATCCTCTATCCATTGGCATTTGCGGAAATATTAATTTGTTAACCGGTTGATTATTATTTTTTAGCTCAAAGATGGAATTTAATTCAATAAGCGTAGGTAAACGCCAATCCGTTTTATCTGCAAAATCACTCGTAATTTTTATCGCGTTCGCATAGGTAAAAACGTGTGCTTTGCCTGTGCATACTCCTAAGACATCCCATTTTTGCCCAACCGCGCATACTTGCCATGTCAAGCCTGTTGTATTGTCTGTGACTGTACCATTATCATGCTGAACAAATTCACCGCTATTTAAAGTCAGTGTAATATCGGCCAATACTAAAGGGGGAAAAATCCCCATAAAAGAGGCCACTAAACAGAGTGCTTTATCTTTCATCTATTTCATATCTCAAGGAAGATAATACTTGAAAATACAGACAATAATTTTGTTCTACCATTATTTATTTACTATGTTGAGTGATGAAGCGTTTTTTATCAATATTTCAAAAATTAGACTACATTTTACCGTGATTTAGGCCTTTTGATAACAAATTTGATAAACGCCAATACACCTAACTTCACCGTTTAAAAAGTACGGGGCTGCGAGAAACTATTTTTCTCTACATTATCCCCATCGCCAACGAAACTAATCTCAATTGTTCTTTGGGTTCAAGCGTCTGATTAATCTGTAATTTGAGCGCACTGTCCACACTTTCAAGTGCACGAAAATACCAACTTATATGTTTTCTTGCTAGGCGCACGCCTGTACCCGCACCGTAAAACGAATACAATTTTTCTAAATGGATCATTAAAACATCATGAATGTCATTCATTGACGGTTTTTCAAGCAATTCGCCACTATTGAGAAAATGTGACACTTGTGCAAAGAGCCAAGGATTTCCCTGTGCTGCTCGTCCAATCATAATAGCATCAGCTCCTGTATACGCTAAAACAAGACGTGCTTTTTGAGGACTATCAATATCACCATTCGCAATAATGGGAATGGATACCACTTGTTTGACTTGTTTAATAGTGTCGTATTCCGCCAAACCTTCAAATTTACATGCACGCGTTCGTCCATGAATAGTCAGCGCCGCAATACCTGAATCTTCCGCAATCTTTGCAATCGTGATTGCATTACGACTATCTTTGTCCCAGCCAGTACGAATTTTAAGCGTCACTGGAACATCGACAGCATTGACAACGGCATCCAGAATTTGTTTAACCAGTATTTCATCACGCAGCAAAGCAGAACCTGCCGCCACTGAGCATACTTTTTTCGCAGGACATCCCATATTGATATCAATAATTTGCGCACCATTTTGCACATTAATTTTTGCTGCTTGCGCCAAATCTTTCGGATTAGTGCCTAAAATCTGTACTGAGCGCACACCATTATTTTCACCGTGTTTAGCGCGAAGTAAAGTGCCTGTGTTATTGCGTAGCATAGGATTTGATGCCACCATCTCCGATACAGTCAGTCCCGCGCCAAATTCAGCGCAAATTTCTCGAAAAGGCGCATCACTCACGCCTGCCATGGGCGCAAGAATTAGATTATTTTTTAGCTGGTAAGAGCCAATCTGCATGAATTTATCCCCCATTCACCGTAAGTGTAAATGTGACGGGCCCATCGTTAATGAGCGACACTTGCATATCCGCGCCAAATTCCCCAAATTGGACATGTTGATAGTTTTTTCTCGCGTGCTCTTGCAGATAAGCAAACATGTCTCGCCCAAATTCCGGAGGCGCCGCACTCGCAAAACTTGGGCGATTCCCTTTATTGGTATTTGCAGCAAGGGTAAATTGCGGCACCAGTAATAAGCCTCCTCCAATATCGCGCAAACTCCAATTCATTTTGTCATTTTGATCGGAAAAAATTCGGTAATTCATGATGCGCTCAAATAAACGCTCCGCATTTATATGCGTATCGTTTTTCTCAACAGCCACTAATGCCATGATGCCTTGGCGAATGTCGCCAATAATTTTATTGTCTACGCTAACACTTGCTTGTGTGACGCGCTGGATGATCGTTATCATTTTTCAACTAAACTCGGTAAAAAAAACTCACTTACAAGCATAGGCCGCTTCTTTATACTGTATCGGGTAAGCCTTCCCCATAAAGGCTTGTCGACTGAAAATGGTGATTGAGCGAGTTTCCAGTTATCGGGCAATAGGTGCGATACATCCAGCCATTGTCGCTCTAAACTCGGAGAAGAAAATAAAATCTCACCCAATGGACGAGTCCCCAATTTTGCTAAATTGCCATGCGTTGCCATCAATGTTTCTCGTGGAATAATTGTTCGCGCCAGAATCAGCGGTGTATTACCACTTAAGAGTACCACTTCACGCACTAAACATAAGCGGTTTTCAGGTAATTGAAGCCTTCGTCGCTCCGATAAAAAAGGCACTTGCCAACATTCTGAGCCGCGTTAATGTGGTTACAGAGTCAGGCAAGAAGGTTGATCTTGAGGCTCTGGCTCCAAAGCGCCTTGCTGAAGA
>JBDLQG010000042.1:0-14645 GCA_039800705.1 Pseudomonadota bacterium
TGAATTCATTGGACGATATTGCGGTATGTGCATGTCATTATTAACTGAAAGTATTTCTTTAGTAGACGGTTGAGGTATAGAGTTTAATTGAGCTTCTGACATTGGAGATTGAACTGGTTCTGGATAAGCTAATGGAGAAGGAAATACACTAGGATCTAAGTTCGGCTTAGTTTGATAAGCTGGAGATAATCCAGTAGCTTCATCTATATCACTTTGATCGCTTTGAGGTATTCCTGCTAATAGTTTTTTTAAAAAATCATGGGTTTCTCCTAGCTGTTTAGCTAACTCATCCTGAGAAAAGCTAGGTGCGGTTTTTTCAAATTCCAGGATTGCCGAAACCGCTCGATGCAAATTTGTTTCTGTTGATAGCACCCTCAAGGCTTTTTCAAGCTTTTCTTCAGCAAAAAACTCGAGTAAATATTTCCAAAGCAAGGCAAATTGTTGGGCAATGGACATCAAAAGTTTGTTTACCAAGGAGAGATTGCTGGTTCGGGCATGGAGAATGGTAATATTGAATTCTATGAAAATCGGGTTTATGAAATTAATGTACCTACCTTTTAACGTATCTACTTTGTGATTTCTGGGTTACGGACGACGTGCATCTACAAATCGATCACGCCAGTAATTGGTTTTTAAGCTCGACACCATGACTTTTCCTGTACGCGAACTTGGTGCATGAACAAAATTGCTCTCGTTTACATAAATGCCCACGTGTGACACTGACTTGCCACTTGTATTGAAGAAAACCAAATCACCAGAGTGAATATTATTTTTAGGAACGGGCATGAGCGAGTCTTTCATTTCACTGACAGTGCGAGGGAGATGCACGCCATTGCGTTCGTAAACGTGTTTAACAAAACCGCTGCAGTCAAAGCCTTCTTCGGGCGTGTCTTTACCGTAACGATAAGGTGCGCCTTGCAGACTTAGCGCATAATCGACAGCTGGCGGAATGACTTCTTTTTCAACAGGGCGCACAGCAACAGGCGTTGGTTTCACATCGACTGTTCCCGCGCAACCTGAAAGTAAAGCGATCGCTAGGGGTAAAATTAACGGCTTGAAAAAATAAGGTAAATCGTTTTTTGTCGAGATAGTGGGTAATTTATTCACGGCAATCACAAAATAAGTTAAAAATAAACGCTGCTGCGTTGTGGCAGCGTACTTCGAAATAAAATATCAAACATAAGAGCGAACATAATCACGCGCAAAGTGGTTGATAGACGACTGGTTTTGCTGAAACTCAGCGTACACATGATGAACATCAAGAGGGGTAATGTGCGCGTAAATACCAAACCCCGTTTGACTTATAAATTCATCACTTAATGTTTCAAGAAATAACCACCACATTGAATCATTGTGTTTCTCTTGTTGTGTCTCCATTGTTTTCACCTAAATATTGTTCTGAAATAAAGTTAATGCCAAAATTTTGTCAGGATAAAACGCATCGCTTTCTTGCAAGTTGGGGTATGATGACAATTTAGGTACTTAACGCACCTTAAATTCATACTTACCTTTTCCATCTCTTTTTAACGTCATGACCTTAAAAATCGCGCTTGTCCAAACTAATAGTTTAGTCGGCAATATTGCCGTGAACTTTAACAAAATCACAAAAACTGTGGTGAAAATACGTGGCGAATCTCCCATTGATTTAATCGTGTTTCCAGAGCTCGTTCTCACAGGTTATCCGCCTGAAGATTTGCTGCTACGCCATGATTTTATAACTCAAATGAATAGCATTTTAGTTGATTTAGCAAAAATCGCGCCAGAAATTGCAATTATTGTCGGTTTTCCAGAGTTTTTTGATGGAAATTGCTACAACAGTGCCGCTGTTTTGCTTGGTGGAGAAATCCTAACGATTTATCGTAAGCAAAAATTACCCAATTATGGCGTATTTGATGAACAGCGTTATTTTTCTGCTGGCATAGATTCGTGTGTCTTTGAGCTAAAAGGTCAATATATTGGCGTGGGGATTTGTGAAGATACATGGCATAGCGACATCGTTCAAGCCACAAAAAACGCGGGTGCACAAATACTGGTGACATTAAATGCGTCGCCATTTCATTCCGGTAAAGCACAAAAGCGCGAGGCTATTATTGGTGAAAATGGGCGTGCGGCACAATTACCTATTGTGTATGTCAATATGATTGGTGGGCAAGATGAGTTAGTTTTTGATGGTGCTTCATTTGTGACGAACAAAAACGGTGACGTTGTTTTGCGTGCACAAGAGTTTGTGGAAGAAGGGCGCATCATTGAATTTGAGGGTTCAGACCCTATTCCCGCTTACTGTGCGCCACCGTATTCACCATTGAGTAGCGATTACGCCGCGTTGGTGTGTGGGACACGCGATTATGTCTATAAAAATGGGTTTAAAGGCGCTATTTTAGGATTATCCGGTGGGATTGATTCAGCCTTGGTGCTGGCTATCGCGGTGGATGCGCTGGGCGCTGAAAATGTGGAAGTGGTTTCGTTGCCTTCGCGTTACACCCAAGCGATGAGTAATGACGATGCTAAGGAACAAGCACAAATTTTAGGCGTCACTTATCATTGTATTCCCATTGAACCCGCTGTGAATGCGTTTACATCTATGCTTGAAAGTACATTTGCCAATACGCAAAGTGATACCACAGAAGAAAATATTCAAGCGCGTTGTCGCGGCGTCGTACTCATGGCTATGTCAAACAAACAAGGAAAATTGCTGCTGACCACAGGGAATAAAAGTGAAATGAGTGTGGGGTATGCGACGCTTTATGGTGATATGGCAGGCGGATTTGCGCCGATTAAAGATGTCCCCAAATTGTTAGTATACGCGCTTGCTAGGTACCGCAATCAACTCTCACCCGTCATTCCAGAGCGTGTGATTACACGCCCACCGTCAGCGGAACTTGCGCCAAATCAATGCGATGCAGATTCACTGCCGCCTTATGAAATCCTTGACCCTATTTTGCAACGCTATATTGAAGAAGACCAATCCGCGCAACAAATTATTGACGCTGGTTTTGATGCGCAGGCGGTAGCACGGGCAATTTCGCTGGTTGATCGCAGTGAATATAAACGCAGACAGTCCGCGCCGGGGATTCGAATTAGTGAGCGTGCGTTTGGTCGAGATCGACGCTATCCAATTACTTCGGGTTATCGTGGCACATAAGCCGCTTTAGAATGTTAGAATAACACCTATATATTATTTTATTTTTTGACAAGAGGAACACCATGCGGAATTTGAAATTTTTTCCCGCGTTGTTTGGCAGTTTAATTGCCGTCGCTGTGGTTTTATTCGTTGCCTTTCATTTTATCTTTATCGATTTTTTTGTGGATTTATGGTGGTATCAATCGCTTAAACTCGAGTCGTATTTTTGGCTACGCTTACTGTATAAATTCTTTCTGTCTGGTGGTGTAACGCTGGTATTTTTCGTTATTTTCTTTTGTCATTTTTGGATTGCATCGCGTTATCTAGGGCTTAATCCTGTTGACAATTTAAGCCGTCAGCAAACGGGTCATTTTCAAAAGTTTGCAGATACGTTTGTTTCTGGCTCGGTAAAAATTTACACGCCCATTTCGCTTTTCTTAGCTCTGGTGATTGCATCGCCGTTTTATTCGCAATGGGAATCGACGCTACTTTATTTCTTTGGCGGCTCGTCGGGTGTGAATGAAACGGTTTACGGAAATGATGTGAGCTTTTATATGCTCTCCTATCCAACCTATCAGCTCATTCAGCAAGAATTACTCATTACCGCGATATTGATTTTTGGTATGGTCGGTGGATTATATTTTTTTGAACATACTTATATCCCCAATCAAAACAAACATTACCCGAAAGGCGCAAAAATTCATTTAACCCTGCTAATTGGTTTTGTGGTGGCGTTTGTGATTTGGGGCTTTGTGCTTGAGCGTTTTTCACTGCTCTACACCAATACGCATGAACCCGTTTTTTTTGGTCCTGGATTTTTAGAAATTCGCTATCAACTGCCGCTCATTTGGGCAGCCATGCTGACATTTTTTGTTGCCGCCATGATTGCGATACATTTTGTGCATTCAGATGACCACGATCATAAAAAACCGCTGTGGATTTCGCTTGCATTGTTTGCGTTTATTTGGCAATTACAGCAATTTCAGTGGATTCCCGATATGCTACAACGTTTTGTCGTCAATCCCAATCCAGTAAAAGCCGAAACGTCGTTTATGAAACACAATATTGATTCAACGTTGGCTGCGTACAATTTGAACAATATTAACGTTGTTGATATGAACGTGAAACTTGATGCCGCGCAAGACATTGAAACATGGGGTAGTCAAAAGCATTTTGAGAATATTCCTGTGTGGGATCGTGAAGATATTATTTTCAGCTATAAGCAGTTGCAAGAAATTCGTCCTTATTATAAATTTTTAGCCGTAGACGAAGATCGGTATTTCATCTCAAATCATGTTCGCCAAGTGAATATTGCTGCACGTGAAGTCAATGTATCTAAATTGCCTAAAGAAGCGCAAAACTGGGAAAATCGTCATTTACGCTACACGCATGGCTATGGCGCGGTCGTGACACCGGCTGCACAGGATGCGGATGCGCCATTAACATGGTATTTACGTGATTTGAATATGCACTCTGACGTCGGGTTTAGCGTTGCTCATCCTGATATTTACTATGGTCTTGAACAGTATGATTATGCTGTTGTGCCAAATAAGCTCAATGTGGTGGGGATTGCCACTACCAGCAATGACGCGGCAACTAACGAAGCTTATCACGGTGAAGGCGGCATTCCTTTCTCTTCTACGTTTAAAAAAGCGTTATTTGCATTCAAATTACGTGATGAAAAATTATTTTTCTCAACCAATATTTCGCAAGAAAGCAAACTCAAAATTTATCGCAATGTGACAGAGCGTATTCAAAAATTGACGCCATTTTTAGATTTGGATAAAGACCCTTATTTGGTCATGACCAAAGATCGTTTTTATTGGATTCAAGATGCGTATACCGTGTCAGATAAATATCCGGTTTCAAAACCTATTCGTAAAGAGGGCATGAATAACGGCAAACCATTTAACTATATTCGTAATTCAGTCAAAATTGTGGTCGATGCGTTTGATGGGGATGTGGATTACTACATCAGTGATCCTACCGACGCGATAGTTAAAACTTACGATCGAGCCTATCCGGGTTTATTTAAGCCACTTGAGGATCTGCCTGTGGAATTAAAACAACATTTGCGCTATCCGCGCGATTTGTACGCGTTGCAAATGGACGTGTACGCAAAATATCATCAACAAAGTCCCGAATTATTTTACGAGCAAGCTGAAACATGGGCGCAGGCGAATGTGCGTGGTCGCGCCGTCATGCCTTATTATCAAACAATGGATTTTGGTCATTGCAATGACACCGAAGAATTTGTGTTAATTCATCCAATGACGCCAGTGAATCGTAATAATTTAAGTATGATTGGCATGGCAAGTACACTTGATAAAACACAATGTGGGGAAAATAGCTACAGTCCCAATATTACCGTGTATAAATTTGGCAAAGACGTTCAAGTGAACGGCCCTGAACAAATCGAAGCACTCACGCAGCAACATCCTGAAATTTCGCAACAATTCACCTTGTGGGATCAAAATGGTTCATCTGTAGAAATGGGACGTATGGTGATTTTACCCATGGGCAACACCATTGTTTATGTTCAACCGATATACATTGCCTCAACTAAAAACAAAATGCCTGAGTTGACACGTATTATTGTGTCAATGGGTAATGAAATGGTTATGGATACAACGCTACCATCGGCATTTAATCGATTGAAAAATATTTTTACGCATAAATCTCGCGCTGTTGATAGTGCGACATCGAAAACAAATTATGTACCTCACTAACATTAAAAGGATTGACTGTGCAGATTGAACGTATAGAAGAATTAAAACAAACGGTTGCGCAACTGTTAGACGAAGCCGCATTGCAAGGTGCCAGCGCAGCTGAAGCGGGTTTGACTATTGATGATGGTTTGTCTGTTAATGCGCGTCTTGGCGTGGTGGAAACTATTGAGCATCATTGCAGCCAAGGCCTTGGTATCACGGTTTATTTCGGGCAGCGCAAAGGTGCAGCAAGCACAAGTGATTTATCACCCGAGTCGATTAAAGAAACAGTAAGCGCCGCTTGCAGTATCGCACGCTATACCAGTGAAGATGCCTATGCCGGTTTACCTGATGTCGATTTATTGGCAACCGAATTTCCTGATTTGGATTTATATCATCCATGGGCGTTGTCGCCCGATGAGGCGATTGCACTTGCTATTGAATGTGAAGACGCAGCGCGAAATTATCATGCGGATATCAGTAATTCTGAAGGCGCATCAGTAAGCACGAATAAAGGCATTAGCGTGTTTGGTAATAGCCTTGGCTTTTTGCAAGCGCGAATTTCAACGCGCCATTCACTGAGTTGCTCGGTTCTTGCGCAACGTGGCGACGATATGCAGCGCGATTATTGGTACACCGTGGCGCGTCGTGCGGAGGGCCTTGACATGGCGCGTGATGTCGGCATTAAAGCCGCTGAACGCACATTGAGTCGTTTAGGTGGGCGAAGTTTGAGTCCGCGTCAATGTCCTGTTTTATTTTGTGCGGAATTGTCGGGTGGGTTACTGAATTCGTTTGTTGGAGCGATTAGCGGCGGCGCGTTATATCGTAAATCGAGTTTTTTACTTGATGCACTTGGCAAACAAATTTTCCCAGAATTCATTCATATTCACGAGCAACCGCATTTAATTGGTGCATTAGGTAGCGCAAGTTTTGACAGTGAAGGGGTGGCAACGCGCCATCGTGATTTAGTACGCGACGGTATTTTGCAAGATTATGTTCTCAGTACGTATTCAGCCAAAAAATTGGGTTTCAAAAGCACGGGCAATGCGGGTGGTGTACGCAACTTGACGTTGACGCCAAGTGCTGGCGATTTTGAATCCATGTTGCAACTGCTTGGCACTGGTTTGCTCGTTACTGAGCTAATGGGGCAGGGCGTGAAAATGGTGACGGGTGATTATTCACGCGGTGCGGCAGGTTTTTGGGTGGAAAATGGGGTGATCCAATACCCAGTTGAAGAAATTACCATTGCGGGTAATTTAAAAGAGATGTTTAGAAATATAGTAGCGGTAGGCAGTGATATTGATTATCGCGGTAATGTACGCGCTGGTTCCATTTTGATTGAGCAGCTCTCCATTGCAGGTAATCATTGATAATCAATGTATTAATTTAATTTAGGGGATAACAATGAAACGTCGTGATTTTATGCGTGTAGGTTTAGCAGGTGCGGGTTTAAGTGCATTAAACGTGATGCCGCAAATTGCTACCGCGCAAACTGCGCCAGCGCAACTGTTGGGTGCAGGTGGTCTTTTTTACACGAAAGACAATGCAGGGCGTTGGAGTGGAAAAGTAGCCACTCATCTGCCTAGCGCACAAATTGAAAAATCGGCGACTGGCACGATAGTCAATGTGATTACCGCTCACGAGATGAACGGTTTTGAGCATTACATCGTAAAGCATGTGCTGCTCGATCATAATTACCAATTCTTAGATGAACATTTCTTCAATCCAACGACAGATAAAACAGCCAGTTCATCGTTTAATATTAAAAATTACGCGGGTGTGTTGCATATAGTGAGTATGTGTAATAAGCATGATGTATGGCTTGCCACAGTTGACGTCTAAACACATGGGAGAGAATGTGGAACATTTATTTAAACCTTTACAAGTAGGCGCGTTGACACTGCCGAATCGTATTTTAATGGCGCCACTGACACGTTGTCGCGCTGCTGAAGGTCATCATGCGTCGGATTTAATGGCGGCACATTATGCAAAACGCGCAAGTGCAGGTTTGATTATCGCTGAAGCCACGATGGTGATGGAAGGCAACTCAGCATTTTGGAAAGAGCCAGCTATTTATAGCGCATCGCAAGTTGACGCATGGAAAAAAGTCACTGATGCCGTGCATGAGCAAGGCGGTCACATTTTTTTACAAATTTGGCATGGCGGTCGCGCGTGTCATCCGTTAATTAATGATGGTCAAGAACCCGTTGCGCCAAGTGCCATAGCGATTACGAGTAGTGAAGTGCTTACGCCAGAAGGTTGGAAACCGTATGTGACACCGCGTGAATTGCGTGATGATGAAATTCCCGCTATTGTCGAAGGTTTTCAACATGCCGCGCAAAACGCTAAAGCTGCTGGATTTGATGGCGTGGAAGTGCATGGCGCAAATGGATATTTGATTGATGAATTTTTGCGAGATGGCGCGAATAAACGCACAGGAGCGTATGGCGGCAGTATTGAAAATCGCGCTCGCTTCATGCTTGAAGTCCTTGAGGCTGTCTGTGAGGTGTGGGGAAGTGATCGAGTCGGACTGCGGATTTCTCCGCTCAACAGCTTCAACAGCATGGTCGATAGTGATCCTATCGCGCTTTCCACATGGCTTGCGAAAAAATTAACGGCGTTTAAGTTGGCTTATTTACACGTTATGCGTAGCGATTTTTTCCAAGTTCAACAAGGCGATGTGCTCGCACCCATTCGTGAACATTATCAAGGTGTTCTCATTAGCAACATGGGATATAGTCCCGAGGAAGCGGAAGAAGCCATTTCTCAAGGTTTAGTGGATGCAGTGGCTTTTGGTGTTCCCTTTATTGCCAATGCCGATTTACCTGAAAAAATTAAATCGGGTACTGCGCTAAATCAAGCAAATCCTAATTTGTTTTATACGGGTGGCGCGGAAGGTTATATTGACTAAACATTTAGATGTCCTTTTCTGACACGGCGTTACTAGTCAAATCGTTCGTGTTGGGTTTGTTGACATCTCTAAATTAAATACGGGCTAGTTTTACGTTGACTGATTTTTCATGTGTTACGATCATGTCAGTGTTTTTTGTGAAAAGAGGGAGATTATATAAAACCTTAAGTAGCTGTTGAATTGCTACTTAAGGATTGATATTAAAGCAATGAAAATATGAAATTATTTTTTTAGGATAAGTACTTTTTTGAGAATTTGCGGCATTGAAAGATATTGATAATGACCGCATTCTAGTTCTTACATCATTTATGATTATGCCGTCGTTTTTGTTTGCGTCTTTTTTCATATTGTTGCGGTGATGACTTGAAAGAGTTAAAACCAAAAATGCACACCCAGAACCAGCGTAGTATTGGTCGTGTTCATATTTCTTTGTTTAGCATAAGTGGCCGTGTTTTCAAATGTATTATCCCAGTCAATACCAATATAAGGTGCAAATTCTGGTATGAATTCGTAACGTAGTCGTAAACCTGTTTCAAGTGTACTTAATCCATTGCCTAAATAATGCGCTGTATCATTTTTGCCATAAGCATTTGCCTCAATACGAGGTTGAAGAATTAAGCGCTGGGTAATAAGTAAATCATATTCCAATTCAAGGCGAAAAGCTGTGCGTCCTTGTTCGTTGATATAAGACGTTGCTTCTACATAAATCCAATAAGGCGCATAGCCTTGAACGCCTAATGCCAACCACTCTCGATTTATGCCTAAACCACTATCGTAACGAAGTCCTAAGTGTGAATCCCAAAATGGGGTAATAGCGTGCGACCACAGTAATTCACTGCGTGCATTTTGTGATTGTCCATTTTTAACGTCACCCTCAGCCCGAAGTAAAACACGGTCATAGGTTTTACCAAACCACGCTTGTGCATCATAAGTCACAGTAGAATTCGTTGACATATTGGTAATTTCTATTCTATCTGCAATAAATCCAGCTCGATAATTATCACTATGTCCAGCATGAAACGGTAAATCATGGAGTGAATATCCGTCTGAGTAGTCATTGGATTCACGCAGTGCATCTTGTGTTTCGGCTGCATTGATGTTCATTGATATCAGGATAAAAACCAGAAATAAATACTTCATGAGACTATCACGACACGAAACATACCAGTGTGCATGTGGTAAAACAGATGGCAATGCAATGCCCAATAACCTAACGCATCAGCAGTTACAAGAAAACTAACTCGTTGCGCTGGTTGGACAGCTATTGTGTGTTTTCGAACTTGAAATTCGCCATTGGCATTTTCTAGTTCGCTCCACATACCATGCAAATGAATGGGGTGTGTCATCATCGTGTCGTTAACAAAAATAATACGCACACGTTCATTATGATGTAGATGAATAGGCGTTGATTCATCAAGTTCAAGGCCATCAAATGACCAACTATACCGATTCATATTGCCGGTTAAATGAAGCTCAATTTCACGCTGAGGAGGTCGGCTGTCCAGTGCTCCGCCAAGCGTATGTAAATCGGCATACGTTAAAACACGTCGCCCATTATTGCGTAAACCAACCCCCTCATCGTCTAGGTTAGTGCGGGGGGTATCTACGCGCATATCAACTGAGGCTCCAAATTCACTATTGGCATGATTCGCGGCAACGCTGCCTGCCATATCGCCCATCATATCCATCATGGAAAGTGGCTTTGCTTGATCTAAAGGGGGAATATCCGCTTTCAATCCTTCATGAATAGTTAAAACACCACACGCATACCCTGTTCTATCCATAGATTGGGCAAATAGCGTATAACAATCTTCAATTGGCGTAACTAGAACATCATAGTTTTCAGCTGATCCTAATCTAAACTCATCCACCTCGACAGGTTCAACTAATTGCCCGTCTGCTTGAATGACGGTCATTTTTAAATTAGGAATACGCACGTCAAAAAAGGTTTGCGCCCCTGCATTGATAAAACGTAAGCGAATTTTTTCCCCTTTTTTGAATAACCCAGTCCATGAATTTTGTGGCAACTTTCCGTTTAATAGGTAGGAATAGGTATAAGCGGTAATGTCGGATAAATCGGTTGGATTCATACGCATATCACTCCACATATCATGTTTGCTGATCGTTTTATCCCATCCATTTTCCATAACATCATAAACAACGTCAGGAAGTGTTAATTTGTTAAAATTATAATAGCCACTTTCTTTTTTTAAGTTATCAAGCACAGTCATTGGATTTTCATTAGTCCAATCAGATAAAACAATGACATAATCTCGGTCAACTTGAATTATTGGTGCATTTAATGGTTTGATAACAATTGCACCATATAAGCCAAGCTGCTCTTGCATACCAGAATGTGAGTGATACCAATACGTTCCAGATTGAGCTACCTTAAAACAATAGGTGAACGTGGTATTTGGTTCAATTCCTGAAAAACTCACACCATGCGCACCGTCCATGCCGTATGGCAAAATTAAACCATGCCAATGTATTGACGTTGTTTCTTCAAGTAAATTGGTAACATGGATTGTTACGGTATCGCCTTCTTGCCAATATAATGTCGGCGCAGGAATACTTCCGTTAACGGTAGTCGCTTTACATGTTTTTCCAGTGAAATTAATTAGCGTATTCGCAATAGTTAAATGGAACTCCGTGCCACTTAATGTGTCTCCATCATTGCAATAGGCTGTTTTGAAGTAGGGGATAGTGGTTAATAAAGCTAAAGACTGTAGAAACTTTCGACGTGAATAATGTGTATCGGTAGACATTTGCTTGACGAAATTATGTTAGAGATGATATTTATCTTTGAGGTAAATCGAAAAACGTGTATAGATAAAACCCTCTGTGTAGAATGAATCTATTTGACCAAGTCCTTAGACGAAAAAAACGCTGCAACGCGTTCTTTAACGGCCGCTTTGAGTGTTAGGCTAAGTTGATAAATAGTCGTGTGGCGCACGCTCTCGTGTGCCCAATGGAGTAAATCACTGATGTAGGTATAAATCGTCGAAAACCAGTTAAATGTTAATAGCGCGGGTTTGACCAAACGAAAAATCCGCGCGATTAGTAGCGTAGCCGATAATTTTAAAACAATTTCAAGTAAAATTGCCTCCAAAATTGCGCCACGGGCGAGTAGAAATACTGCCAGAATATTAAACGGTGTGACGATAACCAGCGGGATGAAAAAAGCGAATAAGGCGCGTTTGGGCGAACTTTCAATGAGCCATGCGTCAAATCGTTCCAGATGTAAAATACGTGAAAAAAATTGACCCGCAACGGTTAATGTATCCCAAAGCCATTCTTCAAAAATAAGAATAACGGCTAAAATAGAGAGCAGTAATTTTTTCAGCATACATTTTTGCCTTATGGTGACGCGTTTTAGTTACCCGTTAAGATTCTTCAGTTTGTCTGAAATGAATCGTTAAGCCTTGCAGAAAATTTCTCAGAATTTGATCGCCACATTTGCGATAGTGCTTATGTCCTTCGTGTCTAAAAAATGCACTCAGTTCATGTTTCGATAATTCAAAATCCGCTAGTTTTAACGTATTGAGCATGTCTTCTTCTTTAAATTCCAATGCAATGCGCAGTTTTCGTAAAATCGCATTGTTATCAAGTTCCATTTTTGCGGGCGCAACAGGGTTGTCACTTTTGCCGCGTCTGTAGGTAATTAAGCCATCTAAAAAAGCGGTTAACTGTGCATTACTCATGGCAACAAAATTTTCTTCATTGTCTTTTTTGAGCAGCGTCAGTAATATGTCACGGGTGATTTCATAGTCGCTTAATGCAAAAATATCCATCATTTCGTGGTCGTTTAAATTTAAAGCGTACCGAATACGGCGTATTACATCGTTATTAATCATAAAGTTGAAAGTGAATAGAGCGTTGCGTCTTGAAAGTGAAACGCAACGCGGGTCGTGCAATGATTGATTACACGAATAAAATGGCAACGGTTACTTAATGCCCGTGTCCTTGACCGTCAGCAGGCGGTTTTACGACATCATTTCGGCGCAACACATAGCGATCAGCGTCTTTTCCACTGTAATGTACCCCATTTTTGTCGAGTTCAACGAGTTTATTTTCATCCACAAAATAATGGCGTGTCATCTCGCTGTCGCGCGGCGTTAAAATAATGGTGTTTTGATTACTGAATACGAATTTGCCTTTCTCTGTGATATCGCGTGGCGATTTGCCGACGTATTGCGTGATAAGAATATAGGAATTATTCGCATTCAAAGCGAGTGTCGTTTTTACGCCCTTACAATCATCGCAAGGCGTAAAGCCATTATAAATACCGGGCCAATCGAGCGTTTGTTGTTCATGATGTGCGTCATGCGCGTCGCTTGGTGCTTGTGCAAAAACCACGCTTTGTGTGGTCAGTGTGAGTGTCAAAAAACAGCCACTGAAAACAATTTTTAATGCGTTTTTTAATTTTAGTCGGGGCATTATGGCTTCTCCTTTTTATGATGACTTTATTAGTTGGGAATCGCTTTCCCATTCTAATCCTTCAACGCGTTGAAATCCACGCGGCAGTGCTAAACCGCGTTTTGCACGATACCCCATATAAGGTTCGAGGTCTTGTGTTTTCAAGGTTAATGTCCGTTTACCTGAAATGACTTTGAGCGCAGTTTCTGGTGGTAAAATGGTAAATGCTGTCACGAAATCATTGCCGCTTTGCAAATCCGCTGAGGGAATTTGAATCAATTTATTACCTTTGCCTTTGGGCAGCGTTGGCAGTTCGTTGAGTGGAAAAATGAGCAAGCGACCTTGTGCTGTTACGACGGCAATGAAATGATCTTCTTGCGTTGTCAGCAGTGGCGCGAGTAAACGTTCATTATTAGCAAGCGTGACTAAGGCTTTACCGGCTTTATTTTTACTCAAAAACTCTTTGAGCGACGTTTTAAACCCGTAACCCCAATGATTGACTAACACCACTAAGTCTTCCGCATTGCCGGCAAGTAAATGGGTAAATGTCGCGCCAGTGGGTGGATTAAATCGTCCCGTCAGTGGTTCACCTTGCGTTCGTGCAGAAGGCAAATCATGCGTGGTTGAGCTATAAACACGACCAGTTGAATCGAATAAATACACCGGCTGCGTTGAGCGCGTTTTGACAGCTGCTTGAAAACTATCGCCCGCTCGATAATTCAAGCTTTCGACGTCAATATCGTGACCTTTTGCCGCGCGAATCCAACCTTTTTGTGACAAAATCACGGTAAGGGGTTCATTAATCACTAATGCAGTTTCGTTAAGTGCCTGCGACGCTTCACGACTCACGAGTGGCGAGCGACGCACATCGCCATAATCGAGTGCATCTTGTTGAAGTTCTTTTTTAATGAGGTTTTTTAATAATATTGCCGAGCCGAGTGTTTTTTCAAGATTATCACGTTCTTTACTGAGTGCATCTTGTTCACCGCGAATTTTGATTTCTTCGAGTTTAATTAAATGACGTAGTTTTAATTCTAAAATTGCTTCAGCTTGCGTATCAGTAATGCCAAAACGTGACATTAATACGGGTTTAGGTGTGTCTTCGGTGCGAATAATGGCAATCACTTCATCAATATTCAAATACGCAATGAGAAGACCTTCTAAAATATGCAGTCGCGCGAGGACTTTATTTAAACGATGTTGCAAGCGACGGCGAACAGTTTCTGTTCTAAACGCAAGCCATTCACTTAAAATATCATGTAAATTTTTAACGTGTGGGCGACCATCAAGACCAATCATATTCATGTTGACGCGATAGCTTTTTTCTAAATCCGTTGTCGCAAAAAGATGTGACATGATTTCGTCAACATTGCCTCGTTTTGATTTGGGCATAATAAGTAAACGCGTAGGATTTTCATGATCGGATTCATCGCGTAAATCTTCAATCATGGGCAATTTTTTGGCGAGCATTTGCGCGAGATCGGAA
>JBDLQG010000043.1:0-14601 GCA_039800705.1 Pseudomonadota bacterium
TGGATCAAGGTGGCGCGGAAACATTGCTTGGAAATGGCGATATGTTATTTTTACCTTCAGGAACGAGCATTCCGATTCGGGCGCATGGCGCATTTGTAGATGATCACGAAGTACATCGTGTTGTTGAGTTTTTAAAACAAACTGGTCCGACGAATTACTTAACAGAGATTACTAAGGAAGTGTCTGATGGGAGCGACAGTTTTGGCAATGGCAATAGTTATGGTGGTAATTCAGAATCGGATCCACTCTACGATGAAGCCGTTCGTTTTGTAACAGAATCACGTAAAGCATCGATTTCAAGCGTTCAAAGACGATTTAAGGTGGGCTATAACCGCGCGGCAACCATTATTGAAGCAATGGAAGTAGCAGGTGTTGTGAGTACGGCTGAAAATAATGGCACGCGAGTGGTTTTAGCGCCGCCCCCCGTTTAACTTATTCAAATTCAGCGTTCATTGTAAACGCTGCAATTTTTTTTTATCACTATTAGGATTATTGAATGAATAGTACTTTTTTTTCGGAAATCACGCGTCAAAATGATATTGACCCCGTGGAAACGCAAGAATGGATTGAAGCCTTAAAATCAGTTTTAGAACGTGAGGGGAGTGAACGAGCACATTTTATTATTGAAAGTTTAGTGGCAGTCACACGACATTCAGGATTTGATATTCCTTTTAGTGCAAACACCGCTTATTTAAATACGATTCCTGTTTCACAGCAGGCACAGTTCCCCGGTGACGCCACCATTGAGCATCGTATTCGCTCTTATGTGCGTTGGAATGCGATGATGATGGTACTTCGCGCAAACAAAGATACCAATGTAGGTGGGCATATTGCGAGTTTCGCGTCTGCAGCAACCTTGTATGACGTGGGTTACAATCATTTCTGGCACGCAGCATCTGACAAACATGGCGGGGATTTAATTTATACACAAGGCCATTCGTCGCCGGGTGAATATGCGCGAGCATTTTTGCTAGGTCGTTTAACGCTTGATCAAATGGATAATTTTCGTCAAGAAGTCGGTGGAAATGGGTTGTCGTCTTATCCCCATCCATGGTTAATGCCTGATTTTTGGCAATTCCCTACCGTATCAATGGGGCTTGGACCTATTTGCGCTATTTATCAAGCACGTTTTATGCGTTACTTACAAGATCGTGGGTTAGCTGATACCACGGGTCGTAAAGTGTGGGCATTTTTGGGCGATGGTGAAACCGATGAGCCGGAATCACTGGGCGCGATTGGCATGGCGGGTCGTGAGCATTTAGATAATTTGATTTTTGTGGTCAATTGTAATTTGCAGCGATTAGATGGTCCGGTTCGCGGTAATGGCAAAATTATTCAAGAACTTGAAAGTGAATTCCGTGGCGCAGGCTGGAATGTCATTAAATTGGTTTGGGGTAATCGTTGGGATAGCTTACTTGCACGCGATAAAGACGGTATTTTAGCAGCACGAATGATGGCCTGTGTTGACGGTGATTTCCAAACGTTCAAAGCGAAAAACGGCGCGTATGTACGTGAACATTTCTTCAATACACCCGAACTCAAAGCGATGGTAGCTGATTGGTCAGATAAAGATATTTGGGAATTAAATCGTGGTGGGCATGATCCCTCAAAAATATTCTCTGCATTCCAAAAAGCGAGTAATCATAAAGGCCAACCTACCGTTATTTTGGCTAAAACCATTAAAGGTTACGGCATGGGCGATTCAGGTCAAGCGCAAAATACAACCCATCAACAGAAAAAAATGAGTGATAACTCATTAACACGTTTCCGTGATGCGTATGATTTGCCTGTTACTGACGATGAATTACACAATCTTCCTTATATTACCTTCCCCGAAGGTTCAAAAGAGCTTAATTACATGCAAGAGCGTCGCGCTGCATTAGGTGGTTATTTACCTGCGCGTCGTGCAAAATCGATTTCACTCGATGTTCCTGTATTAAACGATTTCAAAGCGTTGCTTGAAGCTAATGATAAAGAAGCATCAACGACAATGGCATTTGTTCGACTGCTCAATATTTTGGTAAAAGATAAAAATATTGGTAAACGTATCGTTCCCATTGTGCCTGACGAATCGCGTACGTTTGGTATGGAGGGTATGTTTAGACAACTTGGTATTTGGTCACAAGTTGGACAACTTTACACGCCACAAGATGCCGATCAGCTGATGTTCTACAAAGAAGATAAGCACGGTCAAGTATTGCAAGAAGGGATTAACGAAGCGGGCGGCTTGTGTGATTGGATTGCAGCAGGAACGGCCTATTCAACGCATAACGTACCGATGATTCCGTTTTATATCTTCTATTCCATGTTTGGTTTTCAGCGTGTTGGCGATTTGATTTGGGCCGCTGGCGATCAGCGTACACGCGGTTTCTTACTTGGCGCAACGGCAGGTCGTACCACATTAAACGGTGAAGGTTTGCAACACGAAGATGGTCACAGTCATTTAATGGCTGCTACCGTGCCAAATTGTGTCTCGTACGACCCAACTTACGCGTATGAAGTGGCAGTGATTGTTCAAGATGGTCTGCGTCGCATGTATGTAGATCAAGAAGATATTTTTTACTACATTACGGTAATGAATGAAAATTACACCCATCCTGCAATGCCCAAAGGCATTGAGCAAGATATTTTGAAAGGGATGTATCAATTCAAACAAGGCGATCACAGCGCAAAATTGCGTGTACATTTGCTTGGTTCAGGGTCTATTTTCCGCGAAGCTGAATTTGCAGCGGAATTACTTCGTAGTGATTGGGGCGTAGAATCTGATTTGTGGAGTTGCACGAGCTTCACGGAGCTTGCGCGTGACGCACAAACTTGTGAGCGTTGGAATCGACTGCATCCAACTGAAACACCAAAACAGTCTCATGTTGCGCATTGCTTACCTGATGCAAAAACACCTGTTATCGCGGCAACAGATTATACCCGTGCATTTGCTGAGCAAATTCGCTCTGACATTCACGCGCCTTATGTGGTGCTGGGTACAGATGGATTTGGTCGCTCGGATACACGTGAAAATTTACGTCGTTTCTTTGAAGTGGATCGTTATTACATTGCCGTTGCCGCGCTCAAAAGTTTAGCGGATAACGGACAGTTTGATTTAGCAAAAGTGGATGTGGCGATTGCTAAATACGGTATTGACGCTGACGTCGTCGCACCTTGGTTAAGATAAAGTAAAGGGACACGCCATTATGAGTAACATTTGTGAAATTAAAGTCCCCGATGTGGGCAATGTGCATGACATTGATGTCGTTGAAGTAAGCATTCAAGCAGGTGATGTGATTGTTTTAGATCAAACGATTGCAACACTTGAAACCGATAAAGCGAGTATGGATTTGCCTGCGACAGCCACTGGCACCGTTCAGCAAGTTCATATTAAAGTGGGTGACAAGGTCAATGAAGGTACATTGATTGCAACGGTTTTAGTGGATGATGTCACCGCAGCGCCAGCAACACCCGTTTTTGAAACAGCACCCGTTGCTGAGGTAAAATCTGTTGAAGTGGTATCTACTCCTCCCATTGAAATCACCACGCCAGCGGTTAAAACGGTAGAAGTAGTGTCTGTTGCCAGTCAAACAGTCCAAACAGGTTCTGCCCATGCGTCGCCTTCGGTGCGTTTATTTGCAAGAGAGCTCGGTGTCGATTTATTACAAATCACGCAAGGCAGTGGCCGTAAAGGGCGTATTTTGAAAGATGATGTGAAGAATTTTGTGAAAAAGATTCTTGTCGATGGCGTTAAAACGAGTGGTGGCGCGGGTATTCCATCGATTCCTGTACCTGATTTCGCTGTCTTTGGTGCAATTGATGTTCAGCCGTTGAGTAAAATTAATCGATTGACTGGGCAACACATGACGAGCGTATGGCTCAATGTGCCGATGGTAACCTATCACGATGAAGTGGATATTACCGAAATGGAAGCATTCCGTGTTGCATTAAACAATGAAAAAAATAAAGAAGGTGTGAAATACACTGGTTTATTATTTATTGTGAAAGCCTTAGCGGCTGCCATGGATCAATTCCCACGTTTTAATTCATCGCTGTCGAGTGATGGTGAAAGTTTGATTTTCAAAAAATATTTGAATATTGGGATTGCTGTCAATACGCCAAATGGTCTAGTCGTACCTGTGTTGCGTGATGTTGCTAGTAAATCAGTGAAACAACTTGCCATCGAACTCGCTGAAAAAAGCGAAAAAGCACGTACTGGAAAATTACTGCCCTCTGATATGCAAGGTGGTTGCATTAGTATTTCAAGTTTAGGTGGCATTGGCGGCACTGCCTTTACGCCGATTGTCAATGCACCTGAAGTGGCTATTTTAGGGGTAACTAAATCGAAAATGCAGCCAGTTTGGAATGGCGAAACCTTTGTTCCCCGCCTTATATTACCACTTGATTTAACCTACGATCATCGTGTTATCGACGGTGCAGAAGGTGCGCAATTTATGGAAGCTATAAAATATTATTTGGGCGATATTCGCCGTTTGTTGGTTTAAAGGGTCGGAGAAATCAAACATGAGCGAAAATTTACAAGCGCAAGTTGTTGTTTTAGGTGGCGGTCCAGGTGGTTATAGTGCAGCATTTCGCGCGGCTGATTTGGGTAAAACGGTTGTTTTAGTTGAGCGTTATCCGGTACTCGGTGGCGTTTGTTTAAATGTAGGCTGTATTCCTTCAAAAGCCATGCTTCATCTTGCGCATACCATTCATGAAGCAGAAGAATCGAAACATTATGGCGTCACATTTGCCCAGCCAGAAATGGATTTAGATAAAATCCGTGCGTGGAAATCAAGTGTAACGAAAGGCTTAAACGACGGCTTAGGTGCACTGGCGAAGCAACGCAACGTCACTGTTGTTCAAGGAGTCGGGCAATTCACAAGTGCCAATACGCTAGTGGTCGGCGACACAACGGTAACGTTTGAAAATGCCATTATCGCCGCTGGTTCGCAGCCTACGCAAATTCCTACTTTTCCCAATGAGGATCCACGTTTGTGGGATTCGAGCGACGCACTGGCTTTGCCATTTATCCCTAAAAAATTGTTAATTATTGGTGGTGGTATTATCGGGCTTGAAATGGCCACGGTGTATCATGCGCTGGGCAGTGAAATTCACGTTGTGCAATTAACAGATCAGCTTATTCCCGGTTGTGATAAAGATTTGGTCATGCCACTGCATCGTAAAATTAAAAAACAATATAAAAATATTTGGTTAGACACAAAAGTGACAGCCATTGAAGCACAATCAGACGGTTTGAAAGTATCTCTTGAAGGTAAAGACGCACCAGAATCGGATTTATTCGATGCAGTGTTAGTGGCTGTTGGGCGTCGCCCCAATGGTAAAAAAATCGGTGCTGAAAACGCGGGGGTTGTTGTCGATGATTTCGGATTTATTGCCGTTGATAAACAACAGCGTACAAATGTTGCTCATATTTTTGCCATTGGTGATATTGTCGGACAGCCCATGTTGGCGCATAAAGCCGTACATGAAGGCAAAATTGCAGCGGAAGTTATCGCTGGTCACAAATCGTATTTTGATGCACTAACCATTCCTTCTGTTGCGTATACTGATCCTGAAATTGCATGGATGGGTTTAACCGAAACGCAGGCGAAAGCGCAAGGTATTGAATACAATAAAGGTGCATTCCCTTGGGCAGCAAGCGGGCGTTCATTGAGTATGGGGCGCAAAGAAGGATTGACCAAAATTCTGGCCGATAAAGAAACGGGACGTATTTTAGGTGCGGGTATTGTCGGTTCAAATGCGGGTGAATTACTTGCTGAAGCGGTCTTAGCGTTTGAAATGGGCGCGGATATGCAAGACATTAGTTTAACTATTCATGCGCATCCTACTTTATCTGAAACAGTTGCCTTTGCAGCTGAAATGATTGAAGGTACGATTACGGATTTGTATGTGAAAAAGTAGTTTTTTACATTGAGAAAACCGCGTTTTTTTGACGCGGTTTTTTATTTATCATAACAACTGATTAGTGAGACAAAACAGTTCCTGCGTGAAATTTTCTCAATGACATTAAAAATCATCATTCACCCCGCAGAAGAAGGCAAATTTGGGATTGAAATTTATATCCCTTAATGGTCATTGTGAATCAATATCGCTTTTTAAATACATCCCTTTTGAGAAAAAAATAATGGAAATATTATTAGTTGGTGCAGTTATTATGATTTTTGCGGTCTTGGCATCAGCGTGGCTTATGACGTTTGCGCGATGGTTCCCCATTAAAGGCATAGACGGTGTTTTTTTAAAAGATTATAAAACTATGATTCGCGCTCACATTGATTTTGCCTTGATGGCGCTGTTTTGTTTAGGTTTTTATGGTGCAAAAGTGCCTTTGCCTGTTTTGGCTTGTTGGTTGGTCGTCATTGGCGGAGTCACTAATCCTTCTGTATTTATTGTTGCTGCGTTTGATCCTAATTTTTGGGAAAAACCACTTTGGCGCGTATATGCGGTGATGAGTTTCGCTATCACCACACTTGGCTTTGGTTGGGTAGGCATTTCTTTATTAAATTTTGCTTTGTAAAAAGTAAAATTGAGTCAAAAAAACAATTCGCAATTTCTTTATTTTCACATTAACTCTTTCCAAAATGATAAGAAAATTTGTAATTTTATTAACCTTAACGCTACTCCTTGCGGTCAACTTTAGTATTTGGAGTTACGTTAACAATCCGCTGCAAGTACAGTCGTGGACAAAAACCACGATGGGCGTCACTTATGACCCGCTCCGCAAGCAAGATACGCAGACGAGTAACACTTTTCCAAACGCACAAGAAATCGAAAATGATTTTGAGCTGTTAAGAGATAAAGTGTTTGCAGTGCGTACTTATAACGTATCTAAAGAAAAAGGGTTAGATAAAATTCCTGAACTCGCGGCGAAACATAATTTAAATTCAACCGTGGGTGCATGGATTGGGGTGGATTTAGACGAAAATCGCCGTCAAGTTGATACGCTCATTGAAATTAGCAAACAATACAATCCCAAGTTAATCCGTCTTATGGTCGGTAACGAGGTGCTGTTGCGTGGTGACGTGACCGAAGAGGCTTTAATTGGCTATATTCGTGATGTACGCCACAGCAACCCTAATCGCCCCGTCAGTACATCTGAAACATGGGATGTGTGGATTAAACACCCAAAATTAGTGGATGAAGTCGATTTTATTGCGATTCACGTTTTGCCTTATTGGGAAGGAATTGCAGCGGAAGATGCGGTTGATTATGTCTTTGATCGCTACAATGAAGTGAAAACGGCTTATCCAAATAAACCGATTGTCATTACTGAGGTGGGTTGGCCTTCTGATGGACAGCCTGTGAAACACGCAACGGCTTCTATTCCCAATCAAGCGACATTCTTGCGCGATTTTCTCAATCGCGCGGATAAAGAAAAAATCACTTATTACGTTGTTGAGGCTTTTGATCAACCATGGAAAAAATCCATTGAAGGCTCAGCCGGCGCGTATTGGGGGATTTTCAACGCAGATCGTCAGCCTAAATATCCCATGGACGGTGATGTGATGGCGTTGCCTGATTGGGAAAATTGGGCGGCTGGCGCAGCTGGCTTTAGTTTACTTTTAATGGGACTCATTGTTGTTACGCGCAGTAGTTTAAAATTATCGGGTATTTTCTTCTTTGGTTTAATGGCTAACTTAGCCGCATCGGTGATTTTTTGGTCTGTATCTAGTGGAGCGCATCAATACCAAACCACCTTAAGTTTGGCATTGTGGGCACTGATGATTTTGATGCAAGTACTCGCCACTATTATTTTATTGATTGAAAGTTTGGAAATTGCTGAAGTGGTTTGGCATCGCAAAACCGTGCGGACGTTTCAACCACTTAAACCAACCGCTGAGTTTACTTATCCAAAGGTGTCGCTTCATTTGCCCATTCATAATGAACCGCCTTTAATGGTTCGTAAAACATTAGAAGCGTTGGCAAAAGTGGATTATCCCAATTTTGAAGTGCTTGTGATGGATAACAACACCAAAGATCCTGCGGTATGGCAACCTGTCGAAGAAGATTGTAAACGACTTGGTGAACGATTCCGTTTTTTTCATTTAGAAAATTGGCCTGGATTTAAAGCCGGCGCTATTAATCATGCGCTTGAACAAACTGCTGAAGATGCTGAAATTATTGCGTTAATTGATAGTGATTATGTATTGTCACCGGATTGGTTAAAATCCATGGTGCCCTATTTTGATAATCCAAAAGTTGGGTTTATTCAATCACCACAAGATTACCGCGACCGTCATCAAAGTACGTTTAAAGAATTTTCGTATTGGGAGTATGCTGGATTTTTCAATATCGGCATGGTGCAGCGCAACGAATATAATGCGATTATTCAACACGGCACAATGACAATGATTCGCAAATCAGCGTTAATTGAAGTAGGACGTTGGTCGGAGTGGTGTATTTGTGAGGATAGCGAACTGGGTCTGCGTTTATATGAAGCGGGTTATGATTCGGTTTACGTGAAAGATTCGTTTGGCCGTGGTTTGATGCCCGATACATTCTCTGGCTATATGACGCAGCGTTTTCGTTGGGTCTATGGTGCGATGCAAATTATCAAAGCGCATTGGCGTAGTTTTCTACCAACTAAAAAATCGCCCCTTACCACCGCACAAAAATATTATTTTATTGCCGGTTGGTTGCCTTGGTTCTCTGATGCGTTAGCGTTGGTTTTCACGTTGGCAAGTTTAGCCATTACCGTGCTAATTTGCTTTGCAGCGCATCCTGAATTACCTGCTAATGTTTTCTTGATGCCAACAGTTGGATTATTTGTATTCAAAATTATTCGCGGACTGTGGCTTTATCAAGCACGTGTTCCTTGTTCGGTTTGGCATTCACTTGGCGCGGCATTATCGGGTTTAGCGCTCACGCATACGGTTGCACTTGGCACCATTCAAGGCTTATTTACCTCAGGTAAACCGTTTATGCGCACGCCAAAATATGAAGCACACGGTGCATTATTTGCTGGTTTGCGTGTTATTCAACAAGAAATTTTGTTATTGCTCTGGTTGGGTTGGGGAATTGTCGAAGTTAGCCAACTTGAATACCTTGATAACTTGAATGGTAAACTTTGGATTGCTATTTTAGCGGTTCAAGCGGTGCCTTATTTGGCGACGTTAATTATTACGTTGATTAGTATTGTACCAAGTTATTTCACCAGTAAATCTGCAGAAGAGTTAGATGATGAAGTATAAAAAACAACTTAATACGCTTATTCACGATAAAAATTATTCAACCAATGCGGCCGCTTTATGCGTTATTTTTATTGGTTTGGTGAGTTCGTCGAGTGTGATTAGTTCCATTGGTTTTTTTGCGCTTTCGGGCGCCATTACCAACTGGCTTGCTGTTCACATGCTATTTGAAAAAGTGCCGTATTTGCGCGGTTCAGGTGTGATTCCTGAACGGTTTGAAGAATTCAAAAGTGCCATTAAAACGCTTATGATGTCACAATTTTTCACTGCGGAAAATATTGAACAATTTATCGAAACCGAAGAGCAGGGTGGTCAAAAAGTCTTAAATTTAGAACCACTGCTTGCCATTGTGGATTACGACAAAATTTATGATAGTTTGGTGATGGTGATTTTGGAGTCTTCATTTGGGGGCATGCTGATGATGATGGGCGGTGTTGAGGCATTGACGCCACTTAAAGAGCCTTTTGTTGAAAAAGTGAAAGTTACATTGATTGAAATGGTTGACTCGAGCGAATTCAAAACAGCATTGCAGCACGGTTTAAACGCACAAAAAATCAGCGCTGATTTGGTTGATAAAATCGAAACGGTGATTGATAAACGTTTAAATGAATTAACGCCACAATTAGTGAAAGAGATGGTGCAAGCGATTATGCAAGAGCATTTAGGATGGCTTGTGGTGTGGGGTGGTGTTTTCGGTGGTTTGCTTGGCGGTATTTTTGGTTTAATGCTATAAAAAGTGTGAATGATGGATTTAGCGTTTGAGGTATTTGGTGACACGAATAAAAGACCGATTGTTATTTTACATGGTTTTTTTGCATCGGCGAGAAATTGGCGGGCGTGCGCTGAAAAATTGAGTAAAGATTACTGTGTTTATGCGCTAGATGCACGAAATCATGGCGCATCACCGCATCATAGCCTCATGGATTATCATGTGATGGCAAGTGACGTGATGTGCTTTATTGAGCAGCAAGAGATAGCGCAAGTCAATATTATTGGTCATAGCATGGGCGGTAAAACCGCTATGTGGTTAGCACTCAATTACCCTGAATACGTCGATAATTTAATGGTTGTAGACATCGCGCCCCTCAGTTACTCGCATAGCTTTACACCACTCATTCATTCTCTAAAGCAATTATCACTCGCTTCGCTCACGAATCGCAAGCAAGCAGAGTTGCAACTAGCACAGTCCATTCCCGAGTTAAGTTACCGGCAGTTTTTACTGCAAAACTTATTACTTATCAATGGCAGTTATCAATGGCGTATAGACTTGGATATTTTTGAACGTAATGGCGACAATATCATTGCATTCCCAAATACGGATAATCTCTCCCCTTTTTATGGCAATACGCTTTTTATCGCAGGCGAGAAATCAAATTATATTCCTCCAAATAGTATTCAAACTTTATTTCCTTGCGCGAAACTCTGTACAATTTCTCATGCCGAGCACTGGGTACATGTTCAACAACCTGACGCGTTTATAAAAGCAGTGACCGATTTTCTTCCTATGTCATGACTCAGTCTTTTATTGTCTTATTGGTTGCTCAATTTTTATCAGCTTTTGCCGATAACGCAGTTCTATTTACAATTATTACCATCGTTATACATTCGCCAGATAATCCGCAATGGTATGTTCCTGCGTTGCAAAGTGTCTTTTTAATTGCGTTTGTTTTGTTAGCACCGTGGAGCGGGTATGTTGCGGATAAATTTGCAAAATCCCATGTATTATTTTTGGCTAATGTTGTAAAAGCCTTTGGTGTTATTTTGTTGCTATGCGAAGTTGAACCATTATTCGCTTACGGCATAGTGGGTATGGGGGCGGCGATTTATAGTCCCGCGAAATATGGCATTTTACCCGAATTAGTTGAGTTTGATAATTTGGTTAAAGCCAATAGTTGGATTGAAGGCTCGACAATTTTAGCCATTTTACTTGGCATGTTAATTGGTGCGAAGGTGGCTGATGCGTCAACGAATATGGCACTTAGTGGTGCAATCGGATTGTTTATAAGTTCAGCTATTCTCACGTCTTATTTACCGAAATTTTTGCCTATTAACATGATTGAAAATAGGCCTACATTGCGTGATTTTTTCAAGCAAATTGTTTGTTTTTTTAAGTTGCCATTAGCCTATTTTGTAATTTTAGGTGGCGCATTATTTTGGGGGGTAGCTGCAACGCTGCGTGTCATACTGGTAGCATGGGCACCCATGGTATTAAAACTCAATACAGCGTCAGATATTGCACAGTTAACGTTCTTTTTAGCAATAGGCATTATTATTGGCTCGAGCATAGTTTCAACGCTTATTTCGCTCAAAAGTTTATCACGTGTTGGTTTTGCCGCTTACGCAATGGCATTATCTATTGTAGGCTTAAGTTTTACCAATGTGATGCTCAATGCACAGCTGATTTTGTTGCTAACGGGCATCATGGGCGGTCTATTTATCGTTCCCATCAATGCGGCGCTGCAAAATCTTGGCGTGAAGGGTATTGGAACAGGTCATGTCGTTGCAATACAGGGATTTTTTCACAATATTGCCATGTTAGTTGCGCTTAGTATTTACAGTTATGCCGCTGCGCAATCGATGAATCCGATTGCAGCAATGTTAAGTTTAGGTCTTTTATTCTTTATAGCAGTTTTGGTATTAACTTTTTATCATTTTCACCTAAACAAGCCCGTTTATGATCGTTATTTGTAAATACTATCATCGTTAATTCGTTGGTTTTTTTTTAAAAGAATGTAAAATCGAGTAGAATTAGTCAAATTAAATTTTTAGGAATGTATCATGCTACCTGTTAGAAAATTCAAATCAGGCACCATAATTTTTGAAGAGGGAAGTTATGGTGTGATGATGTATATCGTTGTTGAGGGCAGTGTGCAACTTTACGTTATCAATAATAAAAAAGAAGTTGAACTGTCTGTAGTAAATAAAAATGATTTTTTTGGTGAAATTGAGATGTATGGTAATTCACCACGCGGTTTTTCTGCAAGAACGTTGAGTGATACGCGTTTAGTCTGTATTAAAAATCGGATGCAACTGGAGCAGTTTTTTGCGGAACATCCTGCATTTTCTGGAAAAATGATGCGTATTATGGGTGAGCGGCTCGCCACTACTACGGCATCGTTATAAGGTATTGAATTATGGAATTGTTTACTAAACCAGAAAAAAATGTTTTAAAAACAAAGTTGCCCATTATTGAAGTTGCCACTGATGAAGTGATTTTCAAAAAAGGCGCAGAAGATCGACGTATGTTTCTCGTACTTGATGGATCAGTGAAAATTTACACGCAAGGTGAAACAAAGGAAATTGAAATTGCGGTTATTGAGCAATATGAATTTTTTGGTGAAATTGAAATGTATGTTGACAAACCGCGTAGTGATAATGCTAAAGCGGTTGTTGATAGTAAATTAGTTGTTATTCGATCACCTAGTGAGCTCGAGCGTTTTACGCTTGATAATCCATGGCTATCAGGAAAAATGATGGCCACAATGGGGGCTCGTCAAGCAGCAACAAATACACTTCTAGCCAAAAAATTGGCGAATGCAAGTAAAAATGTGGATAACACCGCAAGTATTGATCTTAAAACAGGTGAGCTCCATTTAACACCTGACAGTACAGTAAAAAAAGAAGCTGAAGAAGAACGCGAAAAAAATAAATCTTAAGCATAAAAAACGGTGTGTCAATTAATACACACCGTTTTAAATTGTCTATGTCATGATTTTAGACGACAATATTGACCAATTTTCCTGCTACGATAACCACTTTTTTGACAGTTTGGCTGTCAATGAATTTTAAAACAGCCGCATCATTTAACGCCGCTGTTTCAATTTCTGCATTGCTTGCGGTCGCTGCAACTGCAATTTTCCCGCGCAATTTGCCATTTACTTGCACCATCAATTCTAGCGAATCTTGTACTAATGCGCTTTCATCAACACTTAGCCATGATTCTAAAATAATTGCGTTATCATGCCCTAAGTCGCGCCAGAGTTGGTCGCAAATATGCGGCACAATGGGAGAAAGCATAATAGCAATGGCTTCTAAAATTTCATGTCGAATAGCTTTACTATTATTCGATTCGTCGGTAAATTTTGCCAGTGTATTGAGTAATTCCATATTTGCAGCAATAGCCGTATTAAAAATCGTTCTGACACCCATATCATGAGTGACTTTTTGAATGGTTTGATGCAGAAAACGACGAACAGATTGCTGCTCTTTTGATAATTCACCTTGAATTTTAAAGCGTGCACCTTGAACTTGTTGCGTATGCAAATACACTTGACGCCATAAGCGTTTCAAAAAGCGTGATGCCCCTTCTACGCCGTCAGCAGACCATTCAAGTGATTGCTCTGGTGGCGCGGCAAACATAATGAATAAACGCACGGTATCTGCACCGTATTTTTCAATTAATGCTTGAGGATCAACGGTATTACCTTTGGATTTTGACATTTTACTGCCATCCATGAGTACCATGCCTTGTGTGAGTAATTTTTTGAACGGCTCGTCACAAGCAACAAGACCTTCATCGCGCAATAATTTAGTATAAAAACGCGCGTACAATAAATGCAAAATGGCGTGTTCAATACCGCCGATATAATGATCGACAGGCAGCCAATAGTTAGCACTTTCATCTAGCATGGAATTCGCCTTATTGCTGGCAAAACGTGCAAAATACCATGATGATTCCATAAAGGTATCAAAGGTATCGGTTTCGCGTTTTGCCGCTTTGCCACATTTGGGGCAATCAACATGCGAGAATGTGGGGTGTGCAACGAGTGGTGATTGTGAGCCATCCAGCACAACATCGCGCGGCAGTTGTACAGGCAAATCGCTTTCAGGAACAGGCACCGTGCCGCAATCGTTACAATAAATCACAGGAATCGGTGCACCCCAATAGCGTTGCCGTGAAACGCCCCAATCGCGCAAACGGAAATTCACTTTGCGAGTGCCTTTGTTTTGCGCTTCGAGTGTTTTTGCAATGTTTGTGAAAGCTTCTTGAGAGCTTAGGCCATCAAACGTCCCTGAATTTTTTAATACACCTTTTTGTGTAAAGGCTTGTTCACTGCAATCATCATTCATACCATCTTTAGCAAAAATGACTTGTTTAATGGCAATGCCGTATTTTTTTGCAAATTCAAAATCACGTTGATCGTGCGCAGGCACAGACATAACAGCGCCCGTGCCGTAACTCATCAAAACGAAGTTTGCAATCCAAACCGGCACCGATTCACCTGTAATTGGATGCAATGCCGTGATACCTGAATTGATACCGCGTTTTTCCATGGTTTCCATCGCGGCTTCGGAGGTTTCCATCGTTTTGCAATCGTCAATGAACGCGCGAATATCTGCGTTATTTTCAGCTGCTTTTAACGCGAGTGGATGCTCAGCGGCAACCGCTAAATAGGTCACGCCCATGAGC
>JBDLQG010000044.1:0-14458 GCA_039800705.1 Pseudomonadota bacterium
AAACACTCAATTAGATGCAATTGCTAACACAGAAGAAAAAATTCGTTTGTATCTCAATTTGGGTGAACAAGCACACGCATTAGCAAGTGAGAGTGGTTTGTCTCTTGCTTACGATGCGTTTGATAAAGCAAAGACATTGAGCATCAATACGCTGCAAGCATCGCGTTTGCAAGCAGAAAGTCTCAATGCACTCGCTTCGCTTTACGAAGATCAAAAACGCGTTGATGAATCACTGCGACTAACTTGGCAAGCTTTAGCGCTCATGCAAAATAGCGAGGAACGAGATCTTTTATTCACGCTGGAATGGCGACAAGGGCGGCTACTACGTCAAACGCAGCAAATAGAAGCAGCGCGAAGTGCTTATCAACGTGCAGTTGAACATCTTGAAATCATTCGCCAAGATATCCCAGTGGATTATCAGAATGGCAAATCCTCTTTTCGTGAAACCCTTGAACCTGTTTATTTAGGACTTGCAGATTTATTACTCCAACAAGCTCAACAAGAAACGGGAGAAATTAAGCAAAAGCATTTGAAAACAGCTCGTGATACCGTTGAACTCATTAAGCAAACTGAACTTGAAGATTTTTTAGGTGGACGCTGTACTGTTGAGAATGCACGTCATGCAAGTATTGAGGAAATGGATGATAAAACCGCTATTATTTACCCCATTATTCTGCCTCAACGTTTAGAAATTTTAGTTGGAACTAAAAAGGGATTATCACAATTTGTCGTTCCAGTAGAGGCATTAGCGTTTAATACCCAAGTCCAAAAAATGGCGCGTAATCTGCGTAATAAAGTGCCGTCAAACATGCCAAAGCTCTATAATTGGTTAGTATTGCCCGAAGAAACTTTGTTAAAAGAACAGGGTATTGAAACTTTAGTTTTTGTACCAGATGGCTCTCTAAGGTTGCTTCCGATGTCGGCGCTATTTGATGGAAAACAATATTTAATTGAAAAATATGCCGTCGCAACTTCTCCTGGCTTAACGTTATTTGATCCGAAACCTTTTCAGCGTAAAACGGTTTCCACGCTTTTACTTGGTATGAGCGATCCGGGTGGCGTCGTAGAAAAACTACCTGCGCCAGTAATAAGTGGGTTTATTCACATTGATGAAAATAGCGACACATCAAAAGACACCCCAGCAGAAACTCAATCAAAAGAAACAGAAAATTCCCGTAATCTGTCTGAAAAAGGACGAAGTTTACGTGAGCTGGTGCGAAAAAATAATGGCAATATTGCGGAGTTAATGCGCTCTGCAGAATTTATTGCCGGTGTGAAAGAGCAATTAAAATTACCGGGCGTTAAACAAGAAGTGACCGCTTTAAGTCAGCAATTAGGGGAAAATAAACTATTACTCGACAATCATTTCACTATTGAACATTTTAAAGAAGAAGTGATGCTGTCACCTTACGCTATTGTTCATATCGCATCACACGGTGTGTTTGGCTCGAATGCAGAAAGTAGTTTTTTGATGTCTTATGATGATTTACTTCATATTGATGACCTTGAAATGTTGCTTAAGTCAGATAAGTTTGAAAAGGAACCTATCGAACTACTCACCCTAAGTGCTTGCCAAACAGCAGAAGGGGATGATAGAGCTCCATTAGGTTTTTCAGGGGTTGCACTTAAAGCACACGCGCGAAGTGCGCTAGGCACACTTTGGCCGATTTCAGATGACGCAGCATTTAATTTAATGACACACTTTTATCAAAATTTAATTGATAAAAAAATGACCAAAGTCAAAGCGTTGCAACAAGCGCAACTGGTTTTACTCAAACAAACCGATATGAAAAATCCGTTTTATTGGTCACCCTTTATTTTGGTTGGGAACTGGTTATGAAAACGTATCGTACTTTTTTAACGTTAACCGCGCTGCTTTCACCCAGTTTTATCTACGCACAAGCCGTCACCGATGGAAGTATGGGGGCGATTCAAACATTGAGTGGCCAATTTACCGTTCCAGCAACGCTGGGCACAACAAGTGGTGCAAATCTTTTTCATAGTTTTAAAGCATTTAACATCAATAACGGTGAAAGTGCGACTTTTACAGGGCCTAATACCATTCTCAATGTCATTACGCGTGTCACTGGTGGGGAGGTGTCGTCCATTAACGGTTTGCTTCGCTCAGAAGTTGGCAATGCGAATTTTTATTTTATTAATCCAACGGGTATTATTTTTGGCTCGGAGGCTAAGATTGATGTTCCCGCAGCGTTTCATGCTGGGGCGGTTGATTCACTGCGTTTTGTGGACGGCACTCATTATACTATGTCCTCTCAGGCGAATAGTTTGAGCATTAGTGCGCCTGAAAATTTTGGTTTGATGACGGCTTCTTTAGCAAATAACGGCATGCTTAGCGTTGATAGTGCTGTGCTTAGTGTCAACAACAAACAAACATTGGATTTAGCGGCGGAAAAAATAGCCTTCAATCATGCTCAACTGTCTGCAAAAGAAGGATATATGAAGTTAACGGCTATTAACATGGACGCTGCGGCTTCAAAAATTGCTACGGATACGTCTGGTACTAGCAATGCGGGTGATATCGATATCATGGCCAATAATATTAACCTATCCGATGCAACGCAAATGTCAGCAGATTCAAATGGTGCAGGCAACGGCGGGCAAGTGTTTATTCATGGTGCGGATAAGGTAAACGTGCTAAATGGCAGTTTAATTTCATCTAATAGTAATGCCGATGGGAATGGTGGCGTTGTTACTATTCATTCGAAAAACGTCATTTTGGATGGTAAAAATTTAGATACCTTCACAGGTATTGCTGCAAATACAAAAAGTACAGGTCAGGCGGGGCAAGTGAATGTGCAAGCATCATCATTGACTATTCAAGGTGGCGCGGAAATGAATTCAAGTACATTTGGTGCGGGTGACGCAAACTCAGTCAACGTGGTTACTGAAGACTTAATAATTGATGGCAAAAATAATACGTTTGGATCAACGGGGATTGGTTCAAGAGCAAATCCTAATAGTGGTGGTCAAGCCGGTAGCATTATTGTGACGGCAAACTCCATTAACTTAATGAATGGTGGGGCAATTAGTTCAGCAACCTCGAGTGTCGGTAATGCGGGCAAAGTTGAGGTCAATACGAAAACATTGCGTATTGACGGTCAAAATAATTTATTAACCCCAACGGGTATTGATTCAAGTACAAATACTTCTGCCACGGGGAATGCAGGATTAGTGGATGTCAAAGCTTATGATTTAGTCATCAATAATGCAGGCGGAATAGGTTCGAATAGTTTTGGTTTGGGAAATGCGGGAACAGTTCAAATACAAGCCGATACGATTGATATTAATGGAAAAGGTGCCGCTGATTCGGCTTTCACGGGAATATCATCTAATACGTTTGGCATTGGGAGCGCGGGCAATGTCAATGTTATTGCTGGTTCACTTGCTCTAACTGAATCAGGGCGTATTGCGTCGAATACGACGGCTGATGGTAACGCGGGAGACGTGACGATTGTTGCTGGAAATTTACATATTAATGGCAATAATAGTGCTATTTATACGGGGATTGCGTCAAATACCTATTATGGAAAAGGTGATGCGGGCACTGTGGACGTGATAGCGTCAAAAATCAATATTGAAAATGCAGGACGTATTACGACCAATACACGAGGAAGTGGTAAAGCGGGCACTTTATCTATTCAAGCTGATGATATCAATATCGATGCCAAAAATAGTGAGTATCTAGCTGGTATTGCGTCTGCGGCGAGTCCAGAAAGTACAGGGCGAATTGGTAATATTCACGTTGTGGCAAATAACAATCTAAATTTAAGTAACGCCGCACAAATTAGTATTCAAAATCGCGGCACGGTTCCTGATGGAGAAGCCATTACATCTGGACAGATTGATATTAAGACGCGTCATCTTTCCCTTTTGGAAAATTCAATAATTAATGCTCAATCCACTCAAAACGCAAATGCAAGTGACATCACTATGGATATCGCAAACGTATTGCAAATGAAATTAAGTTCAATTAGCACTGAAGCTAATTCTGGAAATGGCGGCGCAATTCATCTGAATACGGGTAATTATATGGATTTGATGCGATCCTCAATTACAACGACAGTGAAATCATCCATTGGTAATGGCGGGGATATTACCGTGTCAACGCCCGCATTGATACTTGATAATGGTATGGTGCAAGCTAATGCAGTTAGCGGTCGTGGTGGCGATGTATTTATTGACGTAAAATCATTGATTGGAAGTCAAAGTCAATTAATACAAGGCGGTGAAGTTCCTCTTGAATGGAAAAATACAGTACCGGGATTTAATATTATTCAAGCGGCATCGAAATTCGGTTTAAGCGGCACGGTAAATGTGACGTCTCCTCAAATGGATTTGAGTGGCGTATTAATTGGTTTGAGTACATCTTCGTTTGGGCGTGATTTACTCAGTCAAGATTATTGTGCTATTGGTGAGGGGAGTTCGCTGACTGTTCGAGGCTATGGCATTCTGCCGCCAACAGCCTCGGATTTGTTATATTAATTTTTCGCTGTCACGTGATGAATTTTGAGCGACTCCGTTTTGCCTTTGAGTAAGCATTCTCCGACCACTTCTGTTTGGTAGTCCTCTTGAACGTAATGATAAGTTGAGTTCCCAATTAAAATACGGCAGGGATTTTCGCTTGTTGGTGTTGAAATGGTTTTATCAAAGCTTTCAAGCCGTGACGCTGTATTGACAGTATCACCAATGACAGTGTATTCCATGCGCTGTGAACTACCAAAACTGCCTGCCACCACTGTGCCTGTATAAATACCTGTACGCATGGTGACGGTGGGTAACCCTTGCGCTTCCCATTTTTGATTCAGTTCAGCTAATTTGTAGCCAAATGCAATCGCGCACGCAACGGCTTGCTTTGCATCTTTTGCGATTTCTTCTTCAGACTCACGTTTCACCGGTACACCAAAAATAGCCATAATCGCATCACCAATATATTTATCAATCATGCCACCATGTGCCATCACAATTTGACTCATTTCTTCCATGTATTCGTTGAGCCAATTCATTAAGGCAAGCGGCTCCATGTGTTCTGAAATTGTCGTGAAATTAGATAAATCGGTAAATAAAACGGTTGCTGTTACTGTATCGGGGTGAATACCATTCTCACTAAAGAATTGTTCACGCACTTCCCATAAATGCGATGCAACTTCTGGGGAAACGTGACGTTCAAATAATTTCATTAATTGACCACGTTCTGCGCGAGTTTGTGTAAAAAAATAAAATACACTGGCAAACAAAGCACAAATCCACCCAAGCAGTGGTGCAATCAGCGGTAGCCACCATCCTTGATTCAGTAAGAAAATATTACTGCCTAAAAGTGCCGCAAACTCACTTATCATCAAGATAAAGAACAGAGTGCCGCCCCGATAAAGCCCTGCAAATGAACCAATCAAACACCAAAATAACAACCACCCGTATTCTCCGCGATCTGATATAGCACGTAGTGGTTGTTTGTGTTGTGTTGCCATATTGAGAATTTGGCTAATAAAGTAGCCGTGATATTCAATACCAAAACGTGTCACTTCATTAGGCAACAGCCAATAATCTTGTAAACTGGGCGCCATCGCACCAAATAAAACGATTTTATCTTTTAATGCGTCTGTTGGAACTTTATCATCAAGTAAATCGGATAGCGTAAAAGTGCTAAATGATTGAGGTAGCGCAGGATAATCAAGCATGATTTGATATCCACCCGTATCCACATGGTGATATCCGCCAAAATCAGTATCTATTTTAGGAACGCTAACGCCGTTGATATTGAGCGTTTGCTGTTCGTCTAATTGAACAGATATATTTTCGTTGGCAAGATAATAAACAGAAAGTAGCAGGGGGAAAGAATAGTAACTATTCCCATTGATATCTGAAAACAAAAGACCTCGACGAGCGACACCATCGGGATCTTCAAGGATATTATTGAAAGCGGTTCTTGCAACACTTCCATCTAGTGCAGCGGGAGCAGCTATAAAATTCAGCTTGTCATTACCGCCAAAAAATATCCACACAATATTTTCATATTTTTTTAGTACATGACTTAAATTATCGGTGCCCGGTGGCGTGGGAATATCCCTGTACTTATCCACGCCAATCACTCGAGCGCCTAACGCTTCGGCTTTTTGCAGGGCGTCAGCAAAAACTTGATCCGACAACGGATGCCCATAGCGACGAATATCGGGTTCCGTTTCACTAATAATGACAATACGTTTATCAATTATTTCTGCAGGACGCTGAGATAAGAATTTGTCGAAAATGCGTAATTCTAATCCTTGAACACCGTTTATCGATTGCAAGCCAAGAATCAGTAAAAATGAAGTAATTCCTAGTGAAACGCAAATAGCGATAGAATTTTTTAACCACTTTTTATTTATCACAAAGAGTCATTCCTGCTTATTTTTATTGTTTACGCTAAATATAGTTGCTGTCAAAAATGATATTTTAGGACTAGCGTGTAGATTGACACGACTTGAAATGGCGAAAGAAGTGTTGATGCGGGGGAATTTTATTATGCACCAACAAAAAATATAAAATAATAAAAAGCCTTGAATGCTTTAAGGCATCCAAGGCTTCAAATATCAGTCATTTTAAGCGGTAGCGCTAAATGACCCACCACATGATGCACAGTCACCGCCTGAGCTCACACTAGCTGCAGAAGCCGAACCAGCGCTTGCAGCTTCTAAATTTGCAGTGCCAACATCAAAATTAACGGTCTGTGGATTGTTTATTGCACGAAGGACTTGTGCAATAGATGGAATACCTAAACTGCTACTAATCATATCAATCCCCTTTATGTTTAAAAAATAATCGCGTACATTCTGTCATTAGCCACATTTTTACGCAAGTACATATTTGCGTTATTTTAGGTAATTCTAGTCTGTAATTTGAGTATTTTATTGTCAAGAAAAGTTTCTCAATAATAAAAAAAACGCTATATTCCTAAAAATCAAAGAATATTCGCTCCAAGTATAAAATAACTCAACCAACACGTAGTGAGATACATTAAGCTGTCGTTATTTTGATAAAACCTTGTCAGCCGTTTATCGGCTATTGAGAAGGAATTTTAAATTTTTTTTTTGAAAAAAAGCAAAATATCGCATTATTGTGAAAAACGCTTCTTTACCTTAAAATTAAAACGCGTAGAATGCGAAAGCGCTCAAGTGTTAAAGCACACAAAAAAGAATAAAAATAACAACAAAAGACTCACTGAGGAATGACGATGGCAAGAAAAAAAACGAATCAAACGGTTGCTAAGCAGCCGGTTAAAAGAACACCCAAAAGTCAACAGGCTGTTTCGCCCGCACAAGAAGAGTTAGTAGCAGTTTCTGTGGTGCATCAAGAACAAGAACCCGCCACTATCATCTCACAAGACGAGGTCGCCACTATCGCAACTGACGTTCATGAAGAAATTGCTGTGCATGAGGAGATTGCTTTACATGAAGAAGTAGACATATTGCATCATAATGAACCCATAGATTCCCCTAAAGGTATCGTCGCATCGATTATGGCGTTCAAGGAAAGCAATGAAATACAATTTTACGGTATTGTTGCGATTGCTGTTTTTATTCTGATTATTATTCTCTAAGTGTTTAGGGGCATTGCATCTAGCGTTATCGTGTTGATGCCCCAAGATTAAAACGAATAAACACGCTACTGCCTTTATGAAGTTCGCTTATAATGTAGATATCACCATTAAGGAAGTGCATAATTTCCTTTGCAAGCGTTAATCCTAATCCAATTCCGGGAATATTCCCCGACTTATCAACTCGAAAAAAACGCTCAAATACATACGTCATATCCTTTTCACTTATGCCTATGCCTTGGTCGGTTATTTCGATTTCAACTACATTGTCATATTCATGCACACAGAGGGAAACGTCACCTCCTTTAGGTGAATATTTGAACGCATTGTCTAAAATATTATGTAAAACACGTTTGAATTTAATTCTATCTACATTAAGTGTAATGTTCGATAAAACGGGCGCCACTATAATGTCATTTCTGCCTATAGGGATATCAAACTCTGTTAACGCTTCGAGAAGTAAGTCATTGAGCGAGTAAGTGGCGAGATCAAATCCTAATCCCGCCCTTTCTTCAATGCGGTTTAAATCGAGTAGTTCGTTAATCATTGATATTAGCCATGTAGACTGCGCATAAATTTGACCAATAATTTCAGGTTGCATGTTTTGAGGAATTAAATCACTCGCTAATAACTCCGAATAACCATGAATGGTGGTAAGTGGCGTGCGCAATTCATGGGTAGCGTGCACTAAAAATTCATTTTTAATGCGATTAGATTCTTCTTCTTTTGTAATATCATGAAAGAAATAGAGTTTTCCCCATAAATTCCCATCAGATAGGTGAATATCGGACATTTTGCACAGCAAGTTAGTATGTCGAGGTTTTATTAAATCAATACGAAAAAAATCGGTATTTTGCTTTGGCGGCAAAAGTGCACACGTTGTTTGTTTGGCAAGATGCTCCCAAAATACGTGAATAGACATGGTCAGTAATTCTTCTTTAGACACCCCGATGATTTTTTCAATCGATTCATTGGCAAGTATCACTTGCTGCTGATTATTAAAAACGATATATCCACTTGGACTGATGTTGAATGTGCTTTGTAATAATTCATTTTTGTAATTTAACGTTTTAATATTATCGTCAATTTCATTGGCCATTTTGTCAAACACGATGCCAAGTTGTGAAATTTCATCGTTGCCTGATAATTTATTTGACATACGCCCACGATGTATTTTTGCATAGATGACCATCGTATTCGCTAATATTTTGATACGATTGGTAATGATTTTGCCCGTAAATGTAAATGTAAAGATGGCATTTAAAATGCCAATAATTAAAATCATTTCCAATAAATTGACAAATAACTGCCGAGTTGTCGCCATCATTTCATCAACCGGTACGACCAAGTAATAGCGCCAATTAACGGGCGCTAAGCGCATGGCAATAGCAATATAGCGTTTATTGTGCAGCCACAGATTGTTAGATATTAATTCTGGCTCGACTGTGAGGGGTTTTGTAAATAAAGCGATTAATTGCGGTTCGTTATCAAAATTAGGTTTTGTGATTTTGTTATTCGTTTCAATTGTGGATTGCCAAGCACCAGCTAGGACAAAGTTGCCCTCAGTATCGATTAAAAAATGCTCTGCTTCAGTATAAATTTGCTCAGATTTAAACATAAATCCAAGTACATCGGAGAGTTGCATATCCTCACCAATACTTCCAATCCATTTGTTATTAACATACAAAGGATATACCGCGCTTACCATCCACGCATTATTAGGCGGATCAAATAAGGGAGGAGTAAAGCGCAGTTCACGGTTTGGATTGAGTGCAGGGGAGGTATATGTCACCCAAGGGGTTTGCGTATAATTTGCGTCATCTTTCTCGTTGAAGATATAGTCTGGGTAGTGCTTATCAAACATCATTTCACTGCGAAATGGTGATAAATACCAAATATTTTCAAGACGCTTACTCGCTACGCCACCAACAACATCAAAGAGTTGTTTAATGCGCAGGTGCATAACTTTTTGTTTATCGCTTTCGTTAGAATTAGGTGGGAGAAATATGCCCGTGTCACGACGCCCATCAAATAACTTACGCCGATTACGCCAAACACCTGCAGCGTTTTTTTCCATTAGTGCGTAGTATGCGCTAATTTCGTCTTTTTTAATCGGGGGGGAGAGTTGTTTTTCGAGTAACTGTGCTAACGGCTCAAGTTTGGGCTGTGATTCTAAAAAACGCTCGGTGGCAACAGAGGTAAATCGGTTGGTTAATTTCTGTAATTTTATGATTTCACTTTTTAAAATCTGATCTTGAACGATATCATAAATAAAAAATGCACCTAAAAAAGCACACAACAAAATGCTACTCATCATAATCAATAGCATTTTTTGACGAATATTGATGCTGCCAAAATTCATTCTAAATGTCCTTAAAGGGTAAGTGAAAAGAATGAAATAAGTGTTTAAAGTAGCATTGTTCGCGTTGTTGTATCAATCACTCGCCATGCGTGAGACAGTGCAAGCATTTTTTGATATGTATCACCTTGATAAGAAAGTATTTCTTCAATATCCGCCGCTAATAGTGACACTTGATTGGCACCAAAATCAGCTGAACAACCTTTAAGTGTGTGCAGTTTGCGTTTTGCTTGTTCAACATCTTGTTTTTGCAATAATCGTTGTATGTCTTCAACTGCGCAAGCAAAGTCAAAAACAAACGATTTGATTGTTTTCAACACTAATTCTTGGGAACCTAACATAGTTTCCAACACATCTAATCGCGTCGGATCAAAACCTGTCAAAACATTGTAATTCAGCGTTGTTATTTGGGTGTTGTTTTCAATCGATTTTTCTTGAAATGCAGGTAATGGCATCGCGGACGATTCCGCCACTTTTTGATTAAAGTTATCAACAATTTCAATCAATTTTAGCGGGCTAAATGGCTTAATTAAATACATATCAGCACCCGCCATCAATCCACTATCAATATCTTCTTGCGCTGCTTTTGCAGATAATAACACCACAAAACAATATTGTTCTCTCGGTGTTGATTTGATGCGTTGACAGACTTCAAGGCCATTGATATCACCGGGCATCATAATATCTAAAAAAACAATATCAGGTGATGTGTCACGAATCATATCGAGCGCTTGTAAGCCTTGTGTCGCTTCTAATATGTCATAATGACTATCACGCGCAAACGTCAAACGCAGAATATGGCGCATTTGATCATTGTCATCGACAATTAACATTTTTATTTTTTTAGTAGCGTTCATTTTCTTGTTATTGAGAAGGACTGTTAAAATAGTAAGCTCGTGTCTAAAACAAATTCATTTCTGATTATATCGCTTAATCGCTTAAAAAAATCCCACTTATAAACTAAGAAATTAAGCATTACAAATTCAAAAGCGCAGGAGAACCTGTCTATGACGCATTTTAACGTTAATGAACCGTTTATAAATGATAGAATCTACTACTACGAATTATGCAATAATCACGCAATATTGATATTATTTACACACTTGAAATGCCGTTTTTTTCACCATACAGGGCCATAATATGCAACGATTTATCGCGTCACTTGAAAAAAAATCGCTGAAAATTAAGCTATTTTTGGCTATTAGCTGCGGTTTGCTAATTATGTTGTTTATCGGTTTTAACGCGATAAATAATATTAAAACACTCAGTGATGAAACCAATACCATTTATAAAAATTATTTACTTGGCATTTCACATTTAAAAGAAGCCGGAATAAACCTCGCTCACATCAAAGGCGATTTATCTGATTTACCTAGTTCAAATAGTGATGTTCGAACAAAGGCACAAAACAATATTGATAAAGCCATTTCTGCGGTTCAAGAAGAAATGATTATCTCTCGAGAATTAATGGTTCAGGATAGCGATAAAAAATTACTTGCTGATTTTGATATCATATTTGGAAAATATCAGCGAAATATTGAGCAAATCAACACTCTTATTTTACACAAACAAGATAAAAATACACCACTCAGTAATCAAGCAACCGCTTTATTATCACAAAGTAATTTTATCGATACGATTAACAAAACGGATTCGATATTAACAAGTTTGATTCAAAGCAAAGAAAGTCAAGCGCTTAATGCAGCTCAAGCACTTAAAGACACACGTAAAAAAAATGAGAAAGTGTCGCTTTGGATTATGCTCTTTGGCTTATTATTGGCCGGATGCGCTGGGGTTTTGGTTGGGCGCTCCATTACTAAGCCCATTAGAAACCTACAAATTACAATTGAAGAATTAGCGGATGGGAATTTGGATATTGAAATTCCTTATACGGCTTATCAAAACGAAGTGGGGATGATGGCACGGGCGTTTGTAGTGTTACAATCTGAATGTCAAAGCATGGCCACGCAACGATGGGTAAAAGAGAGTTATGCCAATATTTCAATTGAACTACATCAAATCACAAATTTTCCAGAATTTGCACAAAAATTCATGTCCGCTTTATGTCCTCTGATTGGCGCGGGTTATGGCGCTTTTTATGATTTTACCGATAATAAATTGCATTTTATCGGTGGGTATGGGTGTGGTGAACAGCCAAAATTAAGTCACGTTATTGCGGTTGGTGAGGGGTTGGTTGGACAATGTGCGCTTGAAAAAAAGCGTATAACGATGGCGCGTCTGCCCGACAATTACATCAAAATTACTTCAGGTCTAGGGGAGTCAACGCCACAAAATCTCATCATTTGTCCAATCTTACATATTGATATCCTCGTAGGGGTGATTGAAATCGCGTCACTTAACGCCTTTACAGATGCACAAAATACATTGCTTGATGAATTGATGCCAACGGTTGCCATGAGCATGGAAATTCTTGAGCATAATATAAAAACCCATGCTTTACTTGAAGAAACCAAGCAACAAGCTGAACGAATGGAAACGCAAACGGTGCTACTTGAGGAGCAAGCAGTTGAATTAGTGGCTCAACAAGCGGAGCTTAAAGAAACGGAGAATTGGTTTCGCGGTATTGTTGAATCCTCGCCCGATGGGATGCTTGTGGTTGATGCAGAAGGCATTATTGTTTTATGTAATAATCGAAGCGAGTCAATTTTTGGCTACGAGTCGGGTGAACTGCTTTGGCAAAATGTAGATCGATTAGTTCCAGTGAATATTCGACACAATCATCCGCAAAAGCGGGCGAAATTTATGGTTGAAGGGTATGCGCGAACGGGTGATAAAATTTATTTAGAAGGCGCTGTAAAAGGTGCACGTAAGGACGGCAGTATTTTTCCCGTGGAAATTGGTTTGAGTCGTTTACCTAATTCCAAACATAAAGAATTTATCTGTGTCTCTGTGCGAGACATTACATTACAAAAACAAACAGAAGAAGCACTCTTTAATGCAAAGCAAATTGCAGAGGAAGGGGCGCAATTAAAATCCGATTTTCTGGCAAATATGAGCCATGAAATCCGAACACCAATGAATGCGATTATTGGTATTTCCCATTTAATTGCGAAAACACCACTGACGCCCAAACAAAATGATTATATTAAGAAAATTCAAGGTTCAAGCCAGCATTTATTAGGCATTATCAATGATATTTTAGATTTGTCAAAAATTGAAGCCGGTAAAGTCATTATCGAAGAAATCGATTTTAATATTGAAAAAGTATTCAATAATTTGTTGAATCTCATTGCGGAAAAAGTACGCGATAAAAATTTAGAACTTATTTTTGATATTGATGAGAAATTGCCAACCCATTTGAAAGGCGATCCTCTGCGACTTGGGCAGGTGTTAATTAATTATGCCAATAACGCCGTCAAATTTACTGAACAAGGTGAAATTGTCATTTGCGTCAAGATTCTCGAAGATACCGAAGATGATTTGTTTTTACGTTTTACTGTCCGCGATACTGGCATTGGTCTAAGTGAAGAAGGCAAAGCAAAATTGTTTCAATCTTTCCAGCAAGCCGATACGTCGACAAGTCGAAAATATGGTGGCAGTGGGCTGGGGCTTTCTATTTCAAAGCAACTTGCCACGTTAATGGGTGGCGAGGTGGGCGTTGAGAGTGAACTTGGAAAAGGAAGTCTTTTTTGGTTTACGGCAAGACTGAAAAAAACCACTAAAAAAGCACGTAAACTCTCTCCACCCAAAAATATAAAAGGTCGGCGTGTACTTGTGGTGGATGACAATAAAATTGCCTGTCATGTTTTAGAAAGTATGCTGTCCAATATGGGGTTGAGTGTAGAGCAGGCGTTTAGTGGTCAAGAGGCTCTCAATTTACTAAACATCGCTTCAATAAAAGGCGAACCTTTTGAAGTTGCGTTCATTGATTGGTTTATGCCTGATATTGATGGCTTAGAAACGGCAAAAGCAATTCAATCCATGAATTTAACGATTACACCTCATATCGTTATGATCACAGCTCATGGACGTGAGGAAGTGTTAAAATCAATGGAGGTAGCTAATTTAGAGACTATTTTAGTTAAGCCAGTGAGTGCGTCCGTATTATTTGATACAACAATGCGCTTACTCGGTGAAGCACCAAGCGAAGATGATGCGCACAACAAAGAAGAATTGCCCGATTATCATCATTTCACGGATGTGATGGAAGCATTAAAAACCAAACGCGGGGCGTCTATTTTAGTTGTTGAAGATAATGAGCTAAATCAAGAAGTAGCAATAGGATTGCTTTCCAGTGAAGGCTTTCATGTAGATATTGCCAATGATGGGAGAGAGGCTATTGATATGATTGCGCTTGAACATTACGATATTGTGTTAATGGATATGCAAATGCCTGTAATGGATGGTATTAGTGCCACTATTGAAATTCGTCAAAACCCAAAATTTCAAGATTTACCCATTGTGGCAATGACCGCTAATGCGATGGCACAAGATAAAGAAAAGTGTCTTGCGGCGGGAATGAACGATCATATTTCAAAACCCATTTC
>JBDLQG010000045.1:0-14359 GCA_039800705.1 Pseudomonadota bacterium
GCCATTTTAGATAAAAACACCGTGGTATACGCGCCCACTGTCATGAATTCACCATGCGCCATGTTAATTACGCCCATCTGACCAAAAATAATTGCAAGGCCCAGCGCCATTAGCAGTAATACACTAAATAAACTCAGCCCCGAAAAACCCTGCATGACGACAATATTGCCCACTTCTTCCATCGAATAGCCAAACATAGCCTTTCTCCACATCACGCAAATGAACGTAAATCTTTCTCAAAAAATCAGTTACTTTGCAGCGCAGACTCAAAACGTCTGCGCTGCAAATAACGCTATACAGTTAACACGTTAACGACATGGCTTATTGGTAGCCTTTTGGGAATGGATCTGGATTGATTAAACCCGACTCATAAACCATATCGGCTTGACCATCTTTGCGCCATTGACCAATACGCAATTTGCTGAGCAAATGGTGATTTGGATCGACTTTGACATAACCTTCAGGTGCGGTCGTTAATTCATAACCGGGAAGCGCCGCAACTGCTTTATCTACATCAAAGCTGCCTGCACGCTCAACCGCTGCTTTCCAAAGCCAAGGACCTAAATACGCCGCTTGTGTTACGTCACCAATAACCGCTTTTTCACCATAGGCTTTTTTGAATTCAGCGACGAATTTGTCGTTATTGGGATTTTTCAAACTTTGGAAGTATTTCATGGCAGAATAGAAACCTTCCAAGTTTTCACCGCCAATACCGAGTACTTCGTCTTCAGTCACTGAAATAGTGAGCATATTTTGTTTTTTCGCGTTCAAGCCCGCTGCATTTAACTGTTTAAACCAAGCTACGTTACTGCCACCCACCACCGCTGCGTAAATCACATCCGGTTTTTTGAGTTTGATTTTATTGATGACCGAACCAAACTGCGTATCACCCAAAGCAACGTATTCTTCACCAACAACCGTGCCACCTAAATGCTGCTCAATATGTTTACGTGCAATTTTCATCGACGTGCGCGGCCAGATATAATCAGAGCCAATTAAATAAAACGTTTTTGCTTTTTTCTCTTTAGCAATCCAATCTAAACCCGCCAAAATTTGTTGCGTGGCTTCTTGACCGGTATAAAAAACGTTTTTCGACTGTTCAAGTCCTTCATAGAAGGTAGGATAGAAAAGCAAGCCGTTATCTTTCTCAAAAACGGGCAGAGCGGCTTTACGTGAAGCCGATGTCCAGCAACCAAATACGGTGGCTACTTTGTCATTTTCAAGCAACTTTTTCGACTTCTCCGCAAAGGTTGGCCAATCACTTGCGCCATCTTCTTGAATCACTTCAATTTTGCGACCGAGCACACCACCCGCTTCATTGATTTGCGCAATAGCGAGTTTTTCAGCTTGAATTGAACCCGTTTCACTAATCGCCATGGTGCCCGTTGCCGAGTGAAGAATACCCACTTTGACAACATCATCCGTAACAGAAAGTCCTGTTGTATTTACTTTTGCTGTTGGAAAATCGCCCGCGACGGACGTATCCACATAAATTGAGAGACCCAAAGCCAGTGACAATGCGCTCAGCACCATCGACTTTTTCACAAATTGATTTTTATCAACATTACTCATCTTTTTCCCCTAAATTAAACAAAAGAACATGGCACTTTGATGTGTAAAAACATCACACTCTTAAAACGAATTGCAAACTAATGACTCAACATCCAAGGTCGTGCTGTTTTCTTCGTTTGCATTTGATAACCAGCAGATTGATTGCTCGTTGATTTGGCACTATCGCCAGTTTTACAAGTATGTCCTCCCGAACTGCAACCACAACTTGAGCGACGCATCGATGCAGGTTCATGCGCTGATTTTTCGTTGCGCTCATAAGCGATACGCTGAGATTGCCCCACTAAAGCAAAATGAGGTGCGGATATAATGCGTGGACTTTCACCACCGCAATGATCACAAACAGCAGGCAGTTTAGCGTCGGCCATTTTTCGCAACGCTGAAAACGTGCCACAGGCATCGCAGTGATATTCATATAAAGGCATCGACTACACTCCCGTGATGTTCGTCAAAATTAACTGGTTTTCGCCATGTCGGTGCCACTGGCCACGACAATTTTTGGCCCGTCCGCATTGGGTTTTAGGTCAAAGTCGAAAATTTCAGTGGGTAGCCAAAGTGTTGCGCAGGCATTTGGAATATCGACCACGCCGCTGATATGACCTTCAACAGGCGCTGTTCCCAAAATAGAAAGCGCTTGCTCACCGCTGTAACCGAATTTTTTAAGATATTCGATTGCATTTAAACAAGCTTGGCGGTAAGCGACGTGAACATCTAAATAATGTTGCGTGCCTTTTTCATCAACGGAAATACCTTCAAAAATCAAATAATCACGATAATTCGGTGTTAATGGACTGGGTTGAAAAATCGGATTTTTAATGCCGTACTTTTTCACGCCATCTTTAATCAAACTGACTTTAATATCTAAATAACCCGCCATTTCAATCGCGCCACAGAAGGTAATTTCGCCATCACCTTGAGAGAAATGCAGATCACCCATTGATAGTCCGCCATCTTTTACATAGACAGGGAAAAAGACTTTTGAGCCTTTGGTGAGATTTTTAATATCACAGTTACCGCCATGCTCACGCGGTGGAACGGTGCGAGCCCCTTCTAATGCAGCATTTTTGGCAGCATCGCCGGTTAATTTACCCATCACCGCTGATTGCGGATTGGGTGGCAGTGCCAGCGCAGGAACGCGCTCAGGATCTGTTGCAATCAACGTGGCTTCACGCTCATTCCACTGCGCAAGTAATTCTTTTGAAGGCAAGCAACCAATCAATCCGGGGTGCATAATGCCGGCAAATTTCACATTGGGAACGTGACGGGACGTGGTGTATATACCATGGAAGTCCCAGATAGATTTACGCGCCTCAGGGTAATGATCGGTTAAAAATCCGCCTCCATTTTCTTTTGAAAATAGCCCATTAAATCCCCATTGCGATTCTTGAAACGTGCCGACATCTAAAATATCAACGACCATCAAGTCACCTGGCTCGGCACCTTCAACCCCAATAGGGCCACTGAGATAATGAACTTGCGTTAAATCAACATCGCGCACGTCGTTTGCGCTGTCGTTATTGCCAATTTGTCCACCTGTCCAGTCCATACACTCAACGCGAAATTCGTCACCGGGTTTTACCATAGCGACCATAGGCAAATCAGGATGCCATCGGTTATGAATTTGCCCTTCTTGTTCCCACGGTTTTTTATCAAGATCTAATTTAATTAACGTTTTCATTTCACTTTTTGCCTTCACTGTCTGAATTGCGATAAAAACTTTTTCTTAAATCTAAAACGTTGACGCATATAATGCAAAATGCGACTGTTCCGTTCATTGCTCCAATGCTTTGCCAATAAAATCAGCATCTAAGCAAATTGGACAGTTTCATTTTCAAATGTGTGGACATAATGCACAATACGTCATATAACCCATCAGTCATTTGACGTATAACAGATAAATTTCGCTTTGCGTACAATGTCATACATAATTTAAGAAAATTTTCGATAGTTGAGGAGTTGAGAGCTTTATGTGTAATCAAAACGTTATGACGAAGTGGCTAATTATGGGATGGATGTGTTTTACCCTACCTGTTTTAGCCGATGACAAAAGTGACCTGTCATCAATTCAATTTACGCTTGATGACGCAAATCTTAGTCATTTAACGTTTGATGTACCTATGCAAAAAGTCATCACGCAAGTCAGTGACAATCTAACGCAATGGCGATTTCCCGTCAGCGCAAACAGTCAACATCCAACCCATACGCTAACGGCTATTGTAGGCAGCGTATCCAACCAAACAACGCCAACAGGCTTTTCTTTTTCAAGCGGAAATTCGGATCCACGCTCGGTTGATTTTCAAAAAGCAGATGTTTTGCCTATTCGCTGTCAACTAAAAAAATCACCTAGTGATGTCATTGAATTTGAGAATAAAATGACGTTTACTGCTTATCAAACAACCGATGATGTCAGCAAAGAAAAAGCAGTAGAAAAGCTCATTGATCAAATTAGTACCACTTGTTTTAATTTGCTCGATGACCATAAAGTGCCAAAAGTAGGCAAGAAAACCGAGAGCGATACGACCTTCAAACCAACGTGGATGCCAGATATACAAATTGAAGTAAAACAAAAAAATACGACACTACCCGCTAAAAAATTAGGGGTTGAAAATGAAGTTTCACCAAAAGGTCAGAGTGAAAACACACCATCAACCACGCCTGAAATTGAGGAAGAAGAAGGTACCAAAGAATTGATTATTCACAATCAAGGCACGCCACTGACCATTAACTTTGGGCATGAGCGACACTAAACACGTGAATGTCAAAAAACGATTGTGAAAAACGCTATCCATCAAACGATTACAACGGTTCGCCGCGACTACAATAGTCTTGTTGCAAGTGAAACAATGGAAGATTACGCGCTGCGTTTTGCACCGCGTAGTTTTCGTAAATGGTCTGAATTTGACGTCGCTAACACCGCTTTTGGTTCAAGCTCTTTTCTTGTCCTCGAAGCCATAGGGGCGTTTTTATCGATTAACTACGGTTTTACAAATGCTTTTTGGGCCATATTCATCGTAGCGGTGGTGATATTTATCACCAGTTTACCGATTAGCTACTACGCTGCCCGCTATCACATTGATATTGATCTGCTAACGCGTAGCGCGGGATTTGGCTATGTTGGCTCCACGATTACCTCGCTGATTTACGCGTCGTTTACCTTCACGCTTTTCGCGCTGGAAGCCTCGATTATGTCTCAGGCTATCGAGCTGTACTTTCAAATATCCCTCGAAATGGCATACGTCATTAGCGCCGTTATTGTCATTCCACTCGTGACGTTTGGTATTACGACGATTAGTCGCCTGCAACTTTGGACACAACCGCTTTGGTTAATTTTACTCATCACGCCTTATATTGCGATTTTGGTACAAGAGCCGAAATCCTTGCCCACACTGAGCCATTTTTTGCATTTAGCGGTTCACGGCAAAGAATTTGATTGGCTATTGTTTGGCACTGCGGCGACGGTGGCCTTTTCAATGATTGCGCAAATTGGCGAACAAGTGGATTTTTTGCGTTTTATGCCCGATAAAACCAAAGAAAATCAGGTGAAATGGTGGATCGCTGTCATCGCAGGCGGTCCGGGATGGATTATATTTGGTGCGCTGCGTCAATTACTCGGTGCGTTGCTTGCCCATTTAGCCATTAGCTACGGTATCAATCCCCAACACGCGCATGAACCGACACAAATGTATTTAGTGGCTTACAGTCATGTTTTTGATAATCCCCGCTGGGCGCTGTCTGCGACGACTTTATTTGTGATTTTGAGTCAAGTGAAAATTAACGTCACTAACGCCTATGCGGGATCATTAGCATGGTCAAATTTCTTTTCACGTTTAACACATAGCCATCCTGGGCGCGTCGTTTGGTTATTTTTCAATGTGTTGATTGCGCTGCTACTCATGAAATTTGGTGTTTTCAACGCACTTGAAAAAGTACTTGGGCTGTTTTCACACATGTCGATTGCATGGATTTGCACGCTTGCTGCTGAACTTGCTATCAATAAATCATTTGGACTAAGTCCACGCATTATCGAATTTAAACGCGCTTACTTGCCCGATTTAAACCCCGTGGGGATTTTATCGACTTTCTTTGCATCGGTCATTTCTATTGCCGCTTATTGCGGTCTTTTTGGCGACGTATTGAAAGCCTTTTCGGGATTTATTGCTGTTATTTTAGCCTTTATATTAACGCCACTCATCGCCTACTTTACGCACGGCAAATATTACTTAGCGCGTAACCGTAAAAAGAATAATTCAAAATCCAAGAATACCTGTGGCATTTGCGAAAATGTATTTGAACACGAAGAAATGGCGTATTGCCCCGCTTACGCAAATAACATTTGCTCACTTTGCTGCACACTCGATGCGCGTTGTCATGATGCCTGTAAAATAGGTTTTCGTTTTGAAGATTATTTAGAGGCTTTGGCAGAATTTATTTTCCCTAAATCGATGAATGCGCTGACACGGCTGCGTTTATTGCGCTTTACGTTGGTATTTTTCTTTTTGGCAACATTAACGGGAATTTTTGTTGGCGTCATTTATTATCAAGATTTACTGAGTGTTCGTGATGATTTAGACGCATTTGCCTTACTTTTGAATAATTTTTTCAAAATATATTCAGCATTACTCGTATTTATTGGCCTATGTACATGGTGGTTAATTCTCAATTCAGAAAGTAGTCGTGTGGCGCATGACGAAACGGCAAAGCAAACTGAATTACTTCTTAGCGAAATAGATAAGCACAAACAAACGGACGCAAAACTTCAACACGCCATAAAAATGGCTGATCGCGCTAATACCGCTAAAAGTCGTTTTTTGAGCAGCATGAGCCACGAAATACGCACGCCTCTTAACAGCATTATTGGTTACGCCTATATTTTGCAGCAAGACCCAGCAATTCCCGAACACAGAAAGCAGGCTGTTGATATTTTAAAGCGTAACGGTGAGCACTTATCTGCGCTAATTGAAGATATTTTAGATATTGCCCGTATTGAAGCGCGTAAATTTGATTTACGAAAAGATACTATTGATTTCAAAAGCTTTCTTGAACATCTAATTAGCACGTTCAAACCGCAAGCACAGAAAAAAGGATTGGGGTTTCATTGCCAAGTTTTAAACACGCTGCCCCCGCGCATACGTGGTGACGAAAAACGCGTTGGGCAAATCTTAATGAATTTGCTCAGTAACGCCATTAAATTCACAGCAACAGGCGATATTATTTTTCGCATCAGTTACAGTTGCGGCGTCATTACCTTTCAAGTTATCGACACAGGCGTTGGCATTGATGAAAATCAACTACAAAACATCTTTCAACCTTTCACCCAATTACCTAATGAAAACTTAGGCTCTGGAAGTGGACTTGGCCTGACAATCAGCAAGATTTTATGCGAAATTATGGGGGGTGAGCTTGTTGTTGCCAGTGAGGTGAATAAAGGCTCAACGTTTACGGTACGCCTATTATTACCCAATTTAGGCATTGGTGAAAAAGCGATTCAGCAAGAAGAAATTATTGGGTACAGTGGCAAGCGAAAACACATTCTTGTTGTCGATGACAACGCCGACCATCGCATGCTTGTGACCTCCATTTTAGATCCGCTTGGTTTTCGTGTGATGCAAGTGGCTTGTGGTGAGGATTGCTTGCTATTTATTGAGAAACACAAGGTTGATCTTATTTTACTTGATCTATCCATGCCCGGATTAGGCGGAATTAAAACCGCTCAAGCACTCCGCCAAGGCAATCACACTACGCCAATTATTGTACTCAGCGCAAACGCCTACCCTGCAGATCGTGTTCAAGCCATTAACGCAGGTTGCAATGATTTTTTAATCAAGCCGTTAATTGTGTCGGATCTATTTTATAAATTAAAACTCCATTTAGATGTCAATTGGATTTATAGTGAAGAAGACAAACAAGTCACCGATATGACGTTGCCACCCGAATCGATTATCCAAGAACTGGACAGTTATGTTCGTATTGGTGATTTAGCCGCACTTAAGCGCTACCTTGCCACATTTATGAAAACACATCCGCAGTATCAAGGTTTTGCAGAAGATATTCACTCCCTTGCAACCGAATTCCGCTTAAATGATATTAAACAACGACTACAACAAGCTCTTGAGGAATGAACAAAACATGACCGCGAATAAAGGCATTATTATGATTGTCGATGATACGCCTGATAATTTGGCACTACTGTCTGATACGCTTTCTGAAGCGGGTTATCGTGTGCTTGTTGCAACTGATGGTATGTCTGCACTTGAGCAAATTAATTATCTCAAACCTGACATTATTTTACTTGACGTCATGATGCCCGGTATTGACGGCTTTGAAACGTGTCATCGTTTAAAATCCAATCCCAATACGCACAGTATCCCCATTTTATTTATGACCGCGCTCAGCGAACTCGATCATTTACTGCGTGGCTTTAACGAAGGCGCGGTGGATTATTTAGTGAAACCCATTCGCCCGCCTGAAGTACTCGTGCGCATTGATGTGCAATTAACCCAAATGAGAACCATTAAACGCGCTGAAGAAGTCTTAAACAGCCGTGAATTCTCAGCAGTAGCCATCACTAAAGATGGTCGCATCACATGGCTAACCCCCAGCGGTACGTCATGGCTGAGTGAATTTGCCAGCACACACGTCCTACCCGATGATTTTAGTGTGGGACAATTATTACCCGCACCACTTATTGAATGGGCAAATGCTTATTTATCTAATGTTGACACAACATCGTCCCCTATGCCTTTTGAGAGTTATCGAGTAGGCATTGAATTTTCATGCAAAATAACGCCCTGTCAACATGGTGATGAATACCTTTTGGTATTTGAAAAAAATTCAGGGGAATGGGATTTAGATGCGGTGCGCAATTCGCTTGGGCTCACTATTCGTGAAACAGAAATTTTGATGTGGATTTCGCGTGGCAAAACCAATAAAGAAATGGGTGTCATTTTAGGGTCGAGTCCTCGCACTATTAACAAGCATCTCGAGCATATCTTCGAAAAACTCGGCGTAACGACACGCACTGCCGCTGTTTCAGCGGTTCTGCAACGCCAAACAAATTTGGATTAATTAAATAGCGCCATATCAAATCCAAAGCGTCTGAGTGCAGAATATGAGGCGTTTTTTTGTATGTTATAATCCGCGCTTCCGATTCGTAGATAGGTTCAATTTCGGCACTTAGTTTGAATGTTAAGCTATTTGTAAATATTCAAGCATACCTTTCAAATACCGCAAAGATACTTAACAGGGCAAAACGCATGACAGAATTAAGAAAATCCATTCCCAATGACAAACGCGAATTTTTTCGCATTTACGATGACGTCAATTTATCGTATCGACTCATTGATGAAGCACAAACAAAACAGCCTGTTTTAGTTGAAGCCAGCTTGCTTGATAGCTGCTCGCTTTCTTCCGCGCTTGAGTTAATCAATAAAGAAGCGAACATTGTTCATGAAAAACTAGGCAAAATCCATCCTGATTTTGCTGATTATCTAAAATTACTCGATATTAAACTCAATTTACTTGCGACCACTGTCGTTAAAATCGCAGGGGATGAAGTACATAAAAACCAAACACGACATGCTAATATCAGTGTATCGGGTATAGGTTTTGATTGTGAAGAATGGCTTGAGCTTGGGCAATATCTAGAATTGAAAGTGCTACTTGTGCACAGCACCGTTGTGATGACTGCGTATGCAAAAGTGATTCATCATTTTGAATACACCAGCCCAGAAAGCCCTTACCCATACTTTGTTGGCGCGACATTTATCAATATGAAAGAAACGGATTCAGAGTTACTGAGTACGCACATTGCTAAAAAACAGCTACAACAAATTCGTCAACGAAAAGAATTACAAGATTTATGATTCCCCATTTTTCACTCGACGCCAATCACATCAAGTCACAACTAACGCCAGATTGTTTAGCGCTTATTTCAGTTTTGGATATTTTTGATAGCATCGATTCAACTAATCGTTACTTAATGACCCGAGCACAAGACAACGCGCCATCAGGCGGGGTGTGTTTTACAGATAGCCAAACGGCTGGAAAAGGACGACAAGGACGGCAATGGGTGTCACCACAGGGTGCCAATATTTACGGTTCATTTTTGTGGCACTTTAGTAGCGTTGTGCAACTTAACGGTTTAAGTTTAGCTATTGGAGTGGGCGTTGTTCGTGTGCTAAAAAAATACGGTATTGATAATGTTGGTTTGAAATGGCCAAATGATATTTACAGTGGGGGTAAAAAATTAGGGGGCATTTTAATTGAGGTAACGTCACGCGTAGACGGCAAAGCCAGTGCTGTCATTGGTCTTGGATTAAATATCGATTTACCGCCTAATATTGATAGCATCACCCAAGCCTATACTGATTTAAACACCATTGCACCGCACATTACCTTAGAGCGCAATACATTGATTGCCCAGTTGTTAAATGAACTCATTCCGCTCACCGCGTCATTTGGAACACGAGGATTAGCGGCTTATATCGAGGAATGGCGAGATTATGATTGCTTAAAAGGCAAAGTGGCGACTTTATACGTCGGCAAACAAGCCATTGAAGGGGTGATTCTAGGTATCGACGATAATGGATTATTAAAGCTGCAGCAATCTAATGGTGAAGAAAATGTCTTTGCCTCAGGTGAAGTGAGTTTTAGTCAATGAATTTGCTGATTGATTTAGGAAACAGTCGATTAAAATGGGCAATTTATGACAATACAACACTTATTGCAAAAGGAAAAAGCCTTCCACACAACGAGTTAACCGAAAAACAGTTAACACCATTATGGCGGGATTTACACCCTGAAAAAATCGCTATTTCATGTGTGGGGGAAAACACTTTACTGCGCTGCATTGAATCGGTCATCGATCATTTATGGGGAGATAGCGTTTTACGTTTTCACGCACAAACACAAGTTCGCGCTTTTGATGTGCAAAATGGTTATTTACAACCTGAAAAATTAGGCGTTGATCGATGGCTTGTTTTAATTGCTGCTCGCCAAAAAACACAAACGCACACGTGCATTGTTGACTGCGGTACGGCCATTACCGTGGATATTTTAACTACACAAGGCCAACATGAAGGCGGATTGATTTGCGCTGGCTTGAACCTTATGCAAAACGCTCTGGCTTGCCATACAGCAGACCTCCCTTTTTCTTCACAAGCCCGCCCTATTGGACTTGCAAAAGAAACCACGGCTGCTATTTATAGCGGTACGTTGTTTGCCGTTTGTGGTTTAATTGAACGCGTCATGGCAGAGCAGCCTGAGAACACGACATTATTCCTCACTGGTGGCGATGCCCCACTGATTGCCTCGCAGTTAAATTATCCCTGCACAGTTGAAACAGAACTGGTTCTACAAGGCTTGGCGCTCGCCCTTCAATTATCCAAATAAAAAGCGTCATTCTATTTCCCCTACCCCTTCGTTATTCTCATCAAATGTAATGCCAGACATTATATTTCGTTATTTTGATGTTTAAATTTTATTTGCGCTTTATTGTGCGACTCAACCTATCGAATCATGAATAATAAAGTTGCCTATTAAAAATTCTATAAAATTTTAAAATCATTGAATTTACTGGCCTATTACCTCTAATTTATTCACCATTGATTGAGATTGCTCATGCGATATTTAATTTTTATTGCCTTTTTATTATTATCATTCATATCTCATGCAACAGACTCACGTTTTGAAGAGGGTGTTGAGGCATATCAAAATAATAATTATCAACAAGCCTTTGCTATTTTTCTACCGCTTGCGCAAGCAGGAAATGTTGATGCTCAGTTATCCGTTGGAACGATGTATGATAGAGGTCAAGGCGTTGAGAAAGATCCTCAAGAAGCCCTTAAATGGTACAAAATCGCAGCCGATCAAGGCGACAACATCGCAAAATCATTATTAAAAACGATGTTTAATTCAACTGAAGGCACAACAGAATATCAAGATGATCAAAAGACGCATGGCACAGACAATACCCCCGATCCTATTAATTCGATAGAATTAATATCGCCTACCCTGTCACGAGAAGAAACGCTCAACCAAATTCTCAATCAGTCACGCCTTTCTGTTCTTACCTTACCAGAAAAAAACTCCTCATCCGTTGCAGCAACAGAAACCTCTTTTTTCAGTTCAGCAACCTATCATAAAATTGAGCATTGGATTAGAAATAGCCTCATCTATATCGTCGAATTTATTGGCTTTTTAGTTTTCTGTTTCGTACTTTTTCATGCTCTAAAACGTAAAAAATCAGTGAATAAAACACCGGTTTTTTATAATTATGCAGAAGATGAGCTCGATGAGGAAGTTGTAGAAGAGCCACTTTTGGAAGAAGTAGCCGAAAATGCAGTCCATGAAGAAATACTACCGACTGTTTATTTTGAGTCCGAACCAATTCAAAAACCGCAGCCACTTGAGAACGTAGACGAAGCAGCCGAAGAGGACGAAAAAGCGCTAGAAAAAGAAACGTTATTTGAATACTGCTATAACAATAACGCGTATGATGAAGAAAAACTAAGCGAAAATCCAATCACCAAAATTCAACGAAGACGCTATAAAGGCAGTATTATGGAATATTGTTACGAAGAATGTTATCACTAAAAGCGTTAAAGCATTCTTATCAATCCAACGCTATCAATAGTAACTAACAAAATATAATTCGCCAGCATACCAAAAGACTGGCGACTATACGCCGCCCACGCATACATCGCACACCCCGTAATCCATACGGGGTATAAAATCAATAACGGCGGATTGGGAACAGTAATTGCCATGGTCAAACTGCAACCAATCGAAATTGCCCACGCTAACAGTTCAACGCAAAAGCGAAATCGATTACTTTCCCAATCATTTTTAATCCACTCAAATGTGGCAAGTAAAATATCATTCATTTAAGCAATTTACAGGATTTACGCTACAAAAGCATCTTCTGTCATGACAAATTAACCTGCAGGGTAATTCCAATCAGTCAAATCAGCATTCACAGCAGGTTTACCTGTTAATAACACAATCAATGTTGGTGTAAAACCACCAGCATCATTCGTATTAAGGTAAATCTTACCTGAACCTTTAACGTAAAACAGTGACGCTAAATCGTCTTTTGCATCATTGAGCGATGCGTAAAAACTTAATTCACCCAAATCTCCAAAATCGAGCACATCGTGTTCCTTCAAATTAAAATCCGTCACAGTGTCTACTGATGTATTAAACACTAAGCCACCGTTACTATCTGTCGTATAAAAATCCGAAGACGTAAATATAAACGTATCTGCACCTTTGCCGCCCGTTAATTTATCAGAGCCAGTGCCACCAACCAACGTATCATTACCGCCTAAGCCCGACAATTTGTCGGCTGCCGCTGTTCCCTCGAGGATATCATTATAAACTGACGATTTTGTGCTAATCGTTACGTCAACCGGTTTACTGTTTACTTCCTCAATATTGCCTTTTTTGTCTGTATACTGAACCGTTAACCAGACTTTTGTATCAATATCATCCTCACCTAATTTATAACTGGGCGATGTCGATAACTCACCAGCCTTGTTTTGCCATGAATAACTCAATTTTTCCAAGCCATCCCCATCTTTGAGTGTGCTTGATGCAGACAGTGTGGCACCCCAAACAGGTGAGCCTTTAATGGTTATCGAACCTGTCGGCGCTTTATTGGCCGCAATACGCAGTGCTGTACTTGCCAGACTTTCGTTTGTATTTTGCAAATCTGTATAACTGGCTTTGACGCTAATATTTTTACCAACATCGTCTTGCGTTAATTCATAACTGGCTTGATCCGCATTGGCAATGACATTGCTGTCGTTTAGCCATTGATAGTGAATTTCCCCTATGCCATCAACATCAGTTAATGTGTTTGACGCACTTAAAACATGCCCTTTTTTCGCCATGCCAGCAATGGAAACAGTTCCCTTTGGCGGATCATTTTCATTTGCAATTTTAGATGAGTCCAAACCACCCATCACATTTTCTAAATTACCAAGCCCATCGGTGTAACTTGCCTTAACCGTCACGACTTTATCAACATCAATTTGTGTGAGCGCGTAGGTTGTCTGGGTTGCGTTTAAAATATCAGCGTTATTGCTTAACCATTGATAACTTATCGGACCTAATCCATCTAAATCAGATAAATCATTTGACGCGGTTAATGTATGATTTTGCGCTGTTGTACCCGAAATGGAAACATGACCATTTGGCTTATCGTTCACATCGACAATTTTTGCTGTTGCGACACTACTAACACTTTCGGATTTACCAAATTTATCACTATAACTCACTTTAACGCTAATAGGTTGGTTCACATCGGCCTGAGTCAAGACATAAGTCGATCCCGTTGCGTTTGGAATATCGATGCCACTTCTTTGCCATTGATACGAAATATCCCCTATACCGTCTAAATCAACTAACGTATCAATATTCGCCGTGAGTGTTGGATTTTGTGTAGCGTCACCTAAAATTGAATTAGTCCACGTTGGTGTATCGTTTACATTGACAATCTTGGCTGTCGAAGCACTTAACACACTTTCATGTGCGTCAAATTTATCAATATAACTCGCTTTAACGCTGATCGTTTTACCGACTTCTGCTTGAGTTAAGATATAAGTTGACGCCGTTGCGCCCGAAATCGCATTGGCTCCTGCATACCATTGATACGTTATCGCGCCAAGTCCATCTATGTCAGCTAAGGTATTTGACGCTGTGAGTAATTGACCTTGCGTCGCGGTACCTGTGATCAGATCCGTACCTGTGATCAGAACAGAGCCTGTGGGCGCATCGTTAACATTCGCAA
>JBDLQG010000046.1:0-14163 GCA_039800705.1 Pseudomonadota bacterium
CCATTGGTATGCCTTATGTATTCCTCATTGCTGATATTCTATCGTGGTGGCTGACAAAACTGCATCCGATGTTTGCGTGGCTTGTCATTATTGCCGGTGTCGGGATGGGAACGTCATTTGTCTATATGTGGGTGATTTCACTACTTGAAATGTGGTTATATAAACCTGTTTTTGTTAGTGGTCTTGGCATGCACTATTTGCAATGGCGCGATAACCTACGCTCTGAAGCATTAGGAAAAACGGTTGATTATGTGGCTTGCTTAATTAAAAAAAGCATTTATTTTTATTGCCACTATATCAAAAGTAATACGCTTCCCTTATTGAAAAAGGCGTTGGATTTTCTACTGAGTAAAATCAAAAAATAAGCATTTTTTGATTTAAGTAAAATAATGCGTGACAGTGATTTTTTTAGTTGCTGTCACGCTTTTCTTTTTGTGTTTCTTTAACGACTTATTGCGAGAAAATTATCTTAATGAAATTTGCACTGCAAATTAATGCGAGTCCTTATCATTCATCGACCAGTGTTACCGCTTACCGTTTTGCAAGTGAGGTGATTGTGCAACAGCATGAGCTATTTCGCGTGTTTTTTTACCATGACGGCATTTATCATGCGATGAAAAGTGCAGCGCCACCCGATGATGAATTTTCAATTTTTAGCGCATGGCAAACACTTGCCCAGCAACATGACATCGATTTAGTCGTGTGCATCTCTGCAGCGCAGCGACGTGGATTGATTGAAGAAAATGTTGCGCAAGGTTTTCGACTTGGCGGTCTTGGGCAATTACTTGAAGCGACACTGCTTGCTGACCGTTTTTTAGTGTTCGGTTAAACAATATGAAAACATTCTTATTTGTACTGCGTAAACCTAGCTACAATGGGCTTTATGTGCAAGAAATGATGGATATTATTTTAACAACAGCCGCTTTTGAACAAGATGTGACTATATTACTTTTAGATGACGCTGTTTTTCATTTAAAAAACAATCAAAATGCGTTAAATAGCGCTTATAAAAATACAGCGACGCTTTTTTCTATTTTACCGACAATGGACGTTGACGCTATTTTTGTTGAAACCCAATCACTTCTTGAGCGCGGTCTGTCTGCTGATATGCTGACTTTGCCTGTACAAGAAGTTTCTCGAGAAGATATAACGCCATTTATGTCACAATTTGATATTGTGTTTGCGGGTTAAAGTAGTGATTTAGCTTGCAAATCAGCATGATAAGATGAGCGCACCATCGGTGCACTAGCCACTTGTTTAAATCCCAAATTCCTCGCTATGTCACCATAACGCTCAAATTGCGCTGGTGTCACATATTCTTCCACAGCAAGATGTGCTTTACTTGGCTGCAGATATTGCCCAAGTGTAAGCATTGAACAGCCTGCAGCCAATAAATCACGCATCACCTCTTCCACTTCATTAGGTGTTTCACCAATGCCAAGCATTAAACCTGATTTAGTGGGGACATTAGGCAGTGCAAGACTAAATTGTCGAAATAAATCCAGTGAACCTTCATAATCCGCTCCGGGACGCGCTTTTGCATATAAACGCGGCACTGTTTCTAAATTGTGATTAAACACATCACAAGGAAAATCACGGAGAATTTCCAACGCTTTTTCAACGCGACCACGAAAATCAGGTACCAGAACTTCAATTTTCGTATGGGGTGCAATTTGACGAATCTCACGAATACACTCAGCAAAATGCCCTGCGCCACCATCCCTTAAATCGTCACGGTTCACAGACGTAATCACCACGTATTTCAACGCCAATTTATGCACAGCTTCAGCAAGTTGGCGCGGCTCATTCACATCAAGTGCTTGGGGTTTTCCATGCGCGACATCACAAAAAGGACAACGACGTGTACATAAATCCCCCATAATCATAAACGTGGCGGTGCCATGCTGAAAACATTCCGCCAAATTGGGACACGCGGCTTCTTCACACACGGAATGCAAGCCACTTTCACGCAGCAATTTCTTCACATTAGTAATTTCCTGCCCCGCCGATAATTTAACGCGTATCCAATCGGGTTTGCGCAAAGTAGTGTCTTTTTGCTCGACTTTAACGGGAATTCGCGCTAATTTTTCACTGCTGCGCTGATGAGTTTGTGGGGTGGCGCGTGATGGCGCTTGGTAATTTGTCATAATGTCTTAATGAAATGGTCGGCAATGTGCTCGCAAAGCGTTTGCGTTGGCAGAAATACACCAAAGTCAGCCACTTGTGTCATCTGTAAATTAGCATAGCCACAAGGATTGATAAACGTAAACGGTGTTAAATCTAAATGATTATTCAAACTTAATCCATGATAACAGCCATTTTGTTTAATGCGCAGTCCAATTGAGCCAATTTTTTTATTTTCAACATAAACCCCTCGTGCATCGGCATTCGCCTTGGCGTGAATCTGGTAGTCAGCGAGCGTTTGAATCATCGCATTTTCAAGCAACGTCACAATTTGCTGACTGTTGAGTTTTAAGCGTTTTAAATCAAGCAAAAAGTACACAATCGCTTGCCCTGGCGCATGATACGTGACTTGCCCGCCTCTATCGGTTTGTACAACAGGTATGTCGCCAATATTGAGCAAATGCTCGCGTTTACCATTTAAACCTAGCGTATAAACAGGAAAATGCTCTGTTAGCCAAATTTCATCAGGCGTATCCTGAGTGCGTATCTGCGTGAAGTACTGCATATCACGCCACACTTTCTCATAAGGTGTCAACGATAAGGGTTTAATAATCAAAATTTAATTCTCTGCTTTTTAGTTAGGCTAAATATGTTCCAAAACAGTGCATAAGTGATGATTGTACGTTATTTTTGGTGCAATTTCGTCGCATTTATGATGTCAAATAGATATTTATTTTTGCGAAAAATAACGAGTTAAAATTTTTTTATCTTTTAATATCATTAGACTAGCATGTATTTAGGTATAAATAGTTATGAAACATAATACGCAAAATTTGGCTGGCATAGTCTTTGCGTTTTTATTCTCATACACATGATTAGCTAAAGGTATCCATGATGATTTGTTCCACGACTATGCCGCGTTTTGGTGATAAACAGAATTCTGATTTTTTTGAGGCATATCTGCAACGCCTTTTAACGCAACGCGATGCCAGTGGTTTAACCGAGATGATTGGCGGTATTGAAGCACTTATGATTGGCGTTGAACCCGGTAATTCGGTGGAGTACATCACGGAATTAGCACTCATGACGCCATATCAGTATCTAGTTACCCTCGATAGCGAAAAACATTTAACGCACGTTTTGCGCATTGATATGAATTCGCCCGATATTTTACTACGTGAAGTGAAACACGCGGAGCATAACGATATCTTTCGTAGTCTCAATGATTTATACCCCGTTGGTGCAAAACGTCCGCACAGCCGCTATTTAGGTGAGATTCTGTTAACGACCAATCGCCACGAAGTCGTGGCACTACAGCAAGAGCGCGAATTTCGTTTTTTCTCTATCGGTCAACTCGCCGATTTAGATTTACCGTTAAACGTGAGTATTTCAAAGCCCTCGCCTTACACGCAAAATGTGGTGGGGTATATGGAACGCCCTGAAAATGGTATTCGTTGTTATCAACATGGCCACTGTGTGATTCTACCCTCAGCGCAAGCAGCTAACGACCGAGGAAAAGAAATGCAAATGCGCCTTGGCATTGGGGATTTATTATGTCCTATTGATCATCTCGCTACGCGCGTTTATAGTCAAAACCGTGAAGCGGCTATTTTAGAATACCTTGCACTATCGAGTTATTATTACTGGGGAAGTTATGATATTGCGGATCAAAATTCGTCAACCAATGTCACTAAAAATACGCGCCTTGACCCAGAATCAAAAAGTCCCGCTAAAGTTTTTACGGCTAATAATCACCCCTACTGCGTTAATCATCTCGATAAAATGCCTAGTCCCACGGAAACCTTTGTGAGAAATTATGGCCCTCGTATGCACCATATTGCTGTGGAAGTCAAAGATGGAAATCAGCAGGGCAAAGAAAATATTGATGTCGTTGTGGATGCCATTACAGCGCAAGGTAAAGGCTTTTTACTCAACACCGTAGGCTCTCGAGAAGAAGGATTAAAACAAATTTTCTCGTCGGCATCGGATTTTTCTTCATTGATTATTGAATATGTGCAACGATTTGACGATTTTGACGGTTTTTTCACTAAAGAAAACGTCGCTTCACTAACCTACGCCGCCGGTCAAGAAGAAGGCGTTTCCAATGAGCTGTAGCCACATTCATTTTTCGGGAGAATTTTATGACAGAAAATCGTGTATTTACATTAAGGGAAAATGCCAAAATAGTATGTGAAATTCCCGTATTGTCAGGCACAAATCGTCCTGATGTACTCGATATTAAATCACTTTATAGTCAAACAGGTTTATTTACCTACGATCCGGGATTTCATTCCACGGCAAGTTGTAGCTCAACGATAACGTATGTCGATGACGACATTGGCATGTTGTTCTATCGTGGTTATTCCATTGATGAATTAATTGAAAAATGCAGTTTTTTAGAAACAAGCTATTTACTGCTATATGGTGAGCTACCAACACCTGAAAAATTGCATGAATTTGAGCAAAAAATCACCACGCAAACACTGGTTCATGACCAATTAACTAACTTTTTCAAAGGCTTTCGGCGTGACGCGCATCCGATGGCAGTGATGGTGGGCGTTGTGGGAGCATTATCCGCATTTTACCACGATGCACTGGATATTAAATCTGCGCAAGACCGAGAACTCAACGCCATAAGATTAATTGCAAAAATGCCGACCATTGTGGCGATGTGCTACAAATACAGTGTTGGTTTACCTTTTATTTATGCGCAAAGTAAACTGAGTTACACAGAAAATTTCATGCGAATGTTATTTGCCACGCCTTGTGACGATTACATTCAAAATCCTGTCTTTATTCGTGCGCTGGAAAAGTTTCTCATTTTACATGCCGACCATGAACAAAGCGCCTCCACATCCACTGTACGTTTAGCGGGTTCGAGTGGCGCAAATCCTTATGCGTGCATTACAGCAGGCATTGCATGTCTTTGGGGTTCTGCGCACGGTGGTGCAAATGAAGCGGTTTTAAATACATTTAAAACCATTGGTGATGTTGCCAATATTCCCCGTTATATCGACAAAGCCAAAGATGATAATGATCCATTCAAACTAAATGGCGTTGGCCATCAAGTCTATAAAAATTACGATCCTCGCGCCAAAATCATGAAAGAACTTTGCTATGAAGTTCTCGGTGAACTCAATCAACTTGATGATCCACTCTTTCAAATTGCTCTTGAAGTAGAGCACGTTGTTTTAAACGATACCTATTTTATTGAAAAAGGAATGTACCCGAAAGTCGATTTTTATTCTGGTTTATTGCTTTATTCACTCGGTATTCCCGTCAATATGTTCACGGCTATTTTTGCCATGGGGCGAGCGATTGGCTGGATTTCACATTGGGATGAAATGATTTCCGATCCCAATCAACGTATCGGACGACCACGGCAACTTTATCGAGGTTCCCCAAAGCGTCATATATAAAGCGTCAAAGCGACAAACCCAACATCAGGAGTCATTGTGATGGAAAAGCTCTGTTTACGATTCAAAGATATTTCAGTTAGTGAGAAAATGCTGTACTCGCTTTTTTTAATTACGATTGGTATTGGGTATTTGTTTGCCTTAACGCACATGTACTACACGCATCAAATGCGCGATGGTAAAGCGGGTATGTCAGTTGACGATGTGATGATTGCCTACTACGGCTCACAAGATCAGACGCGCTTAGGCTCCGCCATTAATGGCGGCCCAATGGAATCGAATCTTAAATCCAGTGCGGATAGAGATACCCTTCTTCGATGGCTTGCAACGGACAAAACGCCCAGTGATTTTAAATCAACTGTTGCGCCTATATTGAATCGGGATTGCGTGATATGCCACTCACCACAAATAAATCCCAGTTTACCAGATTTAACGCATTATGAAGGCGTTATGGAAGTCGCCTCATCAAAAGCGGCGCCATTACCCGGACTGGTAAAAGTGTCACATATTCATTTATTTGGCATTGCGTTTATTTTGTTATTTGTCGGTCGCATTTTCATTTATTGCGAAATGAGTACATCGCTGAAACGTGTCATTATCGTCATTCCTTTTATATCGATGCTCATTGATACGCTTTCATGGTTTATTACGCGAGGTTATCCAAGTTTTGCTTATGTGGTTATCGCGTCAGGGGCGTTGATGGGAATCTCAATGGGCGCACAAATTGTGATTAGTCTTTATCAAATGTGGTTTGAGCAAGGAAAACTAGTACTTTCAGCATCACAACAAGCAACACTGTCTCAATATCAAACTTGCGCAAACGACTATGCTAAACGTTTTTTGATGCGTTGCTATGCCAATTTTTGCCAATATACGCCCATCGTTTGGCGTGAAATGAAACTAGCGACTGCATCAGTCACGCAAAAAACGTTGAATTATATTAAAACGTTCACACGTTAACGCAATGAATTCGGTTAAAATGACGCTTATCAGTTTTAACCTTTACAGCAGGCTCTATGAAGCGTTTTTTCACTTATTCGATTTTAGTTATTTTACTTTCAGGTGCAGGCTGGGAAGCTTTTTCATGGCTGCAGGAGCGTCAACATTACGAAAGCACCGATAACGCGTATTTAAAAAGCAATAGCGTACTCATTAGTGCGCGTGTCGAAGGGTATATTACGCAGCTCAATATAGATGATAATCAAATAGTTAAAAAAGGCGATGTGCTTGCTGTCATTGATGATCGAGATTATCGAGCCAAGTTAGAGCAAGCACAAGCGCGAGTAACTGAAGCGAAGGCGTACAGTGATTTTTTGCGTGCAAATAAAAATACACAGCAATCATCTATTAGCAATGCAGATGCACAAGTTTCAGCGATTGAAGCCAAAAGACGCCAAATTAACCAAGATGTCGCGCGATTTAGCGCGTTAATTGAAAAAGGAAGCGCACCGCGTCAAACGCTTGATAAATTGCAATCTGAATCACAGCAAACGAGCGCGGAACTTCGTGGCTCGCAAGCTGCAGTCGAGGTGCAGCAAAAACAATTAACGAGCTTTGAAAGTAATATTGCTCAGGCGCTCGCGCGTATTAAACAGGCGCAGGCGCAAGTTGAACTCGCGCAACTGGATGTAGACTACACACGCATTATCGCCCCGTCGGATGGCATTATCGGACATCGCGGTGTTCAAATCGGTCAATTTGTTCGCCCTAGTGTGAATTTAGTGCATTTGGTCAGTCAAAATCCCATTTGGATTGAAGCGAATTTCAAAGAAACGCAATTAACCCACATGAAAATTGGACAGCCCGTGAAAATTCATGTCGACGCTTACCCTGATACGATTTTTGCAGGTACAGTGGCTAGTTTTTCACCCGCCAGTGGTTCTGAATTTAGCCTGCTTCCACCGGAAAATGCCACAGGTAATTTCACCAAGATAGTGCGTCGTGTAACAGTCAAAATTGTATTTGATGAGTCGGTCGATACCTCACCATTAAAATCAGGTTTATCCGCCACAGTGAAAGTTCAAGTGAAACCGCTATGACGCAAACTGGTGCAAATGAGCGTATTTTAACCACGGGTGAGTGGATTGGTTTTTTTAGTATGGCTGTTGGTGTATTTATGGCTGTACTCGATATTCAAATTGTCGCCAGTTCACTACAAGAAATTCAAGCGGGTTTGTCTGCGACGCAAGATGAAATTGCGTGGGTACAAACCTCCTATCTGATTGCTGAGGTGATTATTATTCCCTTATCAGGATGGCTTGGACGCGTTTTTTCCACGCGCTATTTATATGTACTTTCAGCAGGCGGCTTTACCTTAGCGAGTTTAGCCTGCGCATTTGCATGGAATTTACCCTCCATGATTATGTTTCGCTGTATCCAAGGTTTTTTTGGTGGTGCGATGATTCCCATGACATTCACCATCATTTTTCTGCTCTTCCCCCCCCGCCTGCAACCCACCATGAGCATCGTGCTCGGCTTAATTGTCACCATGGCGCCTACGATTGGACCTGTTTTAGGCGGTTATTTAACGGATTCGTATAATTGGCAACTGTTGTTTTTGGTGAATATTATTCCTGGTTTTATCGTGTGTTTTTTGGTATTTAATTTTCTTGATATCGATAAACCCGATTGGGCGTTGCTGCAAAAAATTGACTTTGTAGGCATTGCGTTAATCGCCATTTTTTTAGGTTCATTGCAATTTGTACTTGAAGAAGGCTCTAAAAACCAGTGGTTTGAAGATGATGTTATTCTTATACTGACGGTCATAGCCGTTATTAGCGGTTCTGTGATGCTTTGGTGGGAGCTTGTCAATCCACACCCCATTATTGATTTATATGCGTTTAAAAATAGAAATTTTACGATTGGATGTATTTATAGCTTTATTTTAGGCATTGGTCTTTACACGATTATTTATTTAACGCCTATTTATCTTGCCAGCATTAAAGGGTTGAATAGCTTGCAAATTGGTTATTATTTGATGGTGGTGGGATTATTTCAGCTAGTTTCTGCCTTTATTGCTGGACCGCTTGAGAAAAAAATTGATTTGCGTATTATGCTGTGCTTGGGATTTGGCTTATTCGCGCTTGGGTCGTGGCTAAATGGGCAATTAACTGCTGAATCAGGTTACTGGGAATTTTTTATTCCACAAGCCATACGCGGTAGTGCATTGATGCTCTGTTTTCTGCCAATTAATACACTAACATTAGGCTTGCTTCCAATAGAAGAAGTCAAAAATGCGAGTGGGCTCTATAATTTGATGCGTAATTTAGGCGGAGCGATTGGCCTTGCTGTGGCCAATACGTTAATTTTGTATCTAAACAAAAGCCATTATTCGCAATTAAGTGAATCGGTTCATGCTGCAGACATCAATGCTCAATATTTATTATTTAGTATCGAACAACAACTTGATGCGTCAATTATTGATAATCCACATTCGGCCGCTTTATTGCAGTTAAGTTCTGTGGCATGGCGTGAAGCAGGCGTGATGACCTTTAATAATTTATTTCAATATATTGCTGTTATCTTTTTCAGTGCACTACTCATTGCCCCCTTTCTTCGAAAGGTAGGAGCTGAAAAAGCGGCTTCATTACCCATGGATTAGTTTACCTCTTGGCCTTCTGTTGACGGATAAATGCGTGACTGGATATTAAAAGAAGCCTTGCTATATAGTTTGCTGGCAAGGCTTTTTAAGGATTACTTTTTAGCGTATTCGCGCCACATTTTCAGTAGAGCGTCTGAAAAATCTGTGGTGAAATGATCAATATTCCATGCAGGACTGCTTAATAAGCGTTTTCTTAAGCCTTGTTTTAAAACCAATAATGCTTTGCGATCCTTTGCCATTTCAACCGCAATGCGTAAATAATCGGCATCATTCTCAGCAACCCATTTTTTTAACCCCGCTGCTGTCATAAAACTTGCTCCCATACGCGACACAAAATGATTGCCTGTTTTTACAATGACAGGGACACCCATCCACATTGCTTGCAGAGTCGTTGTACCGCCGTTATAGGGAACGGGATCGAGTGCGATATCAATATCAGCATATTCCGCCATCATCTCAGTCAAGCCGACAGGGCCACGGAATTCTAGGCGCGACGCATCGACACCTTCTGCAATAAAACGCTCAGTAAAAACGTTAATTGCGCTGCTGTCTTTAAAGCTTGGGGCTTTTAACACTAAACGCGAATTAGGAATTTCATTTAAAATTGCCGCCCATAACTTGATAGTATGTGGTGTTAATTTAGGCACATTATTGAATGAACCAAACGTCAATTGGCGTTTTTCATGCTGTGTTGTATAGTCGGGATAAGGATAATCGACTTCTGGTGCATAACAAAAAACCGTATTGGGTAGACGCATGACTTTCTCAGAGTACAGCGAATCATGGTCTTTAGGTGCAACCACATAATCAGCAATCAACCAATCTATATTAGGTACGCCCGTTGAGGCAGGATACCCTAAATAAGTCGCTTGAACGGGTGCTGCTCGTTGCGCAAAGACATTCATGCGCTGCATACTCGTATGACCCGATAAATCAATTAAAATATCAATTTCATCCGCTTCAATACGTCGCGTTAAATGTGCATCACTAAACGTTGTCACCTCAACCCACTGTGCAACGCGCGTTTTCGCTAAATACGTTTGCTCATCATAAGATACGCCCGTGAAATAAATCGTCACATCAAATTGTTTCGCATCTAAACGCGCTAAAATTGGCTGCATAAAAATGTTAACGGGGTGTTGATGATGAAAATCGGCAGTCATAAAACCAATTTTTAAGCGACGTTTTGCGCTACGATCATTTTTAAATGACGCTATTTTTCGCGCGTTTTCGCCAAGTGGTGTAAAAAGTTCAGTGTGTAAATTTGCTACTTCTTGCGCACTTAATTTATCACTATAAAGCGAACTCATAGCGGTACTTGAGCGCATTGCTGAGTAAATAGTTTCACTTTCGGCAAGTTGACGATAAAGCGTTAAGGCAGTATCTGCATCCCCTATTCTTCCAGCAATCGATGCCCGCATAGACAACGCACCTGATTGCGGCTCAATTGCCTCAGCTTTTTCAAGTTCTGCTAAGGCTTCTTCCATTTGCCAAGATTCCGCGTACGAATGCGCCAAATTCCAATGCGCATTGGCACTGTGCGGATGCAGTTCAACATTACGCTTGAGTACATCTTGCGCCTCTTGCCATAAATTGAATTGAAAAGAGAGTTCCGCTAAACGCACTAATGTCTTTTCTTCTGTTGCAATACTCGCACGCTCAAAGGCGCGATGAGCTTCTTGCGTCATACCAAGACGCATCATAATAGCGGCTAAATCAATTTGTAATTCTGCGCGTTCATTATCAAGTAATGACTCTTGCATTAAACGGGTCACAAGCAAGGCTTGGCGCATGGATTCAAGCGCTCTACTCGCATCGCCGCGCTCTAAACGGTATTTAGCCATTGACCAATGAATAAAATAAGTGCGAGCCACGCCACCAGTGGCTAACGCGCGATGATATTCCTGAGCAGCAAAATCAAAATGCCCATTGTCTTCAAGCATTCGCGCTAACGCAATATGCGCTTCAAAACGCTCAGGATTGACCGAAATGGCACGCTCATAGCTTGCTATGGCTTGTTGGGGAACGCCTTGACGACGACATAAATGTCCAGCTTCAAGCCACGCACTGTAATTTTGCGGAAAAGCACGTAGCAATGCTTCGAAATAAAGACGCGCAGCAGTCTCGTCGCCTCGATTTACCGCGCAACGCGCTAATTGCAACGCAGCAATTTCAAGTGTTGGCTCAATCTGTAATACTTCTTGGTATTTTTCCTCTGCTTCCTTCCATAAAAAATCTCGAAAATAGGCATTTGCTTGATTAAAAAATTCGGCAGCCTCTTTGGAAATAGTCAGTGCGTTATCGATATTTTGGGTAGCGTTATCATCGGCAATGGATGTTCTTTTATTCTGCATAAATACTCTAAACTTTGCTATTAAAAAGTAAATAAGACGATAAAAAAAACGCCCCATTAATGGGGCGTTCTTTTTGTTTCATAAAAAACCGAAGTTTTTAATTACAAACTGTAGTACATGTCGTATTCAACAGGATGTGTGCTCATACGCAGACGTGTCACTTCTTCCATTTTCAATTTAATGTAGCCATCAATTACGTCATTAGTAAATACACCGCCTTTAGTTAAGAACTCACGATCTTTGTCTAATGCGTCTAATGCTTGATCAAATGCGTGGCAAACTTGTGGAATATTTTTTTCTTCTTCAGGTGGCAAGTCATACAAATCTTTGTCCATTGCTTCACCTGGGTGGATTTTATTTTGAATCCCATCAAGACCTGCCATAAGCATTGCAGAGAATGCTAAGTAAGGATTTGCTGTTGAGTCAGGGAAACGCACTTCAATACGACGACCTTTTGGATTGTTAACAAAAGGAATACGAATTGATGCAGAACGGTTACGTGCTGAATAAGCTAACATAACAGGTGCTTCAAAACCTGGAACTAAACGTTTATAACTGTTGGTTGATGCGTTGGTAAACGCGTTAAGCGCTTTTGCGTGTTTAATAATACCACCGATGTAAAATAACGCCGTTTCAGACAAACCGCCGTATAAATCACCTGTGAACAAGTTAACGCCATTTTTTGCTAATGATTGGTGAACGTGCATACCGCTACCGTTATCACCAACTAAAGGTTTAGGCATGAAAGTCGCTGTTTTGCCGTAAGCATGTGCAATATTTGCCACAACGTATTTAAGTCCTAATACTTCATCCGCTTTTTTGACTAATGTGTTAAATCGCACACCAATTTCACATTGACCAGCGGTTGCCACTTCGTGATGGTGAACTTCGGTCACTTGACCCATTGCTTCTAATGTTTGACACATTGCAGAGCGCATGTCTTGGAATGAATCAACTGGAGGCACTGGGAAATAGCCACCTTTCACACCAGGACGGTGACCAGTGTTGCCATCTGGATAGACTTTTTCAGCATTCCATCCTGCTTCTTCAGAATCAATTTTGTAGAACGTACCGCTCATATCCGCACCCCAACGAACATCATCAAAAATGAAGAATTCGTTTTCTGGACCAAAGAATGCTGTATCAGCAATCCCTGTTGATTGTAAATATTGTTCAGCACGTTTAGCTAATGAGCGCGGATCACGTTCGTAGCCCTTCATATCACGTGGCTCGATAATATCGCAACGCAAGATAAGCGTATTGTCATCAAAGAAAGGATCCATTACAGCTGTTGTAGGATCAGGCATTAAAATCATGTCAGATTCGTTAATATGTTTCCAGCCAGCAATTGACGAACCGTCAAACATATTACCTTCTTCAAAGGTATCTTCATCGATAGTGTGAGCGGGGAAAGTAACGTGTTGTTCTTTGCCACGAGTATCACAAAAACGGAAATCAACGAATTTCACATCGTTGTCTTTAATCATTTTAAGTACGTTTGCTACAGACATTTAAAGCGTCTCCTAAATGGAATGAAAATTAAAATCGGTGTTTAATCACAACCACGTTAACGATAACATTTTTTTAAAGGTGTTAGCCACTAAAAAATAACGTATGAAAAGCTCTGTTTTTATCCTCTGCACTAAAATAAAACAAAAGCGTGTTCTTATGCAACATTATGGTGCGTTTTTTCAGCAACTATCTGGTTTAAAAACATTAACTATTTGTTTTTGTTGTTTATGAAATACTGGCATAATACCTGCTTGTTAAATAATAAACACTCACTCAACATTGGAAATAACAAAAATGAAAACACTTAAAAAACGCAATAATTACCGAACAATACAAGGTGTTGCAAGCAGTTTACTGCTTATTGGTGCAGCTGCAAACGTCAACGCTGGCATGATTTCAGATGTCACCGGAAAAGATGTTAATGAAGTTTCGTGGCTAAAAAACAACGGCATTGTAGTAGGTGGCTGGGCAAACGCCGGCATTACTTATAACGCAACAGATCCGTCAAATGGTTTCAATGGCCCCGTCACTTTTGGCGACCGTGACAGTGAATTCCAGCTTAATCAATTAAATTTATTCATTCAACGTGCTGTTGCAACAGAAGGAACAAGTTGGGATTTTGGCGGACGATTTGAAACAATGTTCGGCACAGATGCTTACTTTACACAGTCTTATGGTGCACTTTCAGGCCATTGGGATTTAAACCTTTTAGGTCACGGCGAAGATAAAAGCCGTTTTTATGATTTAGCTATGCCACAAGCATACGCAGAAATTTATGCCCCAATTGGAAATGGTTTAAATATTAAAGCTGGCCATTTTTACACACCAATTGGCTATGAAACTGTTCCTGCTCCAGATAATTTCTTTTATTCACACGCTTATACCATGCAATTTGGCGAACCATTCACACACACAGGCATTTTATTAAACTACTCAGTTGACTCAAATTGGTCTGTTGTTGGTGGTGCGTTGACAGGTAGTCAATTTGGTGGCTGGGATGGTGGTTTTGATAAACAACTTGGCAACTGGGGTGGACTTGCAGGTGCAACATGGACAAGCAATGACAAAGGAACGTCACTCAATTTAACAGGAACCTATAGTGAAACCTCTGAAACAAACAGTGCTGCATGGGCAATGTACAGCGCTGTTTTAAAAC
>JBDLQG010000047.1:0-18299 GCA_039800705.1 Pseudomonadota bacterium
AAATAGCCGCTTTATCAATTGCGAAGTGATGTTGAAAATACATTTGTTTTAATAATTCAATTTGTTGCCGTTCATTTTTCTCAGTGATTAAATCATCTCTAGCATTTTGTTTTTCTTGTTTAATCGTTTGATAACGATCTGTTAAAAGCAGTGTAAAAAACAATAATTCAAACGCAGAACCAATTTGAATACTATTGACAGTATAAAAATTAGTTGGCATGACGGCAAAAACATGTAATAGATTGATAATAATGCTGATGGCTAATATTGAGAAACCAGCGCATAAGAAATAGGCATTACGTTGTCTTTTGAATACCCCTACTGTAATCACAATTAACACAAATACAGAGGAGATAGCAAAAATAATGACGACAAACTTGGCGATGGAAAATGTCCATAAAAGTAGAAAAGCAACCAATAAATGCAATCCAATAAGCAATTTAAAAATACAATCCATCGTTGGTAGCAAAATAGGTGCTTGCAACATTCTGCGAATAAACAGCAATTCCACCGCTATCGTGAGAGTGCCAAATAATAACGAACCCGTTTGCGTCAACCAAGGTATTTGTTGCCAAATATACTCTGATCCCAAGCCACGGTGGGCAATAACGCCCATTGCGAATAGAACGATCATCGCAACATAAAGAAAGTAATCAAACTCTTTTAAGGTGAGTGCCAGCGCTAAACAAAACATCGCCATAGCGATGACAAGACCTATATACATTGATTGAAAAACGTAATCATCACGGTCATGTTGATAAAAGGCAATAGGTTCCCATAAATGTGCCGGAATGAACATTGCGTTAGGTGATGCAATTCTTAAATAAATGGTATTTTGACTATTTGCTTGGAGCTGCAATGGAAACACAAAAATACGACTTTTATAAGCACGATTCTCTAAAGGTCGAGAATAACCAGTATGAATAGTCTGATAATTTTTATCCCCTATCTGCCAATAAAAATCAACAGTTGCAAGAAGTGGGTGCGCAATATCAAGAATTTTTTCAATCGTCTTGTCACTATTATTTTTTACAACCAAACGCAACCAATAAGCGGATTTTGTATAAGAAAAATTGATCGACTCGCTTGAAGGCAAATCTGTTTTGAATTTGATATCTTCTTGCAAAACGTCGGCTAACGTTAACGTTTGGCTGGTATCTTCTAAAATTCCTAAATAGGAAGTGAGCGAAATAGATGCTTGATCGATTTTAGCCACATCTAAATTATCTGCTACAGCTACAGAAAATTTACTGAGCATAATCAATAAAATTAGCAATGTGATGCGATAAATCATAAGCGCTATTTAATTTGGCGTTGAAATACAAAAGGTTTTATATTTTCGCATATTTGATAAAAAAATAAATTTATTTTTTAGTCTAGTTACATTCTGTGTGGCAGTTAAAATTATCGGGTAGTGGTTTAAAGGGTTAAAAAATCCATCATACCACATACCAGGTAAGACGACATAAAAACACAAAATACCCTTTATTGAGGTAATTTAATATGAAATTGCAGATCAATGAGTTACGACTATTTTCTGACTTGTCATAAAGGCACTTTGTTTAACGCTGCCAACCATGCAATTAATATCAACGTTCCCAGCATTAAAAAATAAGGATTAAAAAACCACAGAATAATTGGAATGCTAAAAAAGAATGTACGGATGCCCAAAGAATAATAACTTCCCGCCTTATTTAAATATGCGCTAGTTTGTTTAATTAAATTATTATCAACCGGAAGACTAATCATATAACCAACATGATTAAAAAATCGAGTCGCCATTGAAAAACAATAAAAAGCAAAAGCAAAATTTAGTAGCAACAATCCTAATTTGAATTGCCAAGTATCGGCAGAGCTCACTGAAATAATATCGTTAAAAGGGAGTAGTAATTGGAGTTGCTTCGTTTTATCACCTAAATTTAATGCACCCATTATTAATAATATTGAAGTTGAAGCCATAAAATTAGCAGCTATCACAGAATTACGCAATGTTTGAATAGCGACTATACTCAAGCTGTCGTTACCCATTATTTTATATACCCATTGTTTTCTGATTTGGGCATTGAACGTATGAACATTCGACTGTTCTGGATTGTGCTTTAGCTTTAAATATAAATAGTATATTAAAATAAACGCCACACTAGCCGTAAAAGAAATGAGATCAGAATTGAATATCATGATTTCTGTTTCCACTTTGAATTAAAAAATGATGACGTGATTCATTACACGCATTCATAAAAACGCTTGGGATGTTGAAATGCTCAAAACCAACCAAATAGTTCAATTGATTTCGAGTATGTGCATATGGCCAGACTAAGCTCGTCCTTATATTTTTATTCAGCAGTACTTGGGTCAATCATAGCATTTATGATACGACCAGTTGTCTTATTTTGCGTAATATAATACATTAAATGTCACTATTTCCTAAGTTTAATCAAATACAATGACAATAAAAACTCAAATGGAACCTATCTGGCTAGAAAGTGATTTACGTTTGGCGGGCATTTTAGATAGCCGCATCATCAATTTACTCAATGCCATTGATCAAACTGGATCACTCAATCAAGCAGCCAAACAAGTTGGACTTAGCTACAAAGGCGCGTGGCAAATTATTGAACGTGTGAATACCGTATCACCTAAAACAATTGTATCCACAGCGGTTGGCGGAACTAAAGGCGGAGGAAGTTATTTAACGGATGCAGGGAAATCGTTAATTTCACTCTTTTTACGTTTACGGCAACAACATCAACAATTTCTAAAGCAACTTAATGCCGATATTGCCAATGATCCTGACTTGGTAATACTTATGCAACGTCTAGTCGTCAAAACTAGTGCAAATAATCAACTATTTGGCAAAATATCAGCTCTGCGCATGGGCGCAGTGAATATGGAAGCAGATGTGATACTCAAAAGTGGCGAAAAAATAACTACAACGTTTAGCTGCGCCGCTGGCAATGAATTGAATTTAGCCGTGGATTTAGACGCAGTTTTATTAATCAATGATTCGGATATAACGTTAATCAATGACAATGACATATCAAATTTTTCAGCTCAAAACCACCTACATGGAACCGTTCTGTCACTACATCAAAACGAAATCGACGCGAAAGCCATCTTATTGCTCGTTGGTGGAGAAACCTTAACCGTATCGCTATCAGAGCAAGAAATTGAACAATTAAAATTACACGTCGGCTCAAAAATCTGGGCTATTTTTAAAAGCAACGCACCGATTTTAGGTATCAATAATACAGTGGCTAAAGGGTAGAAATACACGCCTTTTTCATTCTATGATTTTGTTAACAAAGCAAACGCATCAGCAACACTGATTGATTGCGTTGCACTTAACACCTCTTGAACCATACCCTTCTCTTTTATCTGCCCTTGATGCAAAATAATCACATGATCTTCAAGATAGACTTCATCCATTAAATGACTCGCCCAAAGCACGGCAATATTTTCATCTTTCACTAATTGATGAACATAATCAACAATCCCTTTGCGACTTGGAATATCAAGCCCTACTGTTGGCTCATCAAGTAAAAGTAACGCGGGCTTATGCAATAGTGCGCGAGCAATTTCCACGCGCCGTTTATGCCCACCGTTAAGCTGACGTACTTTTTCGTTGCGACGCTCATACATCTGCAAACGCTCTAATTCTTCTTGAATACGCAAATTAGCTAGCTTTCTGGACATACCATGCAGTGCGGTGTGGTAAAGCAAATTTTGCATCACAGATAAATCCATATCAAGTGTTGTTTGTTGAAATACAACCCCCAGTTTTGCAAGCGCTTGCCTAGCTTGTTTTTGAATATCAAAACCACATAATTCAATATGCCCTTCATGCGTATTATATAAATTGGTAATCAATGAAAAGAGCGTACTTTTTCCCGCACCATTTTCACCCAATAATAAGGTACATTCACCCGCTTGAATCTGAAAACTAACATTATTTAACGCTTTTTTTGCGCCATAAGAAAACGTCAGGTTTTCAACAACTAACGCTATTTTGTCTAAAGTATTCACGGTTTCACCGCCACGCCCCAAGGATAGGTACCAACGCCAACCGATTTTGTCACCGTTTGCGACTCTAAATCAATCATAGACATATCATTACTAACGCCATTTGTCGTGTATAAGCGTTTTTGATCAGGCGAAAAAGCCAAATTCCAAACACGCGACCCAACGAGTAAATATTTCTCAACTTCTAGCGTTTGCGCATTAACCACAGCAACGCGATTTGCAGGACCTAATGCCACGTAAGCGCGTGTACGATTTTTATCAATCACGATGCCAACAGGCTGAATTTTTTCATTCGTCACACCTTGAATAGAAAAATTAATAGTTTTTATCGCTTGTTTTGTATTTGCATCTAACACCATCAAATTCCCCGCCATTTCTGACGTCACCCAGAGTTGCTGACTATCGGGTGTGAACGTGACAAAACGTGGCCGTGGATCAACCAACGTATTATCCACAATTTCTTGTGTCTTGACGTCAATCCAATGCACCATATTCGTCGTTTCCGACGCACTAATTAGCCACTTGTTATCGGGACTCACCGTAATGCCTTCTGGCTCAACGCCTACTTTAATTTGTTTGATGACTTTCTTTTTCGCTAAATCTATGACGGTCACTAAACTATCATGTGCATCGAACACTTTAATGGTGTTGTCATCGCTGGTTGCCACATACAGCTGCTTATAATCAGGGCTAAACGCAATGCCACGTGGGCGTTTACCAATAGGTACTGTTTTTGTTAACGTTCCATCAACAGGATTGACAATGGCCAGCGCATTATCTTTTTCAAGGGTAATAAACACATTTTCAGCATGTGCTATACCTAAAAAAGTGCCTAAAGCTAAACAGATTATTTTTTTATTCATAGGGGGAAAAAATAGGTCAAAAGCAGATAAGTTTCTGTCATATTACAAGTAAAAAACTGTCAAAATGTGTATGAACCGACATGATAAATTACGCTATTAGCTTGTTTTTGCCAACCAAAGTAGGCGATGATAAAAAAAGGCCAATGAAAACATTGGCCTTTTTATGTTGAAACTAAATATTATTTAAGAACACGCAAATTAGGTTTTGCCTTTTTAGGTGTTTCTTCAACAACGGGTGGTGGCGGTTCATCGCTTTGAGATTCTTCCGCTTCAAACACCATTCCTTTGCCGTTTTCTTTAGCGTATATCGCCATGACAGCACCAACAGGCACATAAATGTATGTTGATTTTCCATTAAAGCGCGTATTAAATTCGATTGCTTCATTACCAAGTGATAACGCATCAATTGCAGCAGGCCGAACATTTAATACAATTTGCCCATCTTGAACAAATTGCTCGGGAACCATAGCATCTTGATGATTTGCATCTACTAACAAATGCGGCGTGAATTCATTATCCAAAATCCACTCATAAATTGCACGGATTAAATAAGGCTTTAAATGTGTCATCGCGGCAATTCCGCCATGTCTTTTTCAACTTCACTGAGGCTACGTCTAAACGCAGGACGATTAAACATACGCTGCGCGTATTTATTAATAACATCATCTTGCGCTGAACTCAAATCAATACCGACGCTAGGCATACGCCAAAGCAGCGGTGTGACAACACAATCAATTAACGAAAATTCATCCGTCATAAAATAAGGGCGTGCTGCGAAAATAGGCGCTGAACTTAACAAACTCTCACGCAACATTTTTTTCGCTTTTGCTGATTTTTTTTCACCAGTGTAAAGCACGTCATGAAGCAATTGATACCATTCTTGATCAATTTTTTTAATTAACATACGTGCGTTAGCTCGTGAAACGGGGTCCATTTGATGGAGTGGTGGATGCGGAAAACGCTCATCCAAATACTCCATAATAATCCGCGATTCATAAAGCACTAAATCACGCTCAATTAACGTTGGAGAAACACCACTCGGGTTCTCCTTCAATAATTCTTTTGGCGGATTTTCGGTATCATAATATTCAATATCGGCAGTAATGCCTTTTTCTTGTAAAACTAAACGAGCACAATGGCTCATGGCGCAATTGGGAGAAGAGTAAAGAATCATCACAGATTTACGGGCAGCTATATTGGTCACAAAAATAACCTAATTTTTAAGAACATAGCTTAAAAACAGGTTGGATTATACACGATTGAGTCATCGACTGGGCGGTGAGTATACGCTTCACCGCCCCATTTTAATGCCTAATGAACATCTTTCCAGTATTCTTTTTTCAGTAAATATGCAATTACTAAGAAAATAAGTAAGAAAAATATAACATATTTGCCTAATTGTTGCCGTTCTAATTGAACTGGCTCACCAACATAGACTAAGAAATTAACTAAATCATTCACAGTTCGATCAAATTCTTCGGGAGTTTGCGTGCCTTGTCCTGAACTCACCAATTTTTCAATTGTTTTTTGTTCACCGTGCGTGACATAAACAGGCGTTTGTTCACCTTGTAATTGCCAAAGGGGGTTAGGCATACTAACATCTTCATACACGATATTATTGACGCCAAAAGGTTTATTTTTATCTACATAAAACCCTTTAAGATAAGTATAAAGCCAATCCGCACCGCGTGAACGCGCAATGAGTGATAAATCAGGTGGTTGAATACCAAACCATTTTTCAGCATCGTGTTGATTCATCGCGCTATGCAACTGCTCATAAATACCCGCCCCTTCAGGTGCAATATCATTTAAGACATGTTTTTCGTCTAATCCTAAATCCACTGCAATCCGTAAATAACGAATATGTTTAGCAGAATGGCAACCAAGGCAATACGTCACAAAATGTTTCGCGCCGCGTTGAAGTGATATTTTATCTGATAAATCAATATCTGCGTCCTGCAATTCAATGCTTGATGAGGCGTAAATATGTGAAGACAGGAGTAATAACAATAGTGAAAGTAATTTTTTCATAATTAATCCAGACTCTCTTTCAAATATTTCGCGAAACGAATAAGAACATTTTTTGTGCCTGTCGCATTAAAGCGTCTTTTCATTGCCGCGCCATTGCCTGCGTCAATTGATTTCATTTCAGTTACTTCATTCCACAACGCAATCAACGCGGGAATACGTTCTTCTAACGTAGGATCTAAAACCAAATGATTCGGTACAGGTTTGAATTTTTCCCATCTTGTATAAATTGGCATAAGTAAGAAAAAGCCAAAATAAATAGCAGTAAAAATTCTTGCCATCGTTGTTGCTAAAGGCGTAACAGGTTGCGTACCAAGATACCCAAGCGCAAGGAAACTAATGACAAATAACATCAACGCTTTTTTATAAATACCGCCACGGTAGCGAATAGATTTCACTTTACCGCGATCAAGCCAAGGCAGTAAGAATAGAACAACAATCGCACCACCCATGCCAATAACGCCCGCAAATTTGTCAGGAATCGCACGCAAAATCGAATAGAAAGGCGTGAAATACCAAACAGGGGCGATATGCTCTGGTGTTTTCATTGGATCAGCAGGAATAAAATTCGCTGCTTCCAAAAAGTACCCACCCATTTCTGGCATATAAAAAATAACTGTCGCAAAAAAGAGCAAAAATACGGCAACACCAACGACGTCTTTTACTGTGTAGTATGGATGAAATGGAATCCCATCAACAGGATGTCCCCAAGGATCTTTCGATTTTTTGATGTCGACGCCATCAGGATTATTTGATCCCACTTCATGCAATGCAACAATGTGCATAAACACTAATAAGACCAGCACTAAAGGTACAGCAATAACATGAAAAGCAAAGAAGCGATTCAGTGTTGCATCCGATACCACATAGTCGCCGCGCACCCATAAAGAAAGTTCGTCACCGATAACGGGGATAGCACTAAAAAGTGAAATAATCACTTGCGCACCCCAATACGACATTTGCCCCCAAGGTAATAAATACCCCATAAAAGCTTCCGCCATCAGTGCAACAAACAGCAACATGCCAAAAATCCAAATTAACTCACGCGGTTGTTTAAACGAACCGTAAAGCAAACCGCGAAACATGTGCAAATAAATCACTATAAAAAAGGCAGAAGCCCCCGTCGAGTGCATATAACGCACAAGCCATCCCCAATTCACGTCTCGCATAATATATTCAACAGAATCAAACGCAAGTTTTGCATCAGGCTTATAATTCATGGTAAGTAAAATACCCGTCACAAACTGATTAACTAAAACCAGTAACGCAAGTGAACCAAAAAAATACCAAAAATTGAAATTTTTAGGCGCGTAGTAATGCGCCATGTGTTCATTCCAAACTTTCGCTAATGGAAAGCGCTCAAGCACCCAATTACCGCAAAGTCTCAAACGGGAAGGTTTAATATTCATGCGCTTTTTCCTTCTGCTTCGCCAATAATAATCTGCGTATCATTTACATAACGATAAGGCGGTACTTCCAAATTAGTTGGTGCTGGAACACCTTTATAAACGCGCCCCGCTAAATCAAACCACGAACCATGGCATGGACAGAAAAAGCCGCCTTTCCAATTTTCACCTAAATCATGCGGTGCCACTTCTGGGCGGAACGTTGGTGAACAACCCAAATGCGTACACAAACCCACCGCCACAAAAATTTCAGGCTTTAAAGAGCGTGAAGCATTTTTGCTTGAATCAGGCTGACTGGATTCCATCGATTGCGGGTCACGCAATTCACCATCCAACGTGGTCAATGTTTTTAATACTTCCGGTGAACGCTGTAAAATCCACACAGGCTTACCTCGCCAAGCAACGCGAATTAATTGCCCTTCTTCTATTTTGCTAATGTCCACTTCAACGGGTGCACCTGCCGCCATCGCTTTCACACTTGGCTGCATTTGCGATAAAAAGGGAACTGCCAAATAGCCACTGCCCACAGCCCCCACAACAGTTAAAGCTGTTGTCAGGAACTGTCGCTTGGACTTATCAACACGTTCATCAATCATAAGAACTCTCCTAAGTTAATACTACACTTTTTTTATTTTTATTCCTGTCAATATACCATTAGAATGCACTGCATTTGAAGTGCTTATCGTCAATTATGTGATGAAAACTAAAAATTATCGTACTAACTTGACGCTTTAGCGACGAAATTACACAATAGTTTGACTTAGCTACATCGAGTAATAGAGAATAAGGACATCATAGATAATAAGCGTATTGTTTAACCTTTTTTAATTCACTCAACATACATTGATAAAAACACGGATGGATAATCACGTTCCCACTCAAGATAGTTTAGTTACCGTTCACAACCTCACATTTTCACGCGGTGAAAAAAAAATTTTTGATGACATTTCATTAGAATTTGAACGCGGCAAAGTCACTGCTATTATGGGACCAAGCGGAACCGGCAAGACCACGCTTTTAAAATTGATTGGAGGACAACTTTTCCCTACTCATGGTAATGTGATGGTAAATGGGCGCAATATACATCATCTAAAACACGATGATTTATACGCATTGCGCAAACGTATGGGTATGCTATTTCAAAGCGGTGCATTACTCACAGATATCAGTGTGTTTGAAAACGTAGCTTATCCTTTGCGTGAGCATACACATTTACCCGAATCAATGATTCGCACACTTGTTTTAATGAAGTTGGAGGCAGTCGGATTACGTGGCGCACGTGATTTAATGCCAAATGAATTATCAGGCGGGATGGCACGGCGCGTTGCATTAGCTAGAGCCATTGCCCTTGACCCAATGATGATACTTTACGATGAGCCCTTTACAGGTCAAGACCCTATTTCAATGGGTGCGTTGGTGCATTTAATTAAATCATTAAATACAACATTAGGGTTAACGAGCATTATTGTTTCACATGATGTACGAGAAACTGCCGCTATTGCTGACTATATTTATGTACTCTCAGAAGGCAAAGTGATTGGTCAAGGTACACCAAAAGAAATTTTCGATTCCCCCTCTTTGTGGGTACAGCAATTCATGAATGGCGCAGCAGACGGCCCCGTCCATTTTCACTATCCTGCCAAAAATTATATGGATGATTTATTGCACTCTGAAAAATTGCCATTTTCTCGTCAACGACCACCTAGTGATAGAACAACAAAACGTAAAAGGTATTCATAATGGAATTCTTTCAGTATTTAGGTGCAAGCACACGTTCGAGTTTTACTAAACTTGGGCGCGGGAGTTATTTTTTAGTGCACTTGCTTGCGGGTATTTCGAGCGTTCTCGTTCGCCCACGCTTACTGCTAAAGCAGTTACATTCTGTAGGTGTCTTATCCTTTCTCATTATTAGCATTTCCGGCTTATTTGTTGGCATGGTGCTCGGTTTACAAGGATTTTACATCCTCTCTCGCTTTGGTGCAGAGGAAACGCTTGGCGTGATGGTGGCCGCGTCGCTTGTGCGCGAACTTGGCCCCGTGGTTACTGCATTACTGTTTGCAGGACGCGCTGGCTCTGCTCTGACAGCAGAAATTGGGTTGATGAAAGCAACTGAGCAATTATCAGGCATGGAAATGATGGCCATTGATCCCATTAAACGCATTATTTCACCGCGATTCTTAGCTGGCTTTTTATCCATGCCGCTACTCGCCGCCTTGTTTAGCTGCATTGGTGTCATTGGTGGACAATTAGTGGGTACAGGACTTCTCGGTGTTGACGACGGCGCTTATTGGTCGCAAATGCAAGCTAACTTGGACTTTCAAAAAGATATTATTAATGGCGTGATTAAGAGCATCATTTTCGGCTTTGTTACCACATGGATTGCTTTGTTTGAAGGCTATGATTGCATTCCAACAGCTGAAGGCGTCAGTCGTGCCACAACACGAACGGTTGTCAATTCAGCATTTAGTATTTTAGGATTAGATTTTATTTTGACTGCGCTTATGTTTGGAGATAATTAAGGTATGCCACACAACAAAACTCAAGACACCTTAGTGGGACTCTTTGTTGCCAGCGGGATTGCTAGTTTGTTTTTTCTCGGTTTACATGTCAGTAATTTGAGTTCATTTTCGCATGGCAAAACGTTTGAAGTGACAGCACGTTTTTCAAATTCTGGTGGCTTAAAAGTGAAATCGGCTGTTTCTGCCGCTGGTGTGAAAATTGGTAGCGTGAAATCGATTACCTTTGACCCAAAAACTTACGAATCCGTTGTGAAAATGGATATTGACGCGCAATATAAAACATTACCCGATGACAGTTCAGCGAGTGTTTTTACCGCTGGTTTGCTCGGTGAGCAATACGTCAGTTTGGATGGTGGTGGCTCTGACGACTATTTAAAAAATGGAAGCAAAATCGAAATCACCAACTCAGCCATCATTTTAGAAAAAGCATTGGGGCAATTTTTGTTTAAATCCGCTGAAGAAAAAAAAGGCGGTGATGACAAAAAAGGCAGTGGCAAAAAATGACGCATAAATTAAGCCTCATTTCAAAAGGTAATGGACGCTGGTTAATTCATGGTGACTTGACTTTTGCAGGGATTCACAAAAAAATTATCGATAACCCTCCTTTCATTAAGCAAGGAAGCGACAATATTATTTTAGACTTAGCGCAAGTCACCAATACTGATAGCGCAGGCCTTGCGTTAATGATTGAGTGGATAAAACAAACACGCGCTCAACGCTTACGATTACATTTTAAAAATATACCTAATCAGTTGCTCAATTTAGCTAAGCTCACTGGCTTAGATAAAGCACCCTATTTTTCACTCGAATTACAAAAAAAAAACTAAAATTTATGGATAAACTAATCATTACAGGTGGCGCACGTCTTTCTGGCGAATTGCGTATTTCCGGTGCAAAAAATGCCGCATTACCTATTTTAGCCGCAACACTGCTCTCGCACGCCCCTGTAAGCGTGGGAAATGTTCCGCATTTACACGATATTACCACAACGATGGAATTGCTCGGTCGCATGGGCGTGAAGTTGACCGTTAATGAAAAAATGAACATTCAAGTTGACGCCAGTTCAATTAATAGCTTTGAAGCCCCTTATGAATTAGTCCGCACCATGCGTGCCTCCATTCTGGTATTAGGCCCTTTATTAGCGCGTTTTGGTGAAGCACGTGTATCGCTTCCCGGTGGCTGTGCTATTGGTTCACGACCCGTCGATATACATATCAACGGTTTAATTCAAATGGGTGCGGAAATTTCACTTGAAGGTGGATTTATTCACGCAAAAGCAAAACGACTAAAAGGTTGCCGTTTGATCCTTGAGCAAATTACTGTTACCGGTACAGAAAATTTGTTAATGGCCGCTGTATTAGCCGAAGGCACAACTATAATGGAAAATGCCGCAAAAGAACCTGAAGTTACCGATTTAGCAAATTTCCTCAATGCTATGGGCGCCAAAATTACCGGTATCGGTACGGATGTACTTATCATTGAAGGTGTGGAAAAATTGGGTGAAACCAGTATTCATTACGACATTTTACCTGACCGAATTGAAACCGGTACGTACTTAATCGCAGCGGCGATTACAGGTGGCAGTGTTCGATTAAAAGATACACGCCCTGACTTACTTGATGCGGTACTCGCTAAATTGGAAGAAGCAGGCGCTGAAATCAACACGGGTGAAGATTGGATTTCACTTGATATGCACGGTAAACGCCCTAAAGCCGTTTCACTGCGCACACTGCCCTACCCCGCATTTCCAACAGACATGCAAGCACAATTTTGCGCATTAAATGCGATAGCGGAAGGCGTTGGCATTGTGACGGAAACCGTTTTTGAAAATCGCTTTATGCACGTCCATGAATTGCAGCGTATGGGGGCGGATATTCGTTTAGAATCCAATACCGCAATTTGCACAGGTGTTGAAAAATTAACAGGAGCCCCCGTTATGGCAACAGATTTACGTGCATCGGCGAGTTTAGTGATTGCTGCTTTAGTCGCAGAAGGTGACACCACCGTTGACCGTATTTATCATATTGATCGTGGTTACGATCATATTGAAGAAAAGCTTACACAACTCGGCGCAACAATTCGCCGTGTACCTAAGTGAGCATAACGACATGATTACCATAGCTGTTTCTAAAGGCCGTATCTATGAAGAAGCCTTGCCGTTACTTGCAAAAATGGGTATTGAGCCTATCGATAATCCTGAAACGAGCCGTAAATTAATTTTACCTACGACGCGCGAGGATGTGCAGTTAATTATTATTCGCGCTACTGATGTTCCGACGTTTGTCGAATACGGCGCGGCAGATTTTGGCATTGCCGGTAAGGACGTACTGCTCGAACATGGATCTGAGAATTTATATGAGCCCATCGATTTAAATATCGCTTGCTGCAAATTGATGACTGCTGCGCATAAAGATGCGCCTCCCATTTCAGGGCGTGTTCGCGTTGCAACAAAATATGTCACTATCGCGGAGCAATATTTTGCTAGCTTAGGCATTCAAGCTGAGATTATTAAATTGTATGGCTCGATGGAACTTGCGCCTTTGGTTGGGCTTGCAGATTGCATTGTTGACCTCGTTGATACGGGTAACACGCTTCGAGCAAATCATTTAGAACCACGTGAATTAATCATGAATATCAGCTCACGTCTTGTTGTCAATAAAGCCGCGATGAAAATGAAAAATGCGGCGATTGCCGCACTGCTCGCACAGTTTGAACAAATATTGATTGAAAATAACTCTTAAAACCTTCTGGCATTTAAATATTATGAGCAACATCCGCATTCAAAAACTCAGCGCAAGTGACGCAAATTTCAATGCGCAATTAACGCAATTACTTGCATGGGACGAAACTGACGATTTCACTATTCATCAACAGGTTCTCGATATTATTAGCAACGTTCGCAAAAAGGGTGACGAAGCCGTTATCGAATACACAAACCGTTTTGATCATTGCGCCATTACCCATGCAAATGACTTAGAACTCGCCTCCTCAACATTAAAAGCAGCATGGGATAATTTATCTGCTGACCAAGCTCACGCTTTAGAGCTTGCAGCAGCGCGTATTCGCAGTTATGCGGAACACCAAAAAATGGCATCTTGGCAGCATACCGAGGCCGATGGCACCGTATTAGGCCAAAAAGTAACGCCACTTGATCGCGTCGGCTTATATGTGCCCGGTGGCAAAGCCGCTTACCCTTCATCGGTACTCATGAATGCTATTCCAGCAAAAGTGGCAGGTGTTCCCGAACTCATTATGGTGGTACCCACGCCGCACGGCGAGACCAATGAATTAGTATTAGCAGCGGCCTATTTAGCAGGTGTTGATCGCGTATTTACTATTGGTGGAGCGCAAGCTGTCGCCGCATTGGCTTACGGTACAGAAACGATTCCAGCGGTCGCTAAAATTGTCGGTCCGGGCAATATTTATGTCGCTACTGCTAAAAAATTGGTGTTTGGTCAAGTGGGCATCGATATGATTGCTGGACCGTCAGAAATTTTGATTATTTGTGATGGCAAAACCAATCCTGACTGGATTGCAATGGATTTGTTCTCGCAAGCTGAACACGATGAAAATGCACAATCGATTTTAATTAGCGATGATGCCGCCTATCTCGAGGCTGTTGAACAAAGCATCAACACCCTTCTACCCACAATGGAACGTGCGGAGATCATTCGCACGTCATTGACAACGCGTGGTGCGTTAATTCTGGTTGAAAATTTAGAACAAGCCGCGCAAGTATCCAATATTATTGCGCCAGAACATTTGGAGCTTTCTGTTGAACATCCTGAAAGTCTCTGTGAGCACATTCGCCATGCGGGTGCTATATTCATGGGACGCTACACAGCCGAAGCATTAGGTGATTATTGTGCTGGCCCTAATCACGTTCTCCCTACATCAAGTACGGCGCGGTTTTCATCACCACTAGGTGTTTATGATTTTCAAAAACGTTCGAGTTTGATTAATTGTTCGGCAGCGGGTGCCAATACCCTTGGAAAAATAGCGTCAACGCTTGCGCGTGGTGAAAGCTTAACGGCACACGCACGCTCTGCTGAATACCGTCTTCTGTAAGTTTTTTTAGAATTCGGTAAAAAAACAATAAATCCCCCATTTATCTATTGAAAAAAACGGTGTAATATCCACTTTCACCTAAAAACAATAATTATTATAAGGGGGATTTATGGGGACTATCATTGAAATTTCATTTTTCATGTTAGTGATTGCAGGTATTGCTTTTGCACCGCTTGGCTATTTTATTTATCAATATACTAGAGATGGCGCAAGGCCGCCTTTTGGTGATTTTGAGCACCACGAAAATCATGGTGAATCTGCCATTGACAGGTATGTCGAAAAAATCATCAGCGCTATCAAAGGCAAAAGCAGTCACCACTGATTGGTGAGTGTTCTAAAAGAAAAAAGCCCAGCAACGTATCGTCATTACTGGGCTTTTTTATATTCATGTTTGCATGATTAGCTTAAGGAACCGCAATACGCTCAAGTAAAATTTTAATCACATCATCGGTTGTCACGCCTTCTGCTTCTGCTTCATAAGATAAAATGAGGCGATGACGTAGTACATCAAAAGCCATTTCTTGAATATCTTCTGGTGCAACATAATCGCGCTGCGCTAACCATGCTTTAGCGCGTGCGCAACGATCAAGCGCGATACTTGCACGAGGACTTGCCCCATATTGTAACCAACTCGCTAAATCTTCCCCGTAAGCTTTTGGGTGACGAGTAGCCAAAATTATTTGCAACAAATAATCTTCTAGTGCATCGGAAAGATGTAAATCTAATACAGCATGTCGTGCGGCAAATAACGTCGCTTGCGTAATGGGTTTGAATAATTTTTTAATCGTTTGCCCACCCCGCTTAGCTTCGGCACGAACAAGTCGCAGAATCGTTTTTTCATGCGCAGCGTTTGGATAATCCACTTTCACCTGAAGTAAAAAACGATCTAATTGTGCTTCTGGAAGTGGATAAGTTCCTTCTTGCTCAATAGGGTTTTGGGTTGCCATGACCATAAAAAGTTCAGGCAATGGATAGGTCGCCTGTCCAACCGTAATTTGTCGCTCAGCCATTGCTTCAAGCAACGCGGCTTGCACTTTAGCCGGTGAGCGGTTGATTTCATCGGCTAAAATTAAATTATGGAATAAAGGGCCTTTTTGAAATTCAAATGTACCTTGTTGGGGACGATAAATTTCAGTACCCGTTAAATCAGCTGGCAATAAATCAGGGGTGAATTGTACACGATGAAAATCCCCTTCAATTCCACGACTTAGAACGTTAATAGCCCGTGTTTTGGCCAAACCAGGCGCACCTTCAACTAAAATATGCCCATCTGCAAGTAATCCAATGAGCATCCGTTCAACTAATACATCCTGCCCAATAATTTCATGGCTTATATAATCTTTTAACTCAATTAATGCTTTTTGAATATCTGACATAATAAATGTTTAAACCGTTGCATGTTTACGTTTGTAAAGAATGGATGAAATAACCGATAAACCAATGAATGTTGCGCCAATTAAGCCCGTCACCACTTCTGGAATTTCGTATTGCATACTTGCCAACATGATACCGGCAAGTGCACCAATTGCATAATGCGCACCATGTTCTAAAAAGACATATTCATCGAGTGTGCCTTGACGCACTAAATACACTGTCAAACTCCTTACAAACATCGCACCAATAGCAAGACCCAACATAATAATTACCACGTCTTGCGTGATAGCAAACGCGCCAATAACGCCATCAAACGAGAATGACGCATCTAAAATTTCTAAATAAATAAAACTCATCATACTGCCGCGTTTAATAGCCATTGAGACTTCTTCGCCTTCTTCTTCGTTTTCAAAAAGTGCCGATAAACTTCCCACAATAACATACAAAATCACGCCAGCAACACCCGCTGTGATAGCTGTTAAACGTTCTTCTTGCGCGACAAATTGTTGCATCCCGAGCAAAATAGCTAAGGCAAAAATAATTTCAATCGACTCTAATTTTCCAAACGTAGCAATTTTTCTTTCTAAATATCCAAGCCAATGCAGTTCACGGTCTTTATCAAATAAAAACGAAAAGAAAACCATTAACAAGAACATACCCCCAAATGCGGCAATTTGAACGTGTGACGCGTTGAGATGCATCGAATATGTCAGCGGATCATGCAGCGCCATTTGTGCCACACTGACAAAATCAATCCCTGTTGCAAAAACAACAATTGCAATCGGAAAAATTAATCGCATGCCAAATACAGCCACTAAAATCCCCCATGTTAAAAAATACCGCTGCCAGCGCTCATCCATACGTTTGAGAATTGAGGCATTGACAACTGCATTATCAAAAGACAAGCTCACTTCTAACACGCCAAGAATTAACGCAATCATTACGCCTGCGATTCCGCTCCAATAAAAAGCGGCGCTTAAACACAACGCTGCAATAAGAAAAGATAATTGAAAATGCTTCATGAAAATTCCTAAAATTTGGTTTTGAATGGCTGACTATAAGTCGATTTACATTTAAATCAATAGTGCTATAAATTTAAACTGTTAAAATAGCATTTTACATCTCTTATCATCACATTTTGAATTTATGTTTTTTGTTGATAAAAAATGAGTGTGAATTGTTGCGCTGACATGACATAAAAAATGAACGTCATGCAGTGTCGAACTAAACGATTGAATGACGTATTGAATTCATTCAAAAGAATGGCAAAAAGACCATTGATTTTTATTTCTCTATTTTGAGTTTACGTTAAAATGAATAACTACGCCTATACCGAAGAATTTTATCAACGTGCCGATGAGCTAATTGACGCAGGCAAAGTTATTGATAGCAAAGGCTGGGTTCCAGCTACAAGTGGAAATTTTTCCGCACGTTTATCCGATGGCACCATTGCGATGACCGTCTCTGGAAAACACAAAGGCCATTTGCAAAGAGCTGATATCATGCTCACTGACCCGCTTGGTAAACCACTTGATGGAAAAGTCCCCTCTGCTGAGAGTTTGCTACACGTTCAACTCTATCAACGTTTTCTTGATATTCAATGTGTGCTGCATCCACATTCGCTCAATAGCACCGTCATTTCACTCAAAAATAAGAAAAAAGTATTACTTAAACATTACGAATTACTCAAAGCATTTAGTGGTATTACCACGCATGAAAGTAGTATCGTTGTCCCCATTTTTCCCAACAATCAAAATATGACACAATTAGCCGAAGAGGTTGAAGGGTATATGAATACACATGATGATATTTATGCGTATTTGATTGCAGGTCATGGTTTATATACTTGGGGCGCCAGTGTTTCTGAATCATTATCCTATCTTGAAGCCTTAGATTTTCTATTCGCCTGCGAGCTGCAAGCATAAATATCATAGAGGATGGCCAAAAAATGAGTCTTTTAACTATTTATCCTGACAATTCACCCAGTAACGCCAACAGTTTTACGGCGTTTGATGATATCG